>NZ_JAUSYK010000001.1:3308946-3609760 GCF_030816855.1 Arthrobacter sp. B3I4 | reverse complement strand
CGACGTGGCCGGCACTGCTGACGACCCGGACAGGAGTCTCCTGCAGGATCTGCTGCCGGGCAAAATCAACCAGAGCAACACCGCCGAGCTCAGATTGTCCGTCCGCGAAGGGCAGTACCGACAGGCCGCTGCAGAGTGCCCGGCCCGGACCCACGTACTGGCAGTCCTGATAGTCAACGAAGCTGCCCGGGTTGTCCCACAGGCTCACCTCGACGCCGTCCGACGTCCAGGTGTAGAACCGGCGAGAACCCCACCCGCCGCCGCGAACAAGACCGCTCTCGGGGTCATGGACCGCCCAGCCGACATGATCCTTGACGCGGAACCTCTCCCGCACCTCAAGGGTCACCGGGTCCAATGTCGAGATCACGCTGTTGCTCCGGGGCCTGTACTCGGCGACGGGGAACCAGATACTGGTGCCATCGAAATCAATGCCACCCGGGTGGTAGATGTCGCCGCGACCCACGCGGACATCGCGGACCAGAACTCCCCGGGAGTCCACGACGAAGATGTGCCCGATTCCACGGCCGGGGGAGTAGGCGGAGGAGCAAGCGGGGGACAGCCCCGGGGCTGTCCCCGGGGGCGATGGAAGGGCCGCCGGCGCTTCAAGGACTTCCACCGACGACAGGAACGTGCGGCCGTCGGCGAACGTGAGCCCTTGGGGGTGATGGGTCGGAAAGGCCAGCGGTAGGCGCCGCCTAAGTTCCCAGCCGTGGTCTCCCGCCAGGGACGGATTTCCCCGAGGGCTGTCCACCGGCACCACCAGATCACGATGAATCGGCTACAACTAGCGTTGGACCAGGGTCATCTCGAAGCTGTACGCATCTGCCCGGTAAACGTGCCGTCCGGTCTCCACGGAACGTCCCTGGTCGTCCACGGCTGTGCGCTCCATGGTCACCAACGCCGCGCCCACTGTGGTCTTGAGCAGCCGCGCCTGCTGCTCATTGGCCGTCACGGCTCCGATACGCTGGTTCGCCAGCCGGAAATTGACTCCCGCCGCGCGCAGAATCTCATACAGCCCGCGCTCCGAGAGGCTTTCCTCGTCAAGGTCCACGATGTCGTCGCGGACCAGATTTTCCATCAATGCCAGTGGCTTGCCGTCCATCGACCTGACCCGGCTGATCTGGTAGACCCGGGCGCCCTGGGGCAGCTGCAGCGCCTCCCTGGTGACGTCGTCGGCGTCGATGTGGGCAACCGACAGGACTTCAGTGGTGGGTCGCTTTCCGCTGTGCTGAAGGTCATCGAAGAGGCTGGAAAGCTCGAGATTGCGCCTTACCTGGCTGGCGACCACCTGGGTGCCCACGCCGCGCTTTCGGACCACGAGCCCGGAGCGCACTAGCTCATCCATTGCCTTGCGCATGGTGGGCCGGGAAAGGCTGAACCGTGCAGCCAGGTCTATTTCATTCTCAAGCCGGCTGCCCGGGGCCAAGGCGCCGCTGTGAATGGCCGACTCGATGCCTTGGGCCACCTGGTGGTACAGCGGTACAGGAGATGTGCGGTCGATGTTCAGGTCCAACCGAACCATGACGTCGTTCCCTTCAATGCTTGTGTCCCTTTGTCAGCTTGTTAGGACAAGTGACTCGATAATAACAGTCGGTGTCTCGGCGACGTCGACCGCCTTTCGCCCCCTGCCGTCGGCCGGGCCTGGGGCTCCATGAACCCCTTGCGTATATGTCCGTTTGTCAGTACCTTCTTACAAAATAGCAATGGTGCTTGGGAAGAGGGCACCGCTATTGCGAGCCCATGGTCCTTCGCGGAACTCACCGCCTGGCCGGACCCGCTGTCCTGAACTTGCTTCGACGCTAAATCTCAGGGGGAACAGTGAAAATACAGAAACTGGTCACAGCAGGTGCGATGGCAGGGGTCACGGCCCTGGCGCTGAGCGGCTGCGTGCAAAGCAGCAGCGGGTCGCAGCCGGCCGCCGGCGGTGATAGCGGAGACAAGACCTTGACCGTTTTCATCAGTGGCGGGTCCAACGTCAGTGATCTTTGGCAGAATTCGCTCGGTCCCGCCTTCGAGAAGGACAACCCGGGCTACAAGGTCAAAGTGACGCTTGACCTGCATGGCGAACATGACCAGCAGACGATGGCGAAGATGACCAGCGCCGTCCAGCAGGGCAAAGACCCGGGTTTTGACCTCGTCGATGCCGGGTTCGTTTCCCAGGCGTCCGCAGCCAATCTGCTCACGCCTGTTTCGCCGAGCAACATCGCTGCCTTGGACGGTCTTCCCAAAGACACCGTCACCGCAGGCGGCTCGGGAGGCATTCCTTACCGCGGTTCCTCAGTGTTGTTGGCCTACGACACCAAAACGGTTCCTACCCCGCCGAAGACCATGGCCGATGTGCTGGCCTGGATCAAGGCGAACCCGGGCAAATTCACCTACAACACGCCTAACTCCGGCGGTTCCGGTCAGTCCTTCGTCACTTCGGTCCTGGATATGAACGTCCCTGCGGATGTCCGCCAGAAAATGGTCACCGGCTATGAGCCCGATCTGGAGAAATACTGGGACGAAGGATTCAAGACGCTGGCCAGCCTGAACCCCTACGTCTACCAAAAAGGCGTCTACCCCAACGGCAACGACCAAGTCCTGAAAATGCTCGGAAGCGGCGAGCTGGCGATGGCCCCGGTGTGGTCGGACATGTTCATCAACGGCCAGAAAACCGGGCAGATCCCCAAGACGGTGGCCTACACGCAGATCAGTGAACCTTCACTGACCGGCGGCGCGGCGTACCTGGGCATCCCAAAAACCTCTCCGCGGCAGGACGCCGCGCTCAAGTTGGCCAACTGGGTCCTCACCCCGAAGGCGCAGGCCCTCACCGTCGACACCTTGGCTGGTTACCCGGTCATCAGCCTGGACAAATTGCCTCCCGAGGTCCAGAAGCAGTTCGAGAGGGCTGACACCGAAAACCTTCGGCTGACCTATTTCAACCCGATGACGAAGGACCTGAACAGGCTGTGGGCTGAAAAGGTGCCGGGGAAGTAGCACCGTGCAAGAGTCCGACGGCGGCAGTAGCGAGGGCACCATGGCGTCAGTTCCGAGTACGGGCGGGGAGGCGCAGCCGGTCCGCCGGGGACGGCTGGCGCGCCGGTCGCGGCCGGCTCGCCAAAAGAATCAGGGTCTTTCCCGCCTTGGTTTCGCCATGGCCCTGCCGCCGATCCTTTTCATCCTGACTTTCGTCGGTTTCCCGATAGTCCTCGCGCTGGCATTCAGTCTCGGCTTCACGGGGGGACTGAACTCGGTCGTAGCCACGATCGGGCTGAACGTCCATGAAGCGGAGAACTGGTGGGGGACGCTGGCGGCCTATCAGGATGTGTTCACGAATCCGATGTTCCTGGCCGACCTCGGAGTCACCCTCCTTGTCACTGTGGTGAGTGCCTCCACCGTGCTGTTTATGGCTATGGGGATCGGGCTGTATTTGAGGTTGAGAGGAGGCTGGCTGGCCAGCCTCCTCTCGGGCCTCGCCGTCGTTCCCTTGTTCATCCCCGTCGTCATTGCCTCCTGGGCGATTCTGACGTTCTATTCCGGTAACGGCTTCGTGCGCAGCTTCTTCGCCCAGTTCGGCGTCGAAGCCCCTGCCTGGGGGTACACGGTCGTCGCTGTCATCATCGCTTCCATCTGGACGTCCCTGCCCTTCGCAGTCCTGATGATCGCTTCCGGCCTGCAGGCGATTCCCGATGCCATGATCGAATCAGCGCGGGACGCGGGCGCCGGGTTCCTGCGGATTGTCACCTCGATCATGGTGCCGATGGCATTCGTACCGATCGTCATTGCGGGCACTTTTACCGCTATCAGCGTCATCGGTTCTTTCACCGTCCCCTACTTCACCGGCCCGAATACGCCGAACATGCTCGGGGTTGAACTCACAAAATACTTCATCTCGTTCAATCAGCCGCAGCAGTCAATGGTGATGGCATTTGCGGTGTTCATTGCTGCGTCGGGAATAGCCGGCTTCTACGTCTGGGCGAACCTGCGTAGCGCCAAGGACCAAGGCAGGGTGTGATGGTCAACTTGACCAAAACTCCAAGTCCCGCCGCAAGTGAGGGCGTGGACCGTCCAGCCCGGCTGGGCAGGGGGATAGGCGCTGTACCGGCGAACCGCATGGGAGCGTTCGGCGCGAAAATGCTCGTAGCGTTGTTCGTTGCTTTCATGGTGGTGTTCATCCTGGGGCCTTTGCTCTGGCTGGCGGTGCACGCCTTTGCCGTCGACTGGACGTACCCGAATTTGGGGCCGGACGGCTGGACATTGCGGTGGTGGCAGACAGTGTTCCAGGATCAGCAACTTTTCGCCGCAGTTCAAAACTCTTTGACGATCACCCCGATCGTGGTTCTCGCTTCGGCTGTTATTTGCCTGCCGGCCGCCTATGCTTTCGGCCGGTTCGATTTTTTCGGCAGAAGGACATTTCTGATCGGCCTGTTCGCCACCAACGCCTTTCCCAAGATGGGCCTGTACGCGACCATGGCGTCGTTGTTCTACACCCTGAATCTCATGAACACCGTCGCCGGTATTGTCATCGTGCAGATCCTCGGCACCGTTGTCTTCATGACCTGGATTCCAGCCGCTGCCTTCGCCGCCGTACCGCGAAGTCTTGAAGAAGCGGCCAGGGATGCAGGTGCCTCAAAAGTCCGGGTTCTTTTTAGCGTGACGCTCCCCATGGCGCTGCCGGGAATTCTGGTCGCCATCGTCATGTCGTTCATCGCAGCGTTCGATGAGGCCCAGGGCACTTACCTCGTCGGCGCACCGGAATACTTCACCATGCCGACGCAGATGTACACCCTCGTCCTGAACTATCCCAACCAGGTGGCGGCCGTCTTCTCCATCCTGTTGTCCATCCCCTCCGTTGCCCTGATGCTGGCGGCCCGTAAACACATTATGGGTGGCCAACTCGCCGAGGGCTTCCAGATCAGATAGCGGGGCGCACCATGAACACACGACACGAAACAGCGCCTCCCGCGGCACGCCGGGGAACGATTCCCGGTCAACCGCTGGAGGGTCTCGAGATCACCGGGCTGAGCAAAGTTCTCGGCGGCCGAACCATCATCGACGATCTCAATCTGTCCGTTAACGAGGGCGAACTCGTTTCCCTCCTTGGCCCCTCCGGCTGCGGCAAAACGACGACACTGCGCATGATCGCCGGATTCCTCACCCCGGACCAGGGGTCGATTAAGGTGGCGGGCCGGGACGTTACCGCTCTCGGCGCCGACAAGCGGCCGAGCGCCATGGTGTTCCAGAACTACGCCCTGTGGCCGCACATGACCGTCTTCAAGAACGTCGCCTTTCCGCTGAAGCTGCGAAAACTGCCGAAGGCGGAGATTGAAGAACATGTCAGCAACGTGCTGGGACTGGTGAACCTGCTGCATCACAAACATTCCCGGCCCGGACAGATCTCAGGCGGAGAGCAGCAGCGGGTGGCCTTGGCCCGGGCCCTGGTACAGGAACCGGATCTCCTGCTCCTTGACGAACCGCTGAGCAACCTGGACGCCAAATTGCGTGTCAAAGTCCGTGAAGACATCCGGGAGATCCAGCAAAGGCTCGGCATTACCACCGTCATTGTGACTCATGACCAGGATGAGGCCCTGTCCATGTCCGACCGGATCGCCGTGATGAACAACGGGCGTATCGAGCAGTACAGCACCCCTGCGGAGCTGTACGCGCAGCCAAAAACCGCATTCGTCGCCGGTTTTATCGGCACCATGAACCGGATTGAAGGCACGTACCGTGACGGGGTGATTCTGCCCGGTGAGGACGTAGTCGGGATTCGGCCCGAGGATGTGGTTTTCAGCGCCGTGCAGGTGCCGGGAAGCCATCCGGCCACGGTGGAACGGATCGTGCCCAGGGGCCACTTCCACGAAGTCCTTCTGCAGCGCGCCGATGCGAAACTCAGGGCCTACATTTCGGGAGACGTCCCGCCGCTCGGATCGTCCGGGTTCGTCCGCATCAACAAGGCCATGACGTTCCGCGATGACCAGCTCGTTTCGGACCCCTCGACCACGAGCGTGCGCCCGTGACCGAGGGCGGACGCTCGCAGAAGCATCAAGGTCCGTGCGCCTGTGCCCATCGCGGCGACACAAGCCGGCACCGGGAGAACACCATAGCTGCGGTCACGTCCGCATTGGCGGCCGGTGCCGATTTCGTCGAAATCGATGTGCGCGTGACTGCGGACGGCACGGTTATCGTGCTGCATGACCCGACCCTCGAGCGCCTGTGGGGAGTGGACAGGGCTGTCTCCGAGATGACACGTGAGGAAATAGGCAGTGCCGGCGACGGTACGCAGCGGATACCTTTGCTGGCCGAGGTCCTGCCGCTGTTTGCAGCCTCGGAATCGACGCTTCTCATTGACATGGACTCCGCCGAACCGGCAGCAGCGGCCTACGAGGTTGCCTCCGGGAGCGGCGTCAACGTTGCCTGGTGCGGTGACCTGGACGGTATGCGCTTGATCCGTTCTGTGGATGCAGACGCCCGGGTCTGGATGCCGTGGGATAAGCCGCAGCCGCCCACAGCAGCGGACACGGCGGCCCTCGCACCGGAGTTCATCAATTCGGACGTGCGCTTCGTAACCCCAGGCCTTGTCCGGGCCGTCCACGCCTTGGGTTACAAAGTGGCGGTATGGACGGTGGACGATGAGCCGGGCATGCTGCGGATGCTCGATGCGGGCGTGGACTCCGTGACCACGAACCGGCTGCCGGACCTGCAGCGGCTTCTTCGGGGACGGCCCCGACGTCAGCCGGGGTACGGGTCCCGGACAGATGCCGGTCCGGCCGGCCTCGACCTGGACCGCGCGGCTGCGGTCGCCAGGCAGCTTGGCGAGTGGGCGATCAAGTTCATCAGCTCGACCGACCCCGGGCAGATCTCCACCAAAGAAGACCCAGCGGACCTGGTGACGGAGGTCGATGTTGGGGTCGAACGTCATGTCCGGGAGATCATTGGCGCGCAGTTCAGCGGCCACAGTTTCGTCGGGGAGGAGCTGGGCGGTTCGTCGGTGCCCGGCGTTCCGTGTTGGTACCTCGACCCGGTCGATGGCACAGCCAACCTCGCGAACGGCATTCCCTGGAACGCATTCTCGCTTTCCCTTGCGCTCGACGGCGTCCCGTTGGTCGGCGTTGTCGCTGACCCGTGGCGCAATGAAATCTTCGAAGCGGTGCAGGACCGAGGTGCGAAGCTCAATGGCGCCCCGCTGCGGATCCCCTTTCAAGCCGTCGACGGGGATCCCTTGAGCGGCCGCATCGTGTCCACAGAACTGGCCAACCATCGGACCTGGCCCGGCATGCTGGAGATGCTGGCGGCGCTGAGCGAGCGGCACTGCACCCTGCGCGTGATGGGATCCGGGACCATGTCCGTCGTCGGCATCGCGGCCGGCCGCGGCGCCGGAGCAGTCATCCACCACTTCGGCCCGGCCGATCATCTCGCGGCCGCCCTCATCGTGCAGGAGGCCGGCGGGACAGTGCTCGACGCCGAGGGACGGCGCTGTTGCTTTCCCGCATCGGGAGGCGTTCTGGCCGCGGCACCTCACGCTGCCGACGCTCTCTATGGACTGTGGCGCTCCTCGCTGAGCGCAGCCGGGGAGATGGAAGCTACGGCTCGTCCCGCCGCTGCGGACAGGCCATACCGTTCCCGTTCCTAGACGTCGATGGTGCCCATGTTGGGGTAGCGTGCGCCCGCCGCAACGCCGGCGGGAGCCAGCTCATCAAGCCGGGCCAGGTCCTGGGCAGAGAGCGGCACGTGGACGGCGCCCAGGTTCTCGCGTAGCCGTTCGCGCTTCTTGGTTCCCGGGATCGGCACGATGTGTTCGCCCTGAGCCAGCAGCCAAGCGAGGGCAAGCTGCGCGGGCGTGCACGCCTTTTCGGTGGCCAGTTCCGTCACCCGGTCCACCAAGGCGAGGTTGCGGGTGAAGTTCTCACCCTGGAACCGCGGCGAGTGGCGGCGGAAATCGTCCTCGGCGAAGTCCGCCTCGCTGCGCAGCTGCCCGGTGAGGAAGCCCCTGCCCAGCGGGCTGTAGGGGACGAAGCCGATGCCGAGCTCGGCCAGGACCGGGAAGATCTTGGTCTCCGGTTCGCGCTCCCACAGTGAGTATTCGGTCTGCAGCGCCGTGATCGGATGCACGGCGTGGGCCCGGCGGACAGTGTCGGCGCTGGCCTCGGAGAGCCCCAGGTGCCGCACCTTGCCAGCCTCCACCAGCTCCGCCATCGCACCGACGGTCTCCTCGATCGGTACGGTTTTGTCCACGCGGTGCTGGTAGTAAAGGTCAATGTGGCCCACGCCGAGGCGTTGCAGGCTCGCGTCGCACGCGGCCCGGACGTACTCGGGCTTGCCGTTGATCCCCACCCAGGAGCCGTCCTCGCGGCGCTCATTGCCGAACTTGGTGGCCAGCACGACGTCGTCCCGGCGGCCCGCGATGGCGCGGCCAACCAGCTTCTCGTTGGTGAACGGGCCGTACATGTCGGCGGTGTCCAACAGTGTGCCGCCGGCATCGAGGAAGGCATGGATGGTGGCGACAGACTCGCTTTCGTCGCCCTGGCCGTAAAACTCGCTCATGCCCATGCAGCCCAGTCCAAGGGCCGAAACGGTGAGCGAGCCGAGGGTACGTCGTTCCATGGGATCTCCTGACCAGAGGGGGAGTGCCGCGGATCAGCCACAGCGGCGGCGGCGATCAAGCCACTCTAACCAGCCTGCTTGCCGCGGGCAACGGTTTCCCGAAAGGAGACCAGCAGCCGGGAGCTGGCCACGGCGCAGTGCCACCGCAGTTCCAGCCACCGGTCCGTGCAGGCAGCTTAGTCGGCAGGCGGGCGGGGGCGCAGCCGAAGGATCACGGCGGTGAGGGCGGTGACCCCGCTGCAGACGACGGCGCCCCAGACGATGTCAGTCACGGCGACCAAAGCCGGGAAGCCCTTGAGGACGGCGAACGCGGTGAGGGCCCAGGTCGCGTAGGTGAAGAACCCGTACAGGGCCGCTCCCGTCACCCGGCTCTGCAGGGTCGCCCCGGCGTCGTTGGGCCGCACGCCGTAGTGCACGATGCCCGCCACGAAAATAAGGTAGAACAGGACCGCGCCCGCCAGGTTGAACCGGTCCGCGAGCAGGTCGCCGATCTGGCTCCGGTACTGGTTGTTCACTACGGTGAGAATCCAGACGGCGTCAACTCCAGCGAAGATGACGGCGGTTACGGCGTAGGACAGCAGCCACTTCCTGATGGGACCTGGCATGGCGGGCTCCTCTCGTCGTCACTGTCCGGACATGCGCGAAAAGTACGCGCAACGGCCAGCAATTGATCCATGGTCCCACGGATAACGCTGCTCCTGACCCGCCCGAGGGCGGCGCCATGGGCAGCTCTGCGGGCAGCCAGCGGCCGGTCCCCGAACCGTCATATCGGGTCACGACACACGCGGGTATCCTCGGGCGGTCGCGGAACCCGCAGAACCTTGACAAAATGCAGGAGGATCAATTGTTTCTAAAGGAGACCCATGGGCGCGAACGCTGCGGAAAACACTAACCTTCGGCTTAAGGCTGTGCTGGATGTCCTGGCTGAGGGGGTGTGGTCGGGCGAGAAGCTGAACGCCGGCGTCGTGCTGGGCGAGGCGATCGCACGGGTGCCGCTCAACGACCACGAGCGCGAGCTGCTCAGCGGCGGCATCCCCCGTGGCCACAAGGCGCTCACCAGCGCCACGGCCAAGCTGGTCAAGGCCGGCTGGCTGGTCAAGGGCCGCTCCGGCTGGACCATCACCGAGGACGGCCAGCGGGCCACGGTCGCTTTCGCCGATCCCGCCGCTTTCACGGCAGCGCTCGACGCCGGTACTCCGGTTCCGGCCGACACCCCGCTGCCTGCCGCCCCGGCCGGGCACCACGCTCCCAAGGCGGCTCCGAAAGCCGTGCAGGTCGCCGAGAAGGTGGCCGACAAGGCGGCCAAGCTGGTCGAAGAAGCCGTTGCCCCGGTGGCCAAGGCTGTCCGGAAGCGGAAGTCTGCGGAGAAGGCGCCTGACGAGTCCGCTGCTGCCGAGGCTCCCGCCGCCGAGCAGCCGCCCGCCGGAGCGCCCGCCGCCGAGCAGCCGTCCGCCGGAGCGCCCGCCGTCGAGCAGCCGGCCGAGGTGGCCGTCGCCGGTGACTTCAACGTCCTGCTGGGCGCGCCCGCGAACTGGGCTCCGCAGTACGACGAATCCCAGATGCAGCTGGATGAGGTGGACCAGCTCTGGAAGCTCGCCGCGGAGCTGCCGGCAGGTTCCTACAGCTTCAAGATCGCGCTCAACCGTTCCTGGGATGAGAACTATGGCGCCTTCGGTGTGTTCGACGGAGCCAACCATGAGGTGCACCACCGCGGCGGGGTCCTGATCATCCGCTATGACCACCGGACCCGCGACATCGTCGTCGACTAAGCACCGATAGCGAAATAGCCTGCCGACGCGCAAATGACCCTGCGACCCCGTAATTTCGGTGTCGCAGGGTCATTTGCGCGTCGCGGGCGTGATGGCGCGTCGGGAGCTAGAACCGCGTGGGGTCCGGGCTAGGCGGAACGGGCGGTGGCGGGACCGGGCCGGGGTCCGGAATCGGCAGCGGTCCCGGCGGTGTGGGGCCCGGCGTAGGGCTTGGTCCGGGTGCCGGGATGGGCGGCGGCGGTGTCGGCCCCGGGGCCGGCGGGAACGGCTCGCCGGGCTGCGGAGACGGCGACGTCGGTCCCGGCTCGGGCGGGAACGGATCGGGGTCGGGTTGCGGAGGTATCGTCATGGCACCGATTATCGACCCGACGCGCCGGCCAGGGAAGACGCCAGGGAAGACGGCAGGGACGACACCAGGGACGACAGCCGCGAGGAGAAGTAAGGACGACGAGCCCTGAAGAGGCCCTAGTTCTGCGCTGCGATCGACTTATCCCGGTCCTCGAACACGTCGTCGCCGGGTCCGGAGAACGCCCGGGAGCGCTGCACCGCCTCGATGGAGCCGGTGAAGAGTTGGGAGTCGTGCGGGTCGGAGGGGAGCCTCGCGGCGGTCTCGTCCGCGGCGGAGATCTTGCCGGGCCGCCGCGGGGTGTGCTGCGGAGAAGCGGCAACGGGCGCGGACTCGAGCCGGATATGGGGGAGCGCGCTCGGGTACTTTTCCTGCAGGAAGAGCACCAGCTCTTCGCGGATCAGGCAGCGCAGGTCGAAGAGCGCGGCGCTGTCCGCGGCGCTGACCAGGATGCGCACCCGGACAAAGCCGGCAGTGGCGTCAGTGATCTGCAGGATGCCGACCCGCTCGTCCCAAAGCTCGGTGCTGGCAAGGACCTTCTTGAGTTCGACCCGCATCGCACCCACCGGCGCACGCCAGTCGAGGTCAAACTCGACAGTGCCCATCACCTCGGATTGACGTCGGGTCCAGTTCTCGAACGGGGTGGTGGTGAAGTATGTCGAGGGCAGGATCAGCCGGCGGTCATCCCAGATGTGGACCACCACGTAGGTCAGGGTGATTTCCTCGATCCGGCCCCACTCCTTCTGAACCACGACGACGTCATCCACGCGGATCGCGTCGGTGAACGCCAGTTGCATCCCGGCGAAGACGTTAACCAGCGAGGTCTGCGCCGCGAGGCCGGCCACTATCGAGATCACGCCGGCGGAGGCGAGCAGCCCGGCGCCGAGTGCCTGGATGGCTGGGAAGGTGAGCATGATGCTGCCCAGTGCTACGACAGCGACCAGCGCGACGCCGATTCGCCGGGCCAAGATGACCTGGGTACGAAGCCGCCGGGCACGCCGGTTGTCCGCCACATCGGTCCGATAGCGCGTGAGGACCATAGTCTCGATGATCAGCAGTACGGCAATCGCCAACCAGGCCACGGAGACGATCAGCGCGATAACCAGGCCATGATCCGCGTTTCGGCGCCACTCGGCGTCGTCGGTGGCCATGGCCAGGGCGATCCGCACGCCGATCAGGCAGAGGACAAAGCGCAGCGGCAGCCGCGCCACCCTGGACGTCTCCCGCAGCGCCTCCTGCTTCCGGTAAAGCCGCAGGACAATCCGGCGCACCACCCAGGAAGCGACCAGACCGGCGGCCACGGCCAGGGCGACGGCGAGGAAGGGCATGGCAGAGCTCAGAAAATCTTGCATCTTTTCAGGTCTAGCAAGCTTCACCCCTTCCGTTGAAATCGGCGGAATGTCAACGTGGGTCTGCTCACGCCGCACGAGGCGGCACCTGCTGGCGGACCCCGGGCGCCTTTAGGGACCTAAGGCCCTACGCTCCGCGCCGTAACCGCCGAGAATAGTGCAAATACCGGCGACTCCGGGGGAGGGTGACATGCGGGCAACTGCAGCATTTGCCACCGCCGGTGCTGGCGCGTTGTGGACGCTGCTCCTGACAGGATGTGGATCCCCGGCCGCCGCGCCGGCGACGGAGTCCCCCACAGCCAGTTCCCTGGCCGCGCCGACGTCGACAGGGTCGTCAACGTCGAGCGCTTCCTCCCAGCCGGGCACCCCCGGCTCCTCTCCGGCGAGCGCGACGGCGACGGCTGCTCCACCAACGGCGGGTACCGGTGCCGCACCCACCGTCCCGGCAGACTGGAAGTCGTTCACCACAACGGACGGCACGTTGACCTTCAACTACCCGGCGACGTGGACCATCAAGGATGCCACTTCCGGTGGCAACGGTGCGGACGTGCACGTGCTGACCGACTACGGGAGGACCATTGCCTCGCTGCGCACCGGAATCGTCACCGGGGCTGAGTGCGCAGAGAAGATGCCGTTCATGGTCTATGACTCTGCGGCCGTGCCGGCCCTGGCGCAGGGCGGTCTGGCTCCGCGCTTCGTCTACGAAGCCCGGACCCAAACGACGGCACGGGACCCGGCGAAGGCGACGACGTTCGCGTTCGGTCTCACCTCCGCGCCGGAGCCCACCGGGACCGAGGCCTGCCCCATGGCGCACTTCTTCAACTGGCCGCCCAGCGGCGCCTCCTTCGGCGGCGTGTACGACCCCTTCGACACCACGCCGGGCAAACCGATGCATGTCGACACCCCCGAAGCATATAAGGACACCACCGAATACCAGCAGGCCAAGCAGATGATCATGTCCCTGCGGCCGGCCGAGAAGTAGCTGCTCAGGTGACACGCACGCTGTCTGCTGCGGCCGCTGCCATCGGGCTAAACCTGTTGCTGGGTGGCTGCGGCGTACCGGGTCAGCCATCAGAAGCTGCACGGTCGGGCGACACCCCGTCCACCGTTGCCCCGTCCACGACAGCGCCGTCCACCAAACAACAACCAGGCTCCGCGCCGTCGACCACTGCACCCTCGGGCTGGAAGACGTTCACCACCTCGGACGGGCTGTCCTTCGACTACCCGGCGGACTGGACTGTCAGGGACCCCGGCGGTGCGCTGGGCGGCGTGTTCGTGGACGTCAGCAACGCGGAAGGCAAGCCGATGGCGCAGTTGCGGACCAACATCGTCACCGGCGCGGAATGCACGGGGCAGTACCCCTACCAGGTCTACGACTCCCAGCCGCTGCAAGCCCTCACAGAACCGGGGGCCGCGGACCGGCCCGCACCGCGCTATGTTTTCGAATCCCGCGGGGACGGCACCGACCCCGGTCCCACGCAGTCGACCACGGCCCGGTACGGGATCACCATGATGCCTGACGAGTCCGGACCGCTGGCCTGTCCGATGTTCCATTTGTTCCTGTGGCCCCCCAGCGGTGCATTGTTCGGCAGCACCTACGACCCCGCCCACAACCGCACGCCGGGCGATCCGGCGCTGGCCTACCTGGAGAAGGCACGGCTCTACAAAGACACCGCGGAATATCGGGACATCCGGAAAATGATCACCTCGCTGCGGCCGGCGAAGGCACCCGGCTAACCTACAGTCGGCGAAGGCCGCCGGCTAACGGACAGCCGGCGAAGGCCGCCGGCTAACCTACAGCCGGCGGCCTTCGGGGCCGGCTACGAAGAACCGACCAAAGTGGGGGACCCGCACACGTGCGGCTTCGAACAGCAGCTCACACGGCGGGTAAGTGCCGCCGGCGGCGCAGGGCCGAGTGGGAGGCCTGGCTGCTCTTGGTCCACGTCGTGCCGCCCCACGGTGTCGCATGCGATTCCCGGATCAGCCCGGTTCCCGCGCACTCGCGGACCGCCATGATGCCGTCTGCTGCGGAGCGCTTGTCCTCAAAGGCTTTGGACACAGCGAGCACTGTGCCGTCCGCACCCAGCAGCCGGAACCGGACGTTGGATTCTGCGTCGGTAAAGATCTCGAATTGTCCTGCCATTGTCTTTGTCCTTTCAGGCGTTCCGGCGGCCACCGCGGGGTTTCCGCAGTGCCCAGTGCCGGAGGTCTCCTTCCACCATCCCGGGGCTATGCCGCGGCTGAAAGGGGCTAAAGTCCCGGATAGGGCCCTTGCCGCGCCGGGACTACATTGGAGCCATGGCTGCAATAGGCGAGGACTCCGAAGGCACGAACAGCGGCACGGACGTGCGGCTCACCGCGCGGGTGGAGGGCATGGTGCAGGCCGTCGGGTTCCGCTACTGGACGGTACGCAAGGCCGGGGAACTGGCGCTCAGCGGCACGGTGCGGAACAACGACGACGGCACCGTCGGCGTCGTCGTCGAGGGCCCGCAACCCGTGGTGCTGCAGTTCCGGAGCTGGCTGCGCTCGCAGCAAGCCCCCGGCCGCGTGGACCACGTCGAGGAATCGATGTCCACCGCGACCGGGGAGTTCTGCGCGTTCGACGTCGTGTACTGAGTCGTGAATTCACGCGCTCCGTGCTCAGTCGGCGGCCAGCGTAAGCAGCCCGCGCTCCTGCACGGCCTTCCGGGACAGCGTCTTGTAGCCCTCGCTGTCGAACAGCACGGTGAGGACGTCGTCGTCGTGCTGCATGATCATGCCGGTGCCCCATTCGGAATGAACGACGGCCGCGTTCACCGGGAAGCCGCCGTCGTCGGACGATGCGTCGGCCGTATTGTTCCCGGCCCCGCTGGCGGCCGCCGCCAACTCTTCGTCGGCGTCGCCCGCCGTGCAGTTGTCGCAATTGCCGCACGGCTCGGGCAGGTCCTCGCCGAAGTAGCCCAGCAGGAACTGGCGGCGACAGTGCCGTGTCTCGGCATAGCCGCGGATCATCTCGACGCGGGACTGGTCAATCCGTCCGCGTGACTCGGCGAGTTCGATCGCGCGGTCCACCGCCTTGTTGAGGTTCCCTGACGCTTGGAGGCGCAGTCCGTCAGGTTCCGTGCTGATCGCTCCGGTGTCCTGCAACTGGTTGAGCAGGCCGGTGAGCCGCCGGGGCGGGAAACCCGTCTGCTCTGCGAGCGCTTTGCGCCGCAGCTGTCCCTTGGCCTTCTTCAGGACGGCGAGGACGACGCGGAGGGAAGCCTCGTCCGGGGAGTGGGTGGCGAAGAACCGGCGCAGGCCCAGGTCCTCGGAACGGTAGTGCAGCACCGCCTGGGCGGGTTCGCCGTCGCGGCCGGCACGGCCGAACTGCTGGTAGTAGCTGTCGAGGGATTCGGGCACGTCGGCGTGCAGCACGAAACGGACGTCCGGCTTATCGATGCCCATTCCGAACGCGGTGGTGGCGACGACGACGTCCAGCTCGCCGTCGAGGAACTGTTCGTGGACGGCCGCCCGCTGCGCGCCCGCCATGCCGGCGTGGTACGCGGCAGAACGCAGGCCATTGCGGGCCAGCTTCTCGGCGTATCGTTCCGTGTCCTTGCGCTTGGCGGCATAGATCAGGCCGCAGCCCCCGGCGTCCCGGGTCCTCAGCTGCTCGACGAGGTCGGTGGCCTGCCGGACGACGGCGCGGCGCTTCTCCTTGTCCTCGTGGTGCCTGACGACGTCGAGACTGATGTTGGGCCGGTCAAAGCCGCGGACCAGGACCAGGGGCTCCGTCAGCCCGAGACGCTGCTGGATCTCCTCGCGGACCGGGGGAGCAGCGGTGGCGGTGAGCGCCGCCGTCGTCGGGTTGCCCAAACGCTCGCGGACCTCGCCGAGCCGGAGATATTCGGGGCGGAAATCGTGGCCCCAGGCGGTGACGCAGTGCGCCTCGTCCACCACCAACAGAGTGATGTTCAGGGCGGCGAGCCGTTCCACCGTGCTGTCCTTGGCCAGCTGCTCGGGGGCGAGGAACAGGAAAGCGGCCTTTCCACTTTCCGCGGCCTGCCAGGCTTCTTCCTGCTCCGCCGCGCCGTGGGAGGAGTTGATAGCGACGGCAGCGTCCGGCCCGGCGGCCTCCAGCAGCCCGTCCAGCTGGTCTTCCTGCAGCGAGATCAGCGGCGAGACCACCAGCGCGGTGCCGCGGCCGGTCGGGCGCTCCTCTTCATACGGATCCTTGTGGTTGGAATCCCCGCGGTGCAGCAGCAGGCCCGGCACCTGGTAGATCGCCGACTTTCCGTACCCGGTGGGCATCACCGCGAGGACGTCCCGGCCGGCGGCGAGGGCGCGCATCCCCTCCAGCTGGCCGTCGTGAAGGCTGGAGAAACCGAAGACTTCCGCCGCGAGCGTGCGGAGGCCGGCGTCGGACCCGGATTTCCGCTTGCCGGAGCCCGGATCTTTGCCGGCGGTGGCGGTTCCCCGGGTGGGCGCGGGCGCGGTTGGGGCGTCTGCTTCAGAGGCAGGAGTCTTGGAGGATTTCTTTGCAGGAGGGCCTGCGGTGGCCTTAATCATGAGTGTTGCTCCGCTGGGACGTTCGGTGGGCCGTCTGCTTCAGCCGCCCCTTCAGCCTAACCCCTCCTCGCCGGGGGCTGCCGGGAATGTTCGCGGGGCAAGCAGCTCTCGGCATCGGCCCGGATCCTGAGTACGGTAGGCCCATGCAGAAAATATCGATTGAAGCCCTGGCCCGTCAGCAGATCACCGCGGCGCTTGCCGCCGGAAGCGGACGGGCCGCCGACACCGTCTTTGGCGGCCACGAAAAGGTTCTGCGGCAGACGGTGATGGCGTTCAAGGCCGGGACCCAGCTCAGCGAACACCTGAACCCAGGGGAGGCGACGGTCTTCGTGCTGCGGGGCTGCGTCCGGCTGCAGTCGGGCGACGATTCCTGGCAGGGGAAGGCAGGAGATCTGCTGATCGTGCCGGACGGAATGCACAGCCTGCACGCCGAGGAGGACTGCGCGATCCTGATGACCGTGGCGAAGGCCCGGGGCGGAGCAGCGGAGGGGGAACGCTCCTAGTTGTGGCGCGCCCAGAGTTGAAGCCACACCAGCAGGCGTGTTTCGGGATCTTCCAGGTCGATGCCGAACAGGGGGTTCACACGCGACAGGCGGTAGCGGACGGTGTTGACGTGGACGTCCAGGGCCTTGGCCGCCTCGATCGCGTTTCCGCCGCAATTCAGGTAGACGTAGACGGTTTCCTCGAAGGACTTCTTGTACAGCCGGTCGTGCTCGGCGATCCTGAGCGCATGGGCCCCGGGCAGGTGCCCGGACGCGCCCAGGGCGGACGCGATCTGGTGGAGTTGGAGACGGGAGCCCAGGGACTCGTCGTCGGCCACCACCTCATCCGAATCCGGCGGGATGCGGCCCTCGGCCACATTGCGGACCAGTTCGGCCAGGACCAGTTCCGCGTTGACCCGGGACTCCTCGATCCGGTCGATGGTGGCCTCCGCCCCGAGCGCGGCCAGGACCGGGCGGGCGAGCAGCCGCCGCGCATTGTGGACGATTTTCAGCAGGGCGCTGTGCTGGAACAGCCGTGAGGAGTCCGTGGTCTGCGGCAGCACGGCGTAGACGATGTTGTCCGAAAGTCCGCACACGGCGGAGGGCAGCCGGATGGCGCAGGCTGTCCGGATCGTGTCGAACAAGCGCAGCCGGGTCTGCAGGGTTTCGGCGGCCAGCGCCTCGGAGGGCCAGATGCTGAGGGCAACCACACGGACGGTGGAAGCGGAGATGCCCAGCCGGACGGCGGCCAGGGCGGCGCGTTTCGGATCGAAAAGCAGCGGCTGGACCAGATCGATCTGCCGGGTGAGGTTTGAGACGAAGCTGGTCTGCTTGTGCAGCAGATGGAGCGCGGCGACGTTGGCTGCCTCCTGGAGGACCCGGTGCGCGTCGGCGGTGGACCGGTCGGCGGTGGACCCGTCAGCGGTGGGCTGTCCCTTTTCGCCGGCGTCCCTGCGCTGGAGCAGCCAAAGTGAACCCAGCACGGAGTCGCCGGCGCGGATGGCGATCGCGGTCCGCCGGAGCGAGGCATCCTTTGAAGCCACATCCAGCGCCGTCCGTGCGGCGTGGACGCGGCGGTAGTCGCTGTCGGTTTCCGATGAGTGCGGCACCTGCAGCCGCAGGATCGAATCCCTGCGGGTCTCATCCATGGGCTGGTCCCGGAGGGTCGAGTACGCCAGGATGGTCTGCTCGGGATCGGCGATGGCGACCGCACCGCCGGCTTGGGCCGCAACAATGTTGGCTAGGCCGAACAGGTCTCCCGGGCGGATGTCCGCCAGGGTGCGGCCGGACTGCCTGTGGGGGACGACGGCGGCATCCAGAACCTCCGCAATCTGGTTCCACGGCACCGCATCGGAGGCCCGGAATAGGGCCATGCCGGAGTCCCGGGCGGCGGACAGGAGGGCGCCGTCCGGCTTGCCGTTTGTTTTATAGACCATGGCCACATAGCCGGCTTCGCGAAGTTCCTGCACGCGTGCGGGGAGACGTTTACCCGCCAGGGACAGCCCGATGGCGAGGGCGATCGCACCCGGGAACTTCTCCGTCGTGGCCGTGGCGTCGTAGAGCACAGCACCGGCGACAAGCTGCTGGTCATCTGCCGGCAAGTGCACGGGGCTGAGGATCTCGGACGCCGCCGCGCGTGCGACGTCGGCAAGAGTGGGCAACGGATGGCCTGCTTCTGTAGGGAGCGCCGACATTACGGCTCCCCGACAGTTTGGTAGTTCCCGCTAGGTCCTGGGCGCTCGATTTGTCGCAATGTCCATAGTCCCGCCGCCTTGCGCTTCATACGCTGAACGATAGTGCACGTACGCAAGCGGAGGTTCCTTTTGAAACTCAGCGAGGCCAGGCAGCTCATCCAGGTCAAGGCACCGGTGCTGTCGCGCAAACGTCGGGTGCTGGCCGACGCGTTCAACGTGGAGGAGTACCGGAAGGCGGCGCAGAAGGCGCTGCCGGCCGGTATCTTCGACTACCTGGACGGCGGCTCCGAGGATGAAGTGACGCTCCAGCGCAACCGGGCAGTCTTTGATGCGTGGGCCCTGATGCCCACGTGGGGACCGGTGGCCGGTCCGGACCTGGCCACGACGCTGCTGGGAAAGGCTAGCTCCCTGCCGCTCACCTTGACCCCCACCGGCGCGACCCGGCTGTTCCATCCCGAGGGCGAACTAGCCGTCGCCGCGGCCGCTGCCCGGGCGGGTATTCCCTACGGGCTGGCCGGGCTGAGTACGGTGTCGATGGAAGCGATCGCTGAACGGCAGCCCGGCCTTGACCGCTGGTTCAACTTCGGTCTTGGCTCCGATGCCCAGGCCAGGCATGCCAAGCTGGCACGCTGTAAAGCCGCAGGTTTCACCACGCTGATTGTCGGCGTCGATACCCGGGCGCTGGGATCCCGGGAGCGGGACCTGCGCAACGGCTTCACCGCGCCGCCCGCCCTGACGCTTTCCACCATCGCGGACATCGCCCGGCGGCCCGCCTGGTGGATCAACTTCCTGAAGGCGGAGGGGATTACCTTTCCAAACCTTGACCCCCGCAGCGCAGCCGCCACCTCCCTGGTCACGCCGTCCATGTGGCAGCAGATCCTCGGCCACTCGGATGCCACCAGCGGCTGGAGGGAACTCGAGACCCTGCGGCAGGAGTGGGACGGCAAGATCGTGCTGAAGGGCTGCGTGAACCCGGACGACGTCGCCAAGGCAGCCCGGATCGGCCTG
The DNA here is from genome assembly GCF_030816855.1 of Arthrobacter sp. B3I4. Classification (NCBI taxonomy): domain Bacteria; kingdom Bacillati; phylum Actinomycetota; class Actinomycetes; order Micrococcales; family Micrococcaceae; genus Arthrobacter; species Arthrobacter sp. B3I4. The sequence goes on along the minus strand of NZ_JAUSYK010000001.1, from coordinate 3,589,996 downwards.
GATGCCGTGCAGCTGAGCAATCACGGCGGACGGCAGCTTGACCACATGCTGAGCCCGATGGATGTCCTACAGGAGTCCCGGCAGCGGGTGGGGGATGCGCTCGAGATCTACGTCGACTCCGGGATCCGGCGGGGGAGTGACATCCTCAAAGCCCTCGCCCTGGGCGCCGACGCATGTTCCATCGGCCGGGCCTACCTGTACGGCTTGGTCGCTGCGGGCTCGCCCGGAGTGGGACGCGTTATCGACATCCTCGCGGACGAACTCCGGCGTACCATGACGTTGGTAGGCGTTTCCAGCATTCCGGAGTTGAAAGCCAGGGGAAATGAGATTCTCCGGGACCTTCGACATTCCGGCGAAATTGTTGAAACTTCAGCGTCAGGCGGCACGAAGTGATTCATTCCGGTCAAGCAGGTCCCCAGAGCACCCACGCGGCGTTGCGCGGGGCTAAGAATCCTCGAACAGCTAAGGAAATCATGCGTACTCGCTACCTTGTTCCCATTGTCACTGTCGCTACGGCACTCTCCCTCTCGGGCTGCGTCAACAACAGCGAACCCGCCGCCACCGGCGGTGCCAGCGGCTCGACCGCGAGCGCCGCCGCCGTCGACGTCAAGAAGAACGACTCGATTGCCGCGTCGCTGCCGGAGAAAATCAAAACCGCCGGCGTCCTGAATGTCGGCATGGCCAACAACTACCCGCCCAATGAGTTCAAGGACGATAACGGTGCACCGGCCGGCTGGTCCGTGGACCTGACAAATGCGCTCGGCAAAGTGATGGGCTTGAAGGTCAACTTCGATATTGGCACCTTCGACAACATTCTGCCTGCCGTCCGTGCTGGCAAAGACGATATGGGGATGTCGTCCTTCACCGACACTGTGGAGCGCGAAAAGCAGGTGGATTTCGTGAACTACTATTCCGCCGGCATCCAGTGGGCTTCGCCAAAGGGCAAGACGGTGGATCCGAAAAACGCCTGCGGGCTCAAGGTCGCTGTGCAGGCGACCACCTATGAGGACACCCACGAGGTGCCGGCAAAGTCGAAGGCCTGCACCGACGCGGGGAAGCCGGCCATCACCATCTTCCGGTACGACGCCCAGGACCAGGCCACGAACGCGCTAACGGTCGGGCAGGTCGACGCGATGAGCGCGGATTCGCCCGTGACGCTGTATGCGATCTCCAAGACCAAGGACAAGCTGCAGACCGCCGGCGACGCCTTCGAAGTGGCGCCGTACGGCATCCCGGTGGCCAAGGGCAGTGAGTTCACTCCGGTGCTGCAGAAGGCACTCCAGTCGCTGATCGATGACGGCACCTACACCAAGATCCTGTCCAAATGGGGAGTGGAAGCCGGCGGCGTCAAGACGGCCGAGCTCAACGTGGCTGCCAAAGGGTGACAAACCATGGACGAGCGGGAACCGGGCAGGATGATTGATCCTGACCCTGCCGAAAAGCTGAACGCCGGCACGGGATCCGGCAGGGGCGGCGCGAGCAGGGCCCCGGCCAGCGGCCACGCTCCCGGCTCAGGAGCGCCGGCCGATGATTCAGCGGCGGACGCCATCGTCGCCATTCCGCTGCGGCACCCGTGGCGGAACGTCATCGCCGTGCTCCTGGTGATCGGGCTGGCGGTGTTCATCCTGGACGCGGCCCAGCGCCCGGACTACGGCTGGGCCGATGTGGGAAAGTACATCTTCGACCGCCGGATCAGCCAGGCCGCCTGGGTGACGCTCTGGCTGACCATTTACGCGATGATGGGCGCAATCGTCATCGGCTTGCTGCTGGCGATCATGCGGCTCTCGCCAAACCCGGTGCTCAAGAGCATCGCCTGGCTGTACATCTGGATCTTCCGCGGCACCCCGGTGTACGTGCAGCTGGTGTTCTGGGGCATCGTGTCGCTGATCTATCCGGTGTTCACCCTGGGGATTCCGTTCATGACGCCTTGGGTCACGATCCCGAACGAGATCTTCACGAACCTGTTCATCACCGCCGTCATCGGGCTGGCCCTGAACGAGGCCGCCTACATGTCCGAAATCGTCCGGGCCGGGCTGCTGTCCGTGGACGAAGGCCAGGCGGAGGCGTCGACGGCGCTGGCGATGTCCTGGGGGCAAACGATGCGGTTCGTCGTGGTCCCGCAGGCGATGAAGATCATCATTCCGCCGACCGGCAATGAGGTGATCTCCATGCTCAAGACCACCTCACTGGTCGCCGCGATTCCGCTGAGCATCGACCTCTACGGCGTCTCGCGGGGCATTTCGGCCGTAACGTTCACCCCCGTGCCGTTGCTGATCGTCGCTTCCCTCTGGTACCTGCTTTTCACGTCACTGCTGATGGTTGGCCAGCACTTCATTGAGAAGCGCTTCTCCCGGGGAACCGGCCGGGCACGTTCAGACAAGGGGACCTTGGCGCCCGGTCCGGGCGCTGTGGCACCGGCCGCGGGTGCCGCACCCGAGGCGCCGCCCGCCCCGCTCGGTACCGACTTTGGAGGAAAAGGATGACCGGCGCGCCCATGGTTCTGGCGGAAAAGGTGTCCAAGAATTTCGGCACCAACAAGGTGCTCCGCGGGATCAGCCTGGAAGTGGACCGCGGGGAGGTGCTCTGCATCGTGGGGCCCAGCGGCTCCGGCAAGTCGACCTTCCTGCGCTGCATCAACCACCTGGAACGCGTTGACGGCGGCCGGCTCTCGGTGGACGGGCAGCTGGTCGGCTACCGCCAGCGCGGCGGAAAGCTCTACGAACTCAAGCTCAGTGAGGCCGCGTTCCAGCGCCAGGAGATCGGGATGGTCTTCCAGCGGTTCAACCTGTTTCCGCACCTGACCGCGGTGGAGAACATCATCCTGGCCCCCATGCGGGTCAAGAAGGTCTCCAAAGCCGCGGCCACGGCCCGGGCCCTGGAGCTGCTGGCCCGGGTAGGGCTGGAGGATAAGGGCGACGCTTTTCCTGCGCACCTTTCCGGCGGCCAGCAGCAGCGGGTGGCGATTGCCCGGGCCCTGGCCATGGATCCGAAGCTCATGCTCTTCGACGAGCCGACCAGCGCCCTGGACCCGGAGTTGGTGGGCGAGGTTCTGGACGTGATGAAAGAACTGGCCAGGAGCGGCATGACCATGATCGTCGTCACGCACGAGATGGGCTTCGCCCGGGAAGTGGCGGACACCTTGGTGTTCATGGACGAGGGCGTGGTGGTGGAGGCCGGGCCGCCGCGGCAGGTGCTCGGCAATCCGCAGCATGAGCGGACCAAGGCGTTTCTGTCCAAGGTCCTCTAAGTCGACGTCCTCTAAGCCGAAGTCCTCTGCGTCGTCCGCTGGGCGGCCCGATTCGGAGTCAGCCCGTGCTGTGCGACAGACTGTTGCTGTGAGCAACATGTCCCGGGCCAGTTGGGCCGTCGCCGGGCTCAGCCTTGGTACTGCGCTGAACCCGCTGAACTCTTCGATGATCGCCGTCGCGCTGGTGGTGCTGCAGGCGGACTTTCAGCTCGACGTCGCCACGGTGACCTGGGTGATCACCTCCTTCTACCTCACCTCCGCGGCCGGCCAGCCGCTGATGGGACGGCTTGCGGACCGCTTTGGCCCGCGCCGGCTGTTCCTGCTCGGCATGGTCCTGGTCGCCGCGACCTGTGCGCTGGCTCCTTTTGCGCCGAACTTCGCCCTGCTCTGCGTAGCCAGGGCCTTCATGGCGCTGGGGACTGCGACGGCGTACCCGAGCGCCGTCGTCATGGTCGCGGAACTCGCGCGGCAGGCGAAGGCGCAATCCACCCGGCCGCTGGGGCAGATCCAGATGGCCAACACGTCGGCGGCAGCCGTCGGCCCAGTGGTCGGCGGGCTGCTGGTGAGCCTGGTGGGATGGCAGGCGCTGTTCCTGATCAACATTCCGCTCTCGCTGGCGGCGATCCTGATGGTCCGCCGGTTTGCCCCGGCGGACACGGAGCCGGAGCGCGGACCGGTGCTGGAACTGCTGCGGGATTCGGACCTGCCCGGCATCGGGGCCTTCATCGGTTCCCTCGTCCTGGTGATGATGGCGCTGCTCAACGTTCTGCCCGGCTACCGGTGGTGGCTGCTGGGCGCCGGCCTGCTGCTGGCCGTCCTGTTCGCGCTGCGGGAGCTGCGCTTCAACCGGCCGTTCCTTGACCTGCGGCTGCTGGGTCGGAACCGGCCGCTGCTGCTGGTCTATCTGGGCTTCGCACTGTTCAGCGGCGTCTACTACTTCGCGTTCTTTGGCCTCCCGCAACTGCTGCAGACCGCCGGCGGCTATGACCCCGGCATCGTCGGCTTGCTGATGCTGCCGCTCGCCGCGATGTCAGTGGTCATCACGCCGTTCGCAGTCCGCGCCATCGACCGGTTCCGGGTGCGGCGGGTGCTGATCGCCGGCGTCGTGCTGCTGATCGTCGGATCGGCGGCGATGTGGCTGCTGACCGCGTCGCTGGCCGTTCCGCTGGTCCTGGCGCTGACCGCCCTGCTGGGCCTGCCGTACTGCGTGGTCAGCATCGCCTCCAGCCAGGGCATGTACGTGTCTACCCGGCTGGAGGAACGCGGCGTCGCCGCCGGGATCTACCAGACCTGCCGGTACCTGGGCGCCATCACGGCCACCGTGCTGATCGGCATCTTCTACGGCAGCGGCGTCACCCAGGCGAACTGGGGGCTGATGGTTTTCGTCATGCTGGGCCTGGGCGCGGTGGTGCTCGTTGTGTCCTTGGCCTGGCGGGAACAGCGCACCGCCTGATCGGCTAGACGCCCTGTCCAGGCGCCGTGCGCCGCCGCCGGGCCTCTCGCGCCCTTGCTGCCGCCGGTCTCGCGCCCGGATGACCGGCCGCGCTGTGCTCCGCCTCACAAAAATACTTGCGGCGACTCGGCGGCGGCGCCTATAGTCAGTCGTAGCAGCAGTTCGATATTAGAACTATGTGTTCTATTATCGAACAACTCCCGCGCCGCCGCGGTAGCCAGCCCTACAAAGACGTAAGGAATTCCCGTGCACTTCCACCACTACGGTTATGTATCCGGAGACCCCCGGGTCCAGCCAGCCGCCGGCGTCGGCCTGAACCGGCCTGAAGAGCTTCCCGACGAGGTTGACGTGCTCATCGTGGGGACCGGGCCCGCCGGCATGGTCGCCGCCGCGCAACTTTCCCAGTTCCCGGGCATCACCACCCGGATCGTGGAACGGCGGCCCGGTCGGCTGGTCATCGGCCAGGCGGACGGCATCCAGGCCCGCAGCGTGGAAACCTTCCAGGCGTTCGGCTTTGCCGAGCGCATCATCGCCGAGGCCTACCGGATCACCGAGATGGCCTTCTGGAAGCCGGACCCCGCCGATCCGTCCCGCATCCACCGGGCCGCCCGCACCTTGGATGATCCGTCCGGCATCAGCGAGTTCCCGCACCTCATCGTCAACCAGGCCCGTGTCCTGGACTACTTCGCGGAGTTCATGGCGAACTCACCCACGCGGATGAAGCCGGACTACGGCTACGAATTTCACGGGCTGGAGGTCGGCGAGGGGGAGTACCCCGTCAGCGTGACCCTCGCGCACTCCTCCGGGCCCGACGCCGGCGTCGAGCGCGTGGTCCGCGCCAAGTACGTGATCGGAGCCGACGGCGCCCGCAGCAAGGTGCGGGACGCGATCGGCTGCACCATGGCCGGCGACAAGGCCAACCACGCCTGGGGCGTCATGGACGTGCTCGCCAACACGGACTTCCCGGACATCCGGACCAAGTGCGCGATCACCTCGGGCGGTGGCGGCAGCATCCTGCTGATTCCCCGCGAGGGCGGCCATCTCTTCCGGATGTACGTGGACCTGGGCGTGGTCCCGGAGAACGACGCCGGCGCGGTGCGCAACACCAGCATCGAACAGATCATCGCCAAGGCCAACGCCATCATCCACCCCTACACGCTCGACGTGCGCAACGTCGCCTGGCACAGCGTCTACGAGGTCGGCCACCGGCTCACAGACAGGTTCGACGACGTCGTGCCGGCGGAGCGTGGCACCCGCACCCCGCGCGTGTTCATCACCGGCGACGCCTGCCACACGCACAGCGCCAAGGCCGGCCAGGGCATGAACGTCTCCATGCAGGACGGCTTCAACATCGGCTGGAAGCTCGGACACGTGCTGGAAGGCCGCAGCCCGGAGAGCCTGCTGACGACCTACTCGGAGGAACGCCAGGTCGTCGCGAAGAACCTCATCGACTTCGACAAGGAATGGTCGACCCTGATGGCCAAGAAGCCCGAGGAGTTCGACAGCCCCTCCCAGCTTGAGGACTTCTACGTCAGTACTGCCGAGTTCCCCGCCGGGTTCATGACCCAGTACGCGCCGTCCATGCTGATCGGCGAGGCGGAGCACCAGGAGCTGGCCGCCGGTTTCCCGATCGGCAAGCGCTTCAAGTCCGCGCCGGTGCACCGGGTCTGCGACACCAACCCCGTCCACCTCGGCCATCAAGCCAAGGCCGACGGCCGCTGGCGGATCTACGTCTTCGCGGACCCGGCCGTCGCCGGGGAACCGTCGCCGACCACCGACCTGGCGGCCTGGCTGGCGGAGGCGCCGGAGTCACCGCTGGCCGGTACCCCGGAAGGCCTGGACCGAGACGCCTGGTTTGAGCTGAAGGTCATCTACCAGCAGGAGCACACCGGCGTCGACATCACCGCGGTGCCGGCAGTGTTCAAGCCGCAGGTGGGGCCGTTCCAGCTGAACTACCTGGATAATGTCTATGCCGCTGACCCGAACGCGGACATCTTCGAGCAGCGCGGCCTGGACCGCAGCGGCGTCGTGGTGGTGGTCCGCCCGGACCAGTACGTGGCCACCGTCCTGCCGCTGACGGCGACGGCGGAGCTCGGCGCGTTCTTCGCGCCGCTGCTGCCGGACCGGATGGCCCACCGCGTGTAAAGCTGGGCGCCGCGTGTAGGGCTTCTCGGCGAGTTTCCAGCGACCGTTGTCAGGGCGCGGCCAAAAGCCTACGCTGTGCGCGACGGCCCCACTCCGGGGACCGCTCCAGGACCCTCCTTCGCTGGGATGGGTGCCCGTGTCCTGGACATCACGGGACGGGAAACACCATGAGCAAGTATCTGTTTGAAGCGAATTACGTGGGCGACGGAATCAAGGGACTGATGCGCGAAGGGGGCACCAAGCGGCGTGACGCCCTGGTGGACGCCCTCGAGTCCGTCGGTGGATCGCTTGAGTGCTTCTATTACGCCTTCGGGGACACCGACGTCCTCGGCGTCTTCGATGTTCCGGGCACCGCCGCCGCCGCGGCCCTCTCCCTGATGATCAACTCCACCGGCAACGTGGACGTGCGGTTGAGGCCGCTGATGACCGTGGAAGACCTCGACGAAGCGGCCAAGAAGACACCGTCCTACCGGGCCCCCGGGCGGTAGCCCGGATTTAGCGGCCGGAGGCCGCCGCCGTCGCAGGCCCTGCGGCGGCGGCCTCTTCGACCTCTTCGCCCCGGGCCTGCTTCCGGGCGATCCCGCCCGCCACCGCTACCCCGAGCGTGAGCAGCGCGGTCAGCAACACCCCAAGCCCCGGATGCATATGCAGCAGCGCGGCGCCCACGGTGGCGCCGCACAGGATCAGCACCACGGCGCCCAGCCGGCGTCCGCCGTGCGCGCCGGATCCGCCGCCGAGCCGGGAATCCGCGGCCAGGCCGGTCAGCGTCGAGGTCACCACCACCGTGGTGACATCCTTGACGGCCAGGTGCCGGGCGGTGGCCGCCTGGATTCCCATCGCGACGGCGAGGGCTCCGGTGATCGCCAGGGTGACGGGGTCGCCGGCGTGCGGGGCGTGGAGGAACAGGACGACGGCGACGGCGGCCATGGTGGCACCGACGGCGGTGAGTAGGGCCGTGGTCCGCCGGCTCCAGCCCGCGGCTTCGGGCCGCAGGGCGCGGCCGGCGATCACGGCGCCGAGCATGAAGCAGGCCAACGCAATGGACGGGCCCACCACGGGCAGGTTGTCCGCGCCGATCAGGGCCATGCCAAGGATCACCACGTTACCGGTCATGTTGCCGGTGAAGACCCGGTCCAGGCCGAGGTAGCCCACAGCGTCGATCACCCCGGTGGAGAACGTCAGCACCAGCATCAAGATCAGGTGCAACCGGGCCGGTTCGGCGGACTTTAATCGTTTAAGCATGGGTCATCTTTCGTTGCTGGATCCCGGCAGTGGATGGCGTGCTGAGCTGGCATGCCAGCCAGAGGAGATCGGCGTCGCGGTGTACCGGACCTACCATACTCACGCCACAGGGTAGTCCCGCGGCGGTGGCCAGCGGGAGGGTGACCGCCGGGAGCCCGGCGATGCCTGCGATGCAGGTCAGCTGCATGGTGGCCCGGCGCACGGCCTCGGTGGAGCGCCGCAACAAGAATTACGGCGACTGCAATGGCGCCCAGCGAGACGAGGGCGGCAAGAGCTGCCAGGGAGAGCGCGAGGCCGGCCATACCCTGATTATCGGCCCCGACGTCACTCTGAGGGCGGCCTGAGGGCGGCGTTTGTCGTCAGAGCGCGTCGGCGGTGCTCAGCCGTTCCCCATTGAGGTACTCGAGCTGCCAGCCGTCGACGGCGTGGTGGTGGGCCAGGTTCAGCACGGCGTTGTCGATGCTCGGTAGCGGGCGGCCGGCTGCCCGGCTGAGGCTCACCCGGAGCAGCGACCCGTGCGTCACCACCAGGACGCGGCAACCGCGGTACTCCTCCGCCAGTTCTTCCAGCACCGCCAGCCCGCGGTTCGCGGCGTCGGCTTCGCTCTCGGCCCCGCGGAATCCGCCGGGGATCCGCAGCTTATCGAGCTCGGGCCCGTCCTGCATGCCTTCCGCCGGGCCGTAGGAGCGCTCTGTCAGCTCCGGCACGCGTCGGGCCACGCTGAGTCCCAGCCCGGCGGCGATCAGGTCGGCCGTTTCCGCGGCCCGGCTCAACGGCGAGGACACGACGGCGTCCCAGCCGGAGCCGGACAGGGCGGCGACGGCGTCCCGCGCCTGCGCCCGGCCGACGTCGTTCAACGGAATGTCGGTGGATCCCTGAAGCCTGCGCTCCGCATTCCAGTCCGTCTGGCCGTGGCGGATGAGGGCGAAGGTTGTGAGGGTCATGCCTCTATTCTGCCTTGTCCCGCAGGACCGCCTGCAGTTTCTCAAGTGACTCGGTCCAGCCGCTGCGGTGCAGCGCGAGCCGTTCCTCCGTCAGGAAGGGCCCCTGCGAGAGCACCACCCGCGTGCCGTCGTCGGCGCCCAGGAGCGAGAGGTCGACGACGGTGTCCCGGTCATCGGGTGCGGGCTCCTCCCAGCGAAACGTGTACACCAGGCGCCAGGGCGGGTCGATCTCCAGGAACTCGCCGGAGAGGTGGAACGGTTCGCCCTCCGGCGGCGCCATCCGGAACCGGTACCGGCCGCCTTCGGTGAGGTTCAGTTCGACGGCGGGGATGGTGAAGCCGTGCGGACCCCACCACTTCTCCAGTTCGGCCGCATCGGTCAGCATTCGGAAGACTTCCTCCGGACCGGCCTCGAGCGTGTACTCCAGATTCAGGGCCAGACCGCTGTGCTCTTCGTTCACGCTTTCCTTATGCATCGTTCCACTCTGGCATCGCGGGGACGCTGACGGAAGTGCACGACCGATGGCCTTCCGGATGCTCGGGCAGCGGGACGTTGCTACGAATGCGGGGAGGGCCGGCTCGAAGCGCGGACGATCAGCTGAGGCGTCAGTTGCTCGCTTTGGGGCCTTTCGCCCTGCATCCGCTGCACCAGCAGTTCAAAGGATCGGTGGCCCATATCGTGCATGGGTGATCGCACGGTAGTGAGCGGGATGGTCATCTCGGCAGCCAGGGGAGTGTCGTTGAAACCTACGACCGCGACGTCGTCGGGAACCGTCAAGGCGTTATCCCGCAATGTTCCCAGCGCGCCGATGGCGGCGAAGTCGTTTGTAGCGAAGATTGAGTCAGGACGGTACCCCGAGGCCAGAATTTCCTCGGTTGCTTTCCTGCCTCCCGCGGCGTCGAAGGGTCCGTAGACGATGCGGCTTTCGGGGACCTCCAGGCCTGCCTCGCGGAAGCCGTCCACCAGTCCTCGGACCCGGTCGGCGGCAGTGGAGGCGAAAGGCAGGCCGGCGAGGACGGCGACGTTCCGCCGTCCGGTGGCAATCAGGTGCTCGGCAACCAGCCGCCCGCCCTGATAGTCATCGCAGGTGACGGAGGTGTGTCCTGCAGTGCGGCGGCTGACGAGAACAAGCGGAACCGCACGTTCTTCCAGTTCAGCAAGGAACGGGTCTTCCAGGTGGGCGTCACCGAAGATCAGGCCTCCGACGCGGCGCTCAAGCATCATGGCCGTCCGGGCCTGCCGGTTTTCGTCGATGTCCAGGGAGTTGGTGACAAAGGTCGAATATCCCAGCTGGATTGCTGCTTCTTCAATCCCCTCATAGATCGTGGCCAGCACGAAGTCCTGAAGGCGCGGAACGATCACGCCCACCAGGTTGGACTTGGCGGTCCGGAGATTCGAAGCATAGACGTTCCGGCGATAGCCACGGCTGCGCGCAAGGTCCCTGATCCGCTCGACAGTTTCCGGTGAAGCCCACCGCGCAACGTCACCGTCCGTGGCATTCAGGACGCGGGAAACCGTGGACGCGTGCACCCCCGTCTCCGCTGCGATCATGCGCAGCGTGATCGGGCGGCCGTGGGCATCAACCAAGGTCCCGCCTCCTGAAATCGTTCGATTGGGAACAAGTCCAGCGTACCCGAGCAGCACAATCGTTTGTCTTCATAGTGCACAAACGATTGCGCAACCCCGGGAGCAGGTGTTACCGTCTTTCCGTAATCCACGTCACAGTCCCGGTTCTGTCCTTTCGACGGCAGCACTCGCTGCGTCCCACACAGTCCTTGCGGGAATGGAGCCGAGGTGCCAGGCATCGCCCTCGCGCCGCAAAGGAGAAAGGCACGCCCGTATGGGTCCCCAAAACACTGCCGCCGTATCTGCCCGACAGGTGGCCGCCGCTAAGTCCATCCGGCCGAACTACCGGCACACAATCTTTGCCCTGGTCGTCATCATCACCGTCATCAACTACGTTGACCGCGGGGCGATTTCCTACTCCGCCAATCCCATGATCACCGAATTCGGTCTGGACAAGATCGAGTGGGGACAGGTTCTTGGGTACTTCGGATACGGGTACATGGCAGGAGCCCTGGTCGGTGGAGCACTCGCCGACCGGAAGGGTCCGCGCTGGGTCTGGATCTGGGCCGTCTTGCTCTGGTCCGTCTTTGAAATCGGAATGGCCTTCGCCGGAAACATCGGCATTGCGCTGTTCGGAGGATCGGCCATCGCGGGCTTCGCGGTCTTCCGGGTGCTCTTCGGCGTCGCGGAGGGCCCCACGTTTTCAACCATCAACCGCACCATGGCGAACTGGGCCACGGTGCGCGAACGTGGCTTCGCCGCGTCACTGGGCCTGCTGGGGACTCCGCTGGGTGCGCTTCTGGCCGCGCCCATCGCCGTCCTGCTGCTGACCGTCACGGGCAGCTGGCGCTGGATGTTCATCATCCTCGGCCTGCTGGGCCTGGTCTGGCTCGTTTTCTGGCGGCGGGGCCTTCACGGACCTGCCGGAGGACAATCCCCGCGTCTCACCGGAGGAAGTAGCCCTTATCCGCAGCACCGACGGCATGCTCGCCGAGGAACGCAGCCTTGCCACGGAAGAAGAGAAAGTGCCGTGGTGGTACTTCTTCAAGAGCCGCACCCTGGTGTGCAACGCCCTCGGATACTTCGCCTTCCAGTACGTGAACTTCATGATCCTGACGTGGACGCCGAAGTACCTGCAGGACCAGTTCGGCTTCAATCTCGGTTCGCTTTGGTACCTGGGCATGATTCCCTGGATCGGTTCCTGCTTCACCGTGCTCTTTGGCGGAAAGATCTCCGACTGGCTGCGCCGGCGCACCGGAAGCCTCTGGAGCGCACGCAGTGGATTCGCTGCTGTGTCGCTGCTGCTGACCACGCTGTGCTTCTGCCTGATCCCGATGGTCCACAGCGTCTGGGCGGTTCTGTTGATCATGGCAATCGGCAACGCGTTGAACTCGCTGCCCAATGCCGTCTACTGGATCGTCATCATCGACACCGCCCCCTCCCGCGCCGGCACCTTCGGCGGCATCAGCCACTTCATTACCAACATCGCCACCATCGTCGCGCCCACTCTCACCGGTTTCCTGGTCGCGCTCCACGGTTACAACTCGATGTTCATCGCCACCGCGGTGGCAACCGGAATCGGCATGCTGGCCATGGTATTCGTCAAGCCCGGCGTCCGTACGAAGCGTCAGCCGACCGGGATAAGCGCATGAGCACAATGCAGTCGTTAGTTGCGGCAGGCCCCTTCGGTGCCACTTCCGTCGTCGAGGTCGCCGCCCGGCTACGGCGCCGCGAAATCACCGCCCAGAAACTCACAGAACAGGCCCTCAGCGCGGCACACCAGCTCAATCCCGCGCTCAACTGCTTCGTCACCATTGACGATGAAGGCGCCAAACGGGCCGCCCAGCAGGCGGACCGGGAACTGGAGTCCGGTCTTGACCGCGGCCCGCTCCATGGCATTCCCGTAGGCGTCAAGGACATGATCGCCACCTCGGGGCTGCGCACCACCATGGGCTCCCGCCACTTCAGCGACCACATTCCGACGGCGGACGCGGAGGTGGTCACGTCGCTGCGCAACTGCGGCGCGGTGATTATCGGCAAGACCCAGACGCACGAGTTCGCCTACGGTCCGACCAGCGACCGCGCTGCCACCGGCCCGGCCCGCAATCCCCACGACCTGCAACGGATGACCGGAGGATCAAGCGGGGGATCGGGGGCTGCCGTGGCGGCGGGCATCGTGCCCATCGCCCTGGGAACCGACACCGGAGGCTCGGTGCGGGTACCGGCAGCGTTGTGCGGGATTGTCGGCCTGAGGCCTACCCAAGGGGCGTTGAGTTCGACAGGGGTCTTCCCCTTGTCACCCGCCATGGACATCGTCGGTCCTTTGGCCGCCACCGTCGCTGATGCCGCCGCCGCCTGGTGGGCTCTCTGCGCGAAACCCGACTACGCCGGTACCGTCACTCCGCCGTGGAGCGCGTATCCCACTCCGGACCGTTCCCGCGGGCTCGCGCTCAGGTTCGGCGAGCTGGCCTGCGAGCTGACCCGGAAGACCTCCGACGTCGTGCAGGAGGCCGCGCAGTACGCAATCCGCGCTCTGAGCGGCTCAGGCGCCGGCGTCCCCACCGTCGGCGTGCCTGAAATCGACGAATGCCTCGACCCGTACGGGATCATCCAGTCCGCGGAAGCCTATGCGATCCACGCGGAAAGGGTTCAACAGGCGCCGGAGTTGTTTGACGCGGAAGTCCTGGACCGGCTCAGGGCCGCTGCGGAGGTGCGCGGCTGGGAGTACGTGCAAGCGCTTCAAACACGGAACCGCCTTCGGTCAGCCGTACTGCAGAGGCTCGCGTCCGTGGACATCGTGATCATGCCGACGGTACCCATCGAAGCCCCGGCCATCGGACAGCGCGAGCTCGACGGCCAGGCAGGCTGGACAAGCCCACGGGCTGCCCTGCTGTCGATGACCTCACCCTGGAGCGTGCTGGGCTTTCCGGCCGTCAGCGTCCCCGTTCCGGGCACAGGCGCGGAACTGCCGCGATCCGTCCAACTCGTGGGCAAACCCGGGCACGAACACCAACTCCTCGACGCGGCGGCGGCGCTGGAAGGAAGCCTCAAGGCCTCCGATGGTTAGCGTCCGCACTTTTCAGTTTCCACGCCAAGGACACTTTGCCCGCTGCTGCGTCCTGCTCCAGCCGTATATCCCAGCCGTAAATCCCAGCCTTAACTAAGGAATAGCCATGTCATCATCTGTGCCGCAGGCCGACGCCGGAGCAAAGACCCCCGAAATTCGTCGAAGGAACCTTATTCAGCGGTTCACGGACCTCTGTGTGCGGTACGTGGAGCGGTTCATGCCGGACCCGTACCTCTTCGCCGTCATCCTGACCCTCGTCGTCGTGGTCATGATCCTGCTGTGGGTCCCCAACGCGTCCGGCGCCGGCATCATCCAGAGCTGGTACCAGGGTGTCTGGGGAACCAACAACATCTTCACCTTCGCGCTCCAGATGGTGCTGATCCTGGTCAGCGGCTACACGCTGGCGGAGGCGCCGGTGGTGAAGAAGGGCCTGAACTGGCTTGCTTCCAAGCCGCGGAACCAGGTTGAGGGAGCCCTGCTCTGCTTCGGCGCCGCCGCCGTCGCCAACCTGCTGAACTGGGGCCTTGGCCTGGTGGTCGGTGCGCTGCTGGGCCGGCGTATCTTTGCCCGGCTGTCCAACGCCAACTTCGGCTACATGATCGCCGCCGGCTACATGGGCTACATGCTGTGGACGAACGGTCTTTCCAGCTCGATCGCCCTGGCCAACACGGACACTACGAGCAAGTTGAACGTCATCTACACGCTGACGCACCAGGTGGTTCCGCTGGACCTGACCATCCTCCAGCCCTACAGCTGGGTGACGGTGCTCGTCGCCATCGCAGCCCTGGCCCTGCTCATCTGGAAGATGGCCCCGCACGAGACCGACGACGTCGACCGCGACGCGCTGCTCGCGGCCGAACCTGCCGAAGCTCCCCGCGAGGACAGGCCGCGGACCTTCGCGGACCGCCTTGAGGGTCTCTGGATCCTGAACGTGGCGCTGTTCCTTGCCGGTGCAGCATATTTTGTGATCAGCGGCTTCGCGCTCAACATTTCCTCCATGGTCATGCTGTTCACTATTCTGGCCGCCGCGCTGCACGGCACTCCGATCCGTTTCATCCGCGCCTTTACCGAGGCGGCCAAGACCTGCGGCCCGCTTCTGCTGCAGTACCCGCTGTACGGCGGCATCGTGGGTCTGCTGGCGTATGCTCCGAACCAGAACACCCACCCGCTTCAGGTGGTCATCTCCTCCGCCATCGTTGCCGGGGCATCGGTGGCGACCCTTCCCTTCCTGAACTTCCTCGGCTCCATCATCATCTCGCTCTTTATCCCGTCCGGCGGCGGCCACTGGGCCGTTCAAGGACCGATCGCCGTCGAAACTGCCCTTCAGCTGGGTCAGAACTCGCCCACCTACCTGGGCAAGATTTCCATGTCGGTCGCGGCGGGTGAAGCCGTGGCCAACATGATCCAGCCCTTCTGGCTGCTGCCGGTGCTGGCCATCGCGAAGCTCAACGTCCGCAAGGTCATGGGCTACACCGTGGCCGCCTTCCTGGTCGGCTTCGTGGTCTTCGGCATCGCCATGCTGATTGTTCCATATGTCTAAGCCGGCCCAGCCCGCGGCCGGGGCGGCCGAAGCCCCGGGCAAGGCGATCCTGGCAGCAATCGCCTCCGGGCGAAGGACCGTTTCCGAGACGGCCCGCGAATGCCTGGACACGATCCAGGCCCGGGAGCCGGACATCAAGGCGTTCGTGCACCTGGACCCGGAGGCCGTGCTCGCGGAGGCAAGGGAACTCGACCGCATCCCACCGGGGGATAGGGCAAAGCCCCTGCTCGGGCTGCCGGTCGGCGTCAAGGACCTCATCGACACCGCAGACCAGCCCACCGAATACGGCTCGAGGCTGTTTGCCGGTCATCGTCCCGCGGGCGACGCAGCCGTGGTGCGGAAGCTGCGGGACGCGGGAGCGCTGCCCGTCGGCAAGACCGTGACGACGGAGTTCGCCTGCTTCAGCCCCGGCCCGACACGAAACCCGCGCGACCTGCAGCGCACTCCCGGTGGCTCCTCGAGTGGCTCGGCGGCGGCCGTTGCCGCGGGGATGCTTCCGGTTGCGCTCGGGACCCAGACGGCTGGTTCCGTTATCCGGCCGGCGTCGTTCTGCGGCATCGTCGGGTTCAAGCCCACCTTTGGTGCGATTGACCGGACCGGAGTGTTCCCGATCAGCGAAACCCTGGACACCGTGGGGCTGCTCAGCCGCAGCGTTGCCGACATTTCGGTGGTCTTTGACGTGGTCCGGGCCGGTTCCTCCCGCAGCGATGCACAGGCCGGTGCCGGCGCAGGCGCGACGGTGAGTCCGGGCGGGACGAAACCCGTGAGGCTCGGATTCGCCCGACCCGTTGAATGGGACAGGGCGGACCCGGAGACCCGCGCAGGCCTGGAAGCCTTGAAGCTCCAGCTGATGGACAGCAACACCCAGGTCGTGGAAACCAGCCTTCCGGCCGAATACGACGGCCTGACCGCCGCCCAGTCCCTCATCATGGACTTCGAAGTCAGCAAGGCGCTGATGAGCCGCTGCGAGAAGAATCCGGAACTGGTGAGCAGCAGCCTGATGGAGGTCCTGAAACGCGGCGCAGCCATCTCGGCGTCGGACTACTCCGCCGCCCTGGAACTGGCCGACAAGTGCAGGGCCATGCTGCCCGAGGTCTTCGGGGCAATCGACGCCGTCGTGGTCCCGGCCGTGATCGGTGAAGCGCCGATGGGACTGCAGGCCACAGGAGACCCCCTGTTCGGCCGTTCGTGGACGCTGCTCCACTGTCCTGCCATCTCGCTTCCCCTTCTGGAGGGACCTAACGGACTGCCGGTTGGTGTCCAGCTGGTTGGCAACCTTCACCGGGACGATGACCTGCTCAGGACGGCCCAGAGCCTGATGGACTGGAGCCGCTGAGAACGCAGCGGGCCTAAACCTTGGGCGGGTAAGCCGTCGGGAGCTCCAGTCCGCGTTCTTGCATCACCGTGCGCAGCCGGCTGGGGTAGTCGGTGATGATGCCGTCCACGCCGAGGTCCATCAGCCGCTTCATGTCGTCGGTGCTGTTGACGGTCCACGGGATGACCTGCAGTCCCAGCTTGTGGGCGTCGGTAACCATGCCGGGCGTGACGGAGCTGAATTCGGGGGAGATGGCGCCATAGCCCTGGGCGGCGGCCGCGGCTGCCAGCGAACCGCCGTAGCTATCGATGTCGATGCCGCGGAGGTTGGGACTGGCGCCGTCCCGGCCGACCTCCAGCCAGGCGTCGCCGACAGACAGGGCCACGAGCGGCAGGTCCGGGGCGAGCCGTTTGGCCAGGTTCAGTGCGGACCAGTCGAACGACTGCAGGGTGCTGCGCCCGGCCATGCCGGAGGCCTGGATCTCGGTGACGACGGCCTTGGTCAGGGCCACCATGCCGTCGCCGCCGGCCTTCCCGTCCTCGACTTTGGTCTCGATGTTGAAGCGCACCTTCTCGGCTCCGGCGTCGCGCACCAGCTGGAACAGGTCCTTGAGCTCAGCGATGCGGTTGCCCTTGATGACGTCCTGCTCCGGGAAGCCCCGGAGCTGGGCGTAGCCGCAGTCCAGCGTCTTAACCTGCGCCAGCGACAGGCCGGCGACCCGGTCGCTGACGTACGGGAAGGCGGCGTCGCCCGGTGTGACCGGCGTGGTGTCCTGGCACTTGTCGGCCTGGATGGTGTCGTCGTGCCAGACGACGATTTTGCCGTCAGTTGTCAGGTGCGTGTCCAGTTCTAAGGTGGTTACGCCCAGCTTCAGTGAATTCGCGAATGCGGCCAGGGATTCCTCGGTCCATTCACCGCGACCCCCGCGGTGCGCCTGCAGGTCGAGCGGGCCGCTGCGCGCGCCGGCGCTGGCGCTCGCTGTGCCGTCCGCTGCAGGGGCCGACGACGGCGGGGAGGCCCCGCCGTCGTTGCGTGAAGTGGCGACAAAGAGGCCGGCCAGAACAACAATGAGCGCGGCCGCCGCGGCAATCAGAATCCTTCGCCTCGTGATGGTTCCTCCCTGGGTCACAGGTCCTGCGTTGCGCCGGCTCACCCTAGCTCTGCGTCTGGACGGCGTCCAGGTCACGGACAGCGTAACGGAGGTGCTCCCACTCCTCGTTGAGGATGGTGTGCAGACACGACAGGACGCTCACCGGCATGTCCGGGGCCCACGGATTCCAGCGGGCTGCGGATAACTCCGCCTGGGTGACGACGGCGAGGTAGTCGCGGACCATGGTTTGCCGGGCTGCCCGGACTTCAAGAACTTCCGCGTACGACGGCGTTTGCGTGGCGAAGACCGACAGATCGTAGCCGTCCGTCTCGTACTCCGCGTTGGGCTGCCCAATCGGGTGATACGGCTGCTCGAGCTCCATAATGCCCCGTCCCAGCCAGGTGTCCGTGGCCATCACCAGGTGGCGCAGCGTCTGGGCGAAGGACCACTCGCCGTCCACCGAGACATCGACCGTGCCGGCCGGCATCGCGGCGACCCGCTGCACCGTGGCCTGCCAGGTCTGCTCCAGCACGGCCCAGGCGGCGCGCAGCCCGTCCGGATCCTTGGCGAGTCTGTCTCCGCGGCCGGGGAAGCGGCGGTTGAGTTCCGCCTCCACGAAAGGGACCACGTCGACGCCGTTGACGCGCAGGCGGCTCCCGCTATCCACCAGCCACGGCGCATCGATGTCCGCCCCGGCGGCGTCCACCGCGCGCATCACTGCACCGGACAGGTCCGACCGGACGAACCGCGCGCCGCGCAGGTTCACGTCGGTGAAGGTCGCGCCCTGGAGGTCGTCGGACTGGTCGAAAGCTGCCATGCCGGACACTTTGCCACGAACGGCGCCGGTCGCACAGCAGTTGCCCTCAGCTCCGAGGCACCCGGCCCGTCGCGACTAGCTCCCGCCAAAGGTCCTCAACAATCTGCTCCGGGGACTGCCCGGCGTCGATCCTGACAAAGGAGGGAAAGTCGTCAAGCTCCCGGTAGCCCTTGTCGAAGTCCTCGAGAGTCTCGAGGTCTTCGGTATCGGTAGCCCGCTTGAAGATTCTGGTGAGGGCAAGATGAGCCGGCACATCGAAGTAGAACACGACGTCCGGGCGGGGGAGTAACCGCAGCAACCACGGCAGTAGCTGTCCCGGGCTCAGGCCCTTGACCCGTTTGAGGGCGAGTTGGCAGTAGAGGTAGCGGTCCATGATGACGATGCCGGGGAAATACGCGGCGCGCAGCTGGGAGACCAGCACGTTGACGCAGCGGATGGTCGTTTCTGCTACGTCCTGCAAGCTGCTCGGGACCTTGAGGCCCAGGCGGTCGCTCCAGGCGATCATCCTGCTGCGTCCGCAGGGATTCATCGTGTAGATCGCAGGACGCCCGGCCGCGTCGAGCTGCCGGGCCAACAGTCTCCCCGCCGTCGACTTTCCTGCGCCGTCAATGCCGGCAAGGACAATGATCAGCGCGCGGCGCCGTCGTGCCGGACGGGGATACGCGGATGTGTCGATCGTTGCGACACTGTGGACGAGGGGAGCGTTCATAGGGACCTGCTTCCAGTCAGTGACTCACCAACTGGAGGTCTCTCCCGGCCGCGATGAGCGGCCCTGCCCGCCGGAGAGTACTGGGACTCCCGTATTGACGACGGACTGGATGGGGGATACTCCCCTCCGTATTCAACTAGTGAAGCACACTTCACCTTCGGACGGGAAGAGCCGCGAACTAGACCCTACTTCGACGCTAGGGAAGGCGGGCGTCGAGTTTCACGCCGCCGCAGCAACGCCGCGTTGCTCTATCAGTTGTAGCTGCTATCGGGACCCGATGACGGCTACGAGTGATAGCGCAACGGATAGATGCTAGTGCGAGCCCGGTTCCCCACCCCGCAGGTGCCGGTGGTGCAGCTCGTAGCTGCCGAAGACATCAGAAGACGTCTCTCCCGAATGGCCGAACTTGCCGCGAAGGACGTCCGCGAGCCCGTCGAGCGCCGCGGCAAGAATCCGTCCGGCGAACTGCAGTTCAGGGTTGTCGCTGCGCTGGGCCTGGGCTGCCAGCTCCTGAGCGTAGGCGACCGTGTCGGGCAAGGAGCCGCGCTGATCGATTTCACGAAAGTAATAGGTCTCATGGAACGACAGCAGATCAATCCCCACGAGGGCGACGTTTCCGGCCATGGACTCCAGCAGCCTGGCGGCATGACCGGGGTCGAGGGAAAGGACACCCACAGGACCTGCAGCCTCCCTGAACAGGTTCAGCTCGTGGGCAAGGGCCCGACGGCGGTTGAGGGCAGGGTACATCTGCAGGATCCAGGTGACCGTTGCCGTCAGCAAGCCGAAACCGGTGACGGCTTGGAGAGCCACAACCAGCCTGAGCAACGGATGCACCGGCGCGATTTCACCGAAGCCCACAGTGGAAAGCGTGACCAAGGAAAGGTAAAGCGCTTCTGCGAAGTCGCCTCCCTGCGGCACCCCGGCTCCATGGACAAACCCGGTTGTCAGGTGGGGCAAGTACAGCAGGGCCCAGCCGATGGCCGCGAGTGCGGCCCAGGCGCCTATGGCTGCGGCCATGGCGAGAGGTGCTGCGATGGCGGAGCCCCGGCCCCGGAGTTTTCTTGACGCTAGCCAGAATCCCCGCATGATCGCCTTGCCCAGAGGGCCCGAACCGTGGGGATAAAGCAAGGTACGAAAGACGTCCACCAGCATCAGCAGAACCAGCCCGGCCCCTAGAACTGTCCAGAGCGTGTCCTCTAAGTCCATGCCTCATCTTAGGGGTGGCAGTGCTTCGAGACGGTCGCGGACTTTGGGACGTGAAGTGGCGTTGGCGGTTTCGCGCCCCAAGGGCGAACCATCAGAATGTCCTAGTGAACAGGACGCGTGTGAAGGACTGGCTGATTGGGGCTGCGGGGATGCTCCTCCTTCTGGGGGTGGTGGTTGCGATCTTCTGGTTGGCGGTGAGCGGCCCGGCAGATGGGGGCGAGGCAGGGCCTGTGCCGTCACCGCCGGTGGGAGCTGGCCGGGCGCCGGCTAGCCAGCCTCCCGCAGGCCTGCGCGAGGACCAGGTGTGGCTCGGCGACCTTGTACTGGACGCTGGGACGGTAGTGGCCGCCGGCTCGACACTTCGGGACGTTCGGGCCGTCGGGCAGGACGTGGTCACGAGCCCGGACGGAGTGGTCGCTGCACGGCTCGCTGTGGACGCGACCGTGCCGTTCGAGGTCGTCGCCCGCAAGCTCGGTAACGGCAGCGAGGTCCGTTCCGCCGACGGAGGCCAGGCCACAGTGGTTCGCACCGTCCCGGTCCTGGGCCGGGACCTGCGCGTCACCGCCACCGGCACGGTTGAAGCCAAAGCCGGCAAGCTCGTTGTCGAACCACGTTCGATCGATATTGGCGGGCCGGACTTCCTCTCCGCCGCCACTGCCGCCGTCGTGCGCAGGCTCGTGACCATTGAATACGACATCGAGGGTTTGCCTAAGGGCCTCGTACTGCAGGACGTTGCCGTGCAGGGCGACGGCTTCCGCGCCAATCTCCGGGGCGAGGACATCAAGCTCGCCCCGTGACTTCCCCTCGCGACCTTCGTTCAGTCACCTTCGGTGCGTCTCTTCGTTCCAAGCTGTGCCCACGTCGCAGGAGCCCTCGCTCAGAGATCCTGCTGGAGAGTCAACATCACCCAGCGCGCATAGGCCATCGCAGGTTTGGGAGGACTCAGCTCCGGCGCAGTTCCAGAGCGGCTTTGGCGGGGTGTAGCGCCGACTTTGGGGAACCGCCCGGCGTCTCACGTCTTGGGTGTACTGGTTTCCTTGAGAGCGCTCATATGGTGAGGGCCGTCAGGGTGTTAACGATGAGTGACCGGTATGCGGCGGCAGACCAGCCGTGGGTTCGCCGGATGTGCACGACCGTGTCTGCACAGAGGAGAACGTCGGTGACGAGGGTGCGGCGTTCCGGATGCAGACCCTTCGCGAGGAGGCCATCCGCGGCGGCATGGTCCCAGAACGACCGGCATAGCTCGGTGGTGGCGCGGCGCCCGGCCTGAGCGGCTTCGGTGAGCTCCGGCTCAAGACCCTCGGCCTGGGCGGCCACCTCGAACAGCGGCCCTGCACGCTCTGCGATACCGACGGAAACATCGGCGAGGGCCTCGATCCGTTCGGCCAGGGTGGCGGCGGTCATCGCGTCCCGCGAGCGGGGGCGGTGAGCGACATCGACCGGTTCAGCGTCACCCACGAGAGCCTGGTCGATGACACGGATGAACAGGGCCGCCTTCGTCCCGAAGCGAACGTAGACGGTACGGGCGGCGACTCCGGCGTGCTCTGCGATCTGGGCAAGTGTGGTGGCCACGTAGCCCTGCTCGACGAACAGCACGCTCGCGGACTCAATAAGCTGGGCCTCGGTTCGGGCCACTCGTTTGGCTCTCAAGTCCGCTGTGCGGAGAGGAGATCCCTTGACGTCTTCGCTCATAAGATGCAGTCTAACTGTATAGATGCAGTTGAACTGTAATTAGGGAGGATTTCCCATGATTCCGCAACTGGCCGGGGTGCACCACCTCAAGCTGCCCGTCTCAGACCTGGACCGGTCAATCCAGTGGTACGGCTCCCGGCTCGGCTACCAAGTCGTCATCGAGTTCCGCGAGCACGGTCGCCGCACCGGCGTGGTGATGACGCATCCCGACGGCGGGCCTGACCTCGCGCTGAACCTCAACCCGGACCGGGCGAAGGCCTCAGCCGGCTTCGACTACTTCTCCATCGGAGTACCCGACAGGGACAGCATCGAGGCGCTGGCAACCCACCTAAGCAGCCTCGGCGAGGCCCATGCCGGGGTGCACTTCGCCACGATCGGATGGATCCTGCCGATGCTGCACGACCCGGACGGTCACGAGGTTCGGTTCTACTCGGTGGAATCCCACACCGAGATCGACCCGGCTGCGCCGCTTGTCATCGATGACGCCGTCGCGAGTGCGCGGGCCAAGGAGGAGCACTGGCGTGCCGATAAGGCCGCGTCCGGAGCCTAGCTGTACTCGGCCAGCAGGTTAGTTACATCTGCTGATGTGTGCTCGTCCTCCGAGGGCTGCGTGGTTGCGGCGGTGGTTGTAGAAGTCTAGCCAGCCGGTGAGGGCGTGTGTGCGGTGGTCGCTGGAGTCGTAGGCGTTCTTGTAGGCCCAGCCGTCCTGGAGGGTGCGGTTGAACCGTTCGGCTTTGCCGTTCTGCCAGGGGCTGCGCGGTTTCGTTCGGCGGTGTTTGGCGCCCAGGTCGGCCATCACTTTGGCGAAGGCGGCGGACCGGATGTAGGCCAGGGCGTTGTCGGTCATGACTTCCTGCACGGGTGCCCCGTGCGCGGCCATGAACGCCGCAGCGTTGGCCAGGAACCGGGCGCACGTCGGGCCCTTCTCGTCCGGCAAGACCTCGACATAGGCCAGTCGGGAGTGGTCATCGACCGCGACGTGGACGTAGTCGTAGCCCAGTCCGCGGCCTTTCACGGCTTCGGACCGGCCGTGGACCCGCCAGCCGCCTCCCTGCGGGATCTTCCCGAGTTTCTTCACATCAATGTGCAGCAGTTCACCGGCGGTGTCGCGTTCATAGCGGTGGTCGGTGGCGCGGCCGGCCCTGATGCGTTCGCCGCTGATTGGGTCCAGTTCCCACAATCGGGGCAGCCCGGCACGGGCGATGATCCGCGAGACCGTGCGGGCCGGGACCTTGCAGCGTTCGCCGAGCTCGACCGGGCCCTCGCGGTGCTTCACCCGCGCCGCGAGGACCTCGTCGATCTTCGCCTCGGCGGTTGCATGCGGGCACGAAAGCGGACGGGACGAACGATCTTCCATCCCGGCCCAGCCGTGTTCCACATAGCGCCGGAACCACCGGTGCGCGCAGGTACGGGAGACCCCCATTTCCTTCGCCACATGGGCCACGGGACGGCCATCGAGAACACGCTGGACAAGGATGCTTCTTCCGGCAGGAGTCAGCCGGGCGTTACGGTGGACCATGAAGACCTCTTAGTCGTTCGGTGTGTGTGGTAACCACCAACCTAAGAGGTCTTCACCCTTTCAACGTGTAACTAACGTCCTGGCCGAGTACACCTAGCCCCGCAGCACCCAGGCGGCGTTGTTCGGCTGCAGCCAGCCGTCCTGCTCGAGCGGTGCCGCGCTGAGCAGCACCGTGCCGGCCGGCAGTCGCACGGGTTCGTCGCCCATCGCGACGGCGACCAGGAAGTACGGGTTCCGCTCGCAGACCAGCAGGTTCCCGGGCTCGACGCGCCAAGTGCCGCCGTCGTCGGTGGCGAAGACCTCGTTCTTCCATAGCTTCCGGCGCAGCTCCAGCGCCGCCTTTGTCAGGTTCAGCGCGGACCCCGCGTCCTGCTCCTGCAGGTCGACGGCGCGGCCGCCCCAGTTTGCTGGCAGCGGAAGCCACGGCTTGGCAGCGGGAGTATCCAGCGAGAAGCCGTGGTTCAGCGAGGAATCAACAGTCCACGGCAGCGGCACGCGGGCGCCGTCGCGGCAGACGCCGCCGCGGGCCCACATCGGGTCCACCCGTGCCTCCACTGGCACGTCGACCTCGGGCAGCCCGAGCTCCTGCCCCTGGTAGATGTACGCCGGGCCCGGCAGCCCCAGCAGCGCCACCAGCGCCGCACGCGCCCGCTGAGCACCGATCTCACCGCCGCCGAACCGGGTGGCGGAGCGGACAATGTCGTGGTTCTCCAGCGCCCACGTCGGGGTGGCGCCGTGCAGGCGGCGCGCGGCCTCGAGGTCGTTGCCGACGGCGGCCCAGGCTTCCGGGTCCCAGCCGAGCTTCACGAACGCGAACGCGAAGGCCTGCTGCATCTCATCGGAGCGGGTGTAGCGGGCGGCGCGGGCCGGTTCCAGGTTGACCTCGCCCACCAGCAGGCGGTGCGGTTCGTAGTTCTCGGCCAGCGCGCGCCAGCGCCGGTACACGTCGTGGACTTCCTCCTGGTCGGAGACCTGCGGGTTGGACCGCAGCCCGTCCACCACGCCGCCCTCGGACGGCGAGTCGGGGAGCCCCTCGGCCTTGAACAGCGCGTGGGCCACGTCGATCCGCAGCCCGTCCACGCCCTTGTCGAACCAGAAGCGCAGCACGCCGTCGAAGTAGTCACCGACGGCAGGGTTGCGCCAGTTCCAGTCCGGCTGGCCGGCGGAGAAGAGGTGCAGGTACCAGTCGGTGTCTGTCTCGGACGAGGGGTCGGCGCGGCTCCAGGCCCGGCCGCCGAAGACGCTCTGCCAGTTGTTGGGCGGAACGTCGCCGCCGGGGCCGGCCACGAAGTGGAACATCTCCCGTTCCGGCGCGCCCGGCCCGGCCGCGAGGGCCGCCTGGAACAGCGGGTGCTCGGAGGAGCAGTGGTTGGGGACGACGTCGAGCAGGATCCGCAGCCCCAAAGCGTGCGCCTGCTCCAGCAGGGACTCGAACTGCTCCAGCGTGCCGAACAGCGGGTCCACGCCGCAGTAGTCGGTGACGTCGTAGCCCTGGTCTACCTGCGGGGAGGGCTGGAACGGGGTCATCCAGATCCCGTCGACGCCGAGGGCGGCGATGTACGGCAGCCGTGTGGTGAGTCCGGCGAGGTCGCCCACGCCGTCGCCGTCGCCGTCGGCGAAGGAACGCGGGTACACCTCATAGATCACGGCCGTCTCCCACCAGTCGGCGGCCGGCGTCAGCGCGGTTTCCTCAACCAAGGGCGCAGTGCTCATGGACTGAGCGCTCATTTGCTCGCGCCCGCGGTGAGGCCTTCGACGATCCGGCGCTGGAAGATCAGCACCATGATCACCAGCGGCACAGTGACGATCACGCCGGCGGCCATCTGCTCGCCGAACGGCGCCTGGAATTCGGTGGCGCCGGTGAACTTGGAGATCGCGACGGTGGCGGTCTGGATCTTGGGGTCGTTGATCATGGACAGCGCGATGATGAATTCGTTCCAGCTGTGGATGAAGGTCAGGATCGCGGTGGTGAACACGCCCGGCGCGGCGAGCGGCAGCAGCACCTTCCGGAACGCCTGCCACTTGGTGCAGCCGTCGATCATCGCGGCTTCCTCAAGGTCATACGGCAGCGCCTTCATGAACGTGGTGAGGTTCCAGACCGCCAGCGGGATTGCGAAGGACAGGCTGGGTACGATCATGGCCTGGTAGGTGTTGATCCAGCCGATGTCGGTGAAGAGGCGCAGCAGCGGCACCACCACGGAGATACCGGGGAACATCGACGTCGCGATGATGACGCCTAGGATCAGCGACTTGAAGCGGAAGTTCAGCCGGGAGATGGCGTAGGCGGCGAACACGCCCAGCAGCAGCGCGAACACCGTGGTGGTGCCGGCGACGATCAGCGAGTTCAGCAGCGCCTGGCCGAACATGGTGGAACCGTCGAAGACCTTCGTGTAGTTCTCCAGCGAGAACGGCGCCGGCAGCAGGGTGTTGTCGAAGATGTCCGCGGTGCGGCGCAGGCTGGAGACCAGCATCCAGTAGAACGGCGCCAGGCAGTACGCGAAAATCAGCGCCAGGCCAAGGTAGACGCTGTAGGAGCGCCAGGTGCGCTTGGGTTTGCTGGAGCCGCCGACGACGGCAGTGCCCGCATTTTGTGAGCCGGAACCGGGTGCGCCGGAGTCGGCGGCGGCGTTGCGGAGGTCGGAGAGAGTCATCGGGTGGCCTCGGTCTTCTTGGTGCGGGACTTCTTCGTGATCAGCTTCAGTTCCTTGGCGCCGGTAACGTCGGCGCCGAGCACCTTCACAAAGACGATCGCGACGACGGCGACGTACAGGAAGAGCATCACGGCGAACGCGGAGGCGGAGCCGTAGCGCAGCTGGTTGGATTCGTCCCAGGCCAGCATGGACAGGGTCTCCACGGACTCCTTGCCCGGGCCCACCAGCACGAAGGGCAGGTCGAACATCCGCAGCGCGTCGAGCATGCGGAACAGCACGGCCACCAGCAGGGTGGGCTTGACCAGCGGGAGGGTGATGGAGCCGAGCTGGCGCCACCAGCCGGCGCCGTCGATCCGGGCCGCCTCGTAGACCTCACCGGGGATGACCTGCATGCCGGCCAGGACCAGCAGCCCGATAAACGGGGCGGTCTTCCAGACCTCGGCGATGATGACGGCGAACTTGGAGGCGGTGCCCTCGGCGGTCCAGAGGATTTCGCTGCCCAGCAGGGTGTTGGCGATGCCGTCGGACTGGAAGATCCAGCGCCAGAGCAGGCCGGAGACGGCGGTGGGGACGGCCCAGGGGACCAGGATGCTGGCGCGCAAAAAGGATCGGCCGCGGAAGGCGCGGTTCATGGCCAGGGCCAGGCAGAGGCCCAGCACGGTTTCGAGGAACACGGTGGTGAGCGTGAAGAAGGTGGTGTTGGCGAACGCGTTGAGGAAGCGCCGGCCGGATTCGCCGACGAAGAGGTCGGCGTAGTTGGCGAGGCCCACGAAAGCGTCGACGTCGGAGACGAAGCCGTCCGCGTCCAGGCCGGACTCGGCGCGGAACAGGGACTGGTGCACCGCGGAGAGCAGCGGGTAGGCAATCACCAGGGCCAGCACCAGCAGGGTGGGGGAGAGCAGCATCGCGGCCATCCGGCCTTCGCCGGCGGTGCGTTTGCCGCGCCTCCGGGGCTTGCTGGCGTCCGGCGCGGGCTGCAGGCCGGCGGGGGCGGTCGTCGTCGTCATGCTCGGTACCTAACTGGAGTGGAGAGCGGTGGTTCTAAGGGTGTTCAAAACGCCTGGCCGGCCGGTGCAAAACCGGCCGGCCAAGCGGGGGAATGCGGGTGTTACTTGGCCAGCTCGGTGAGCTTGGTCTGCATGTCCTTCAGCGCGGTGTCCGTGTCCTTCTTGCCGGTGATCGCGGCGTAGGCCTCTTCCTGGATCGCCTTGGTGGTGGCGCCGTACTGGACCACCTTCGGGCGCGGCTGGGCGTTGTTCAGCGACTTCAGCAGGGTGGGGAAGAACGGGCGCTTGGCGACGACGGCGGGATCCCCGAAGAGGGCGCCGTAGACCGGGGCGCGGGAGGACAGGGCCAGGCGCTTCTGGGCCTGCTCCTGGCTGGTGAAGAACTTGACGAACTCCAGTGCCGTGGCCTTGTTCGGGGTGAACGGGGAGATCGCCAGGCTGCGGCCGCCCAGGGTCGAGACGCCGGGGCCGTCGGTGCCGGGGATGGAGGTGATGTCGAACTTGCCGTTGACCTTGCTGGAGCCGTCGGTGGCGGTCAGTGAGGCGTAGACGAAGGGCCAGTTGCGCAGGAAGACGACCTTGCCGTCCTGGAACGCGCGGCGGCCCTGCTCCTCGAGGTAGGTGATGGCGTCGGAGGGGAACATCCCGTCCTTGAAGCCGTCCACCAGCAGGTTCAGGCCCTTCTTGGCCTCGGCGGTGTCCACCGTGGGCTTGCCGTCGGCGTCGACGATCTTGCCGCCGGCGGAGGCGACCGCCTCGGAGAAGTTGACCGTGAGGGCCTCGTTCTTGTCGAACTGGCCGGCGTAGCAGGACATGCCCGCGGCCTCAGGGAGGGCCAGAATGGCCTTGCAGGCGGTCTTCATCTCGTCCCAGGTCTTCGGCGGGGCGGCGATGCCGGCGGCCTTGAGCAGGTCGGAGCGGAAGTAGAGCAGCGCGCCGTCGGTGTAGTACGGGGCGCCGACCAGGGTGTCGCGGTACTTCGCGGCATCGACGGTGGCCGGGATCATCTTGTCCGTGGGGACGGCGTCCGCGGGCAGCGGCATGATCCACTTGTTCGCGGCGAACTCGGAGGTCCAGACGACGTCGAGGTTCAGCACGCTGAAGGTGTCCGACTTGATCTGCGCGTTCTGGATCAGCTGCTGGCGCTGGGCGTCCGCGGAGTCCGGCAGTTCGATGAAGGTGACCTTCTCGTCCGGGTGGGCGGCGTTCCATTCCTCGATGCTCTTGTTCGCGGCGCCGGAGGCGTCGCGGTTGGAGACGTAGTTGATGGGGCCCTTGCCCTCGAAGGACGCTGCGGACGCCTTCGGGGTGCTCTTCGCTTCCGGTGCGGATCCGGATCCGCCGCAGCCGGTGAGGGCGGTGGCGGCCACGGTGAGCGTGGCGGTGGTGGTGAGAAGAGTCTGCCAGGTGCGGCGGCGCTGCCTCATGTGTTGCTCCTTGTTATCTGATTTGTGCGAGGTGTGTGGTGCGTGCGAAACTGCGGCGGCCGGTGCGGGGCGCAGCGGTGGTGCGCTCCTGTGCCGGCCGCCTTGGGGGTGGGTGGTCTTGGTCAGCCGCTGGGTATCTTGTTCGACGACTCTGCAGGCGGCGGCGCGGTGGAGCCGCGCTCGACCAGCGTGTGCGGCATGATCTTCGGCCCGAGGTCGCGGGAGCGGAGCAGCTTTTTCACGGCCATCCGTCCCATCTCCTCCAGCGGCTGGGCCATGGTGCTCAGCGGCGGGTTCACGTGCCGGGAGGTGGAGGTGTTGTCAAAGCCCAGGACGGAGACGTCTTCGGGCACCCGGAGTCCGCGCCGCTGCAGTTCGTTGACGACGGCGGCGCCCATCTCGTCGCTCATCGCGAAGATCGCGGTGAGCCCGGGGTCCTGCTGCAGGAGTTCGTCGACTCCGGCGGCGCCGCTTTCGTAGAAGAAGCTGCCGGTGGCGGTGACCGGGTTGCAGCCCGCTTCGGTCATGGCGCGGAGGTAGCCGCGTTTCCGGGGCTGGGCGACGTAGATCGACGCCGGGTCGCCGGCCAGCAGGCCGATGCGCCGGTGGCCGAGCCGCAGCAGGTGACGGGTGGCGTCGTAGGCTGCCTGCTCGTCGTCGATGGCGACGCTCGGCGAACCCGACTTGTCGCTGATGGCGACGGAGATAATCGGGACGTTGGGGCCGAGCAGCTGCCGCGTCTCCGGCGTGATCACCGCGGAGATGAGGATGACGCCGGCGGCCCGGTAGGTGCGCAGGGTGCGGAGGTAGCCGGCGATGTAGGCGGATCTGGCGCCGGTGCGGCCGAGCATGACGGCGTAGCCGCGTTCCTGGGCTTCCTCCTCGACGCCCTGCATTACCTGGGAGGCCAAGGCGTCGGAGACCATCGGGGCGAGGAGCCCGATGACGGAGGTCTGCCGGGTCTTCAGGCCCCGGGCGAGGTAGTCCGTTTCGTAGGAGAGGCTTTTGACCGCGTTCTCGACGCGTTCGCGCGTTTCGTCGGAGTAGCCGACCAAACCGTTGACCACCCGGGAAACAGTGGCCGGGGAGACGCCTGCGTGCTTGGCGACATCGCGGATGGTGACCACTGTTCCTCCTCTCTGAGGGTTCCTGCGGGTGCTGGCCCGCTTGCTGTTGGGCGCGTTACGCAAACGGTTTACGTAAACGGTTTCGTTGCGCGCAGGATCAACAGTAAGGGGTGGGTTGCGGATCGCGTTGCGTTTCGTAAACGGGGGGGTGGTCAGCCGATCTTTCCGAAAGGTGCTCTGCAACCCCGGCTACCCCACCGGAGTGCCGATCAACCACGAGGGCTTCGAGGCCTTCCTGGAGCCCGCCGCTCCGACATCCTCGTGGTGGTCGACGAGGCCTACGTGGAATGCGCCGAAGCGGGCAGCGGCCCCGATTCCCTGGCGCTCTACCGCCGGGGCTACGCCGTGGCCGCGCCGGCCATCGCGGAGGAACCGCGCCGCACCGCGCTTCCCTTTTCGGTGAGTGCGCTGGCCCAGAAGGCCGCGATCGCGTCGCTGGACGCCGGGGACGAGGTGAACCGCGGGTGGCAGCCGTCAAGCAGGAGCGCGCACAGGTGGCCGCGCAGCTGGAAGCGCAGGGCTGGTAACTGTATCCAAGCCAAGGCAACTTCCTGTGGATCCGTGCCGATGACACCCTCGGGCGACGCTGGTGGACGCGTTTGACCGCGCAGACATTCTGGTGCGCGGGTATCAGGGCGACGGCGTTCGCATCACCGTGGCCGACCCCGCCGCCAAACGACCGCGTGCTCCGGCTTCTGGCAGCCCACGCGGGCAGACAACTGACTTACCCCAACCCTTCACTCCGTTCCGCCTACAACCAGAGGAATCCCCATGGAACAACAGACAAAGAGGTCTGCCCGCGCGCTCGGCGCGGCCCTAAAACCCCGGCAGCTCACCATGATGGGCCTGGGCGCCGCGACTGGCGCGCGCCGGCATCCAGCCCGCCGGCATCCAGCGCGCCGGCATCCAGGCCGCCGGCCCGGCGGTGCTGATCTCCTACCTCGTCGCGGGCATCCTGATGATGTGGGCGCTTGGCGGGCTGGCAGCGGGTGCCCCTGCTGTCGCCGATGTTCGTGACCCTGCTGCTGATCTAGGGCGGCGGCATCCCGCCGCCGGAAAAGAAGGCCGACAAGAAGTGGGCGGCCAGGCGGACTGCGACGCCTACAAGAAGGGCACCCGTTGCTGGCGCCGGCGGTTCTTATGCGAACTCTGGTTTCGTTCGAAACTGACCGATACGGTGTTGTTCTCCCACGGCTAGAATCCTCCGTTTCCGTAATATTCTGGTGAATATTGGCCGAGGCGAGTCTCCATCACGTCGACCGGGTCGAGGAAAACGGTGAGTCCGTGGGTTACTGGGCCTCGCTTTTCCTCAACTAGCCAGACCTCAGCGATCCTGTAGGCCTGGTAGCCGTTGCCAGTTCCTCTATAGATGAATTGCCCAGATACCGGCGTCACTTCACCGTACTCGTCCTGCCACTCCTTACCATCGGAGCTAATGAAGGCTGTCATGATCTGCGGTACTGCGTGTTGTTCCACTTGTCCCCTTGAATGGTCGCTGTTCGGCGTTGGTGCCGCCTGCCTATCCTAGGCAGACGGGACCGAGAACGAATGGCCCATGAGGTTTGCGGCGATGATTGCACGCACAAACAAGGAACGGGAGAGAGCGCGAAAGCAAAGTGGATCAGCGGACACCCCGTTCGTCGCGTTCATCCACTCGTTCCACCATACCGCTCGGACGGTGGACGTGCTCCGGCAGAGGAATCGTCATGGAACAACAGACAACGACGTTGGCCCGCCCACCCGGCGCAGCCCTGAACCGCGCCAGCTCAGCATGATGGCCTTGGCAGGGCCAATCAAGCTCTAGATGGTACAAACCGTGTGGGGCGGGGCGGGCGTGAAGTAGGCCTGGCGTTTCAACGGGGGGAATCTAGGGTGGCGTCTCATGGACTAACTGGAACCAAGGAAGTCGCCGTGGGTTCATTACTTCGATCGAGTGGCGCTGCTTCCATAACGTTGTCCATACCGAGGTCTCTACTCGACTGTGACAGACGCTGTTCGATCCACCCAAAAGACTGAAATTCTTAAACGTGAGATCACGGGCTGCACACTTCTTACCATCGCCCGATGCCGTGGTGTGTCAGGGAAGGCGACTGCGGCTTCTTCGTTCTCGGCAAGCGCACACAGTGCCCTATAAATGGCACGGGAAACGTGGCTGCTGACCTGACTACTCGTGAACGGACTACCGAATCTTGCACTTCCAGCCTTGGAGCTCCCCTCTCCTTTGGCCTCCACGAGTAGACGCCGGCCGACCTGCTCGGCAACAAGGTCGACTCCATGTTCCGTGGCAAGCGCCCAACTCGCGATGTTCCACCCAGCATTTGAAAGGTGGCCTAGGACAGCGGCAACAACTTCATCCTCGGTTAGTAGTCGTTCCGGATCTCTAATCGGTATTCTGTTCATGTGTGCACTCTCTAGCCGTCCCATAGTGCGGCGTCCAGGTCTCCGGGTCGCCAGCCGCGGCGCAGCGCAGCTCGGTGTATGACAGCGGCGAGATGATCATAGGACAAATCATCGATGCCAGCCGCTTCGGCCCTTCGACGTATCCGCAAATCGATCGCAACTCCCGTGGAAGATGCCGCAGAGAATGTCGAAGTAGTCCAGTGTCTTGGGCCCGACGTGCCGCACTCCCCGGAGTGCCTTGCGTAGAGGGGTTCTCATGGCTGGATCCTCAAGGTTGCGCCGGAGTTCCTACACAGTTTCAATGGAAATGTTCTCGTGTTCCAGAACGCTGGTAATGCGTTCTATTTGGTGTCAGTCGTGCCGGCCCCGACCAGCTGATGACTTCAGACAGCTTTTCGGTGTCCAGCCGCCGACGAAATCCCGCCGTCGTGAGGGCGTCGGGCCACCCTTCCACGACCGCAGCTACACGGGGTCTGACCGTCGCGGCGTAGTTTTGCCGCTTTTGCAGCACGGCGTCGACAACGATGGCGCCGATACTTTCACCCCTAGTGCGTTCAGCTGAGGCCTCTGGTCCAAGACAGTCCATGCAGACCACAAGCTTTCGGCGTCACCTTCGAGTGTCAAAGGTGAATATTCGCACAAAGCAACGGATTCTGAGGGATTACTCCAAAGCCGCCAGGCGGCAGGCAGCAGGCAGTAGTTGACTCCCGGACCTCAGGCCGAGCGCCGCCCATCACGCGACGAAAGACTCCGGCTTCGCACCGTCTTACCTCGGGAAGGACAGGAAAATCTTGCGCGGAGAGTACACGCCTTGTAGGCATCGGTGACATGGACCTTGGTCTTCGACCCACATTTGGGAGCCCGAAAGGCGAGTTGTCCGTCAGGCGCGCCGCCGCCACGGGTGCCATCCTCAAGTGCGCCGCGCGGGTCGAAAGATATTTTCCAGCACATCGGTAGTACATTACTTCTTGTTTGTCTCCTCGCGAAAGGCTAAAAAGTGGCCCAAGGTTCACCCGTTGGAACCATCGATGACATCTTCGTTAAGATTCAAGAGAATCAGAAAGGTGTAATTGATGAGGCGCTAAGGGAACAGCGCGGATCCGTAGGTAGATTGCTCAGTTTGGACCATGCAATGAAGGCATGGGAAGACCTCCTAACAAATGAGCCGGAGGGGACGCTCATAATTAACGGCCGTCGTGAGTTTGGGCGTGCCATTTATCTGGCCTGTGGCGGTCACTATGGGGCAGCGTTTGCGGGTTTGCGCCTGTACTTGGAACTGAGCTTCGCTGCCATCTTCTTCTCTGCAAATGAACTAAAGCGCCGGAAATGGCTAGCTGATTCGTATGACTTCTCATGGTCTGCCGCGCTTAATGAAGCAGACGGAGTACTTTCCAGTGACTTTGTCGGAGCCTTCAATCAGTCTGCAGTCGTTGATGCTCAGTCGTACAAAGCCAAAGCCGCTGCAGTGTACCGGGACTGCTCGCAGTTCATTCACGGAAAAGAGTCATCGACAAGCACAATCCCCAGTCAGCTTGTCTATTCACAGAATACCTTGGAGCAGTGGTGTAAGCTGGCCAGCGATGCGATCGAATGCGTCCAAGTACTCTTTTTTAGCCGCTATGGTCAAGAACTCTTACCCAGTGATAGCGGTAGTGTTGAAAACACTATGTTGGAAACAATTGCACATTTGCCGTCGGTAAGAAAAATTCTCGAAACCCCAAGGACCGAAAATGGCCAGTGACTTTCTCTTCAGGACTGAAGACTTCCGGCGTGATGAAGTCTTGGAATACTATGTAAAAGGTGTTGCTGACGATAAAGTGATTGATGCCCTTTTGGGGCGAACGCCGGCCGTACTTGAGGGCAGTCGTGGCGTCGGGAAGTCATTCTTAATGCGTGTTGCGGAGCAGCGCCTGCGGCAAGACTTTGCGGTTAAACGCATAATGCCAGTCTATGTAACTTTCGCCGTTGCTACACTCATTTCGAACCCAACTCCAGAAAAGTTCCGTGCCTGGATGATGTCGAGGATAGCGGCAAGTTTTCTCAAGTCCGCTAGCGAGTTTGGTTTGGCTTTACGAGTCGGTTCCTCACTTGATCGCCTGGCAAACAGGGACCAAAGCGGTGTGTCGGTGATGGAGAGATTGGCGGTAGATTATGAAAACTCCTGGCGCAATGAAGGTGCCGATCCTGACCTGGCCGAGGCGCCGGATCCCGAGTTGTTTCTTGAAGCCCTTCAGGAGTTTTCTGAAGAAAATAATCTGACTCGCACAATAATTCTTATCGATGAAGCGGCACATGTCTTCATACCCGCGCAACAGCGTGAGTTTTTCACGCTCATGAGATCTCTTCGAAGTGCCTACTTGGCCGTAAAGGCCGCCGTCTATCCGGGCGTCACATCGTTCGGGGAATACTTTCAGCCGCAGCATGATGCGACATTTGTGTCTGTAGACAGGAATGTTAGTGATCCAGAATATCGAGAGCAACTGCGCGAAATCGTTTTCAAGCAGGCGCCAGAGCTTATCTCCGATATCAAGCGGAATGGGCAGGTATTTGATGTCTTGGCATACGCTGCTACCGGCAATCCGCGAATACTGCTGAAAACGATGCAGACCATGAGCAAGATTAATACAGCCAGTGCAGAGCTAATCTTCCGGAATTACTATCGAGAGGAGATTTGGTCCGAGCATTCTCTGCTCGCCGATAAATATCCTGGTCATGAGCCGCTCATATCGTGGGGTCGGCGATTTATTGAGCAGGAAGTGCTACCAGCTTTATATGCGCGTAACCTGAGGAACCCTGGCGCAACGTCTTCGTATCTTTGGATTCACCGCGATGCACCAGCTGCTGTGAAGGAGTCGTTACGACTCCTTTGCTACAGCGGCATCCTTCAAGAAGGAACGGCTGGGATTAAAGCAACGCGAAGCGAAATTGGCACTCGGTATATTCTAAATCTTGGATGTCAGTTTTCTCTGGATAGTTCTCCAATCAAGTTTGGAGCTAGCATCATGGACAGCTTATCATTGAAGAGAATGATTGAATATGGAGCTAAACACCCCTTCTACGGATCGCTTGTCGAGGATGAGTCTTTGGCCTTCAGCCAGCCGAATGCTTCAGTTCAGGAACAACTCGGCCGCTCGCTGAACGTGCTGGACCTTTCTGATTTCATGAGGACGGCAATGGGGAGTGTGGGCCTCAGGACAATCGGAGATGTTCTAAAGGCTGACGTGGGAGTTCTGAAGGCAGCTCCATACATTGGGCCAGTACGGGCTTCCAGAATGCACAACGCAGCTCACGCCGCAGTCTATGAGTACCTGTCGGGATAGTCCAAATTCTTCGCACGCGGCGTCGATTCCTGTGTGCAGCGCGGGCGTGCTCGAGGCTGGTGGTGAAGTTTTTGTCCACCAGCCTCGGGCGCGAGGCGGTTGGGTTACGTCTTACATCCCCAGTGAAGATTTCGAGCAAACGGTCAATATAACAACACGAGCTGGCTGGCGCTGCATTCGTCGCCGCCACCAATTAGCCTAGCGAAGTGACTAGGTATATTCGGCGAGGGGCAGTTCGTCAGTTGCCCAGTTCCAGTTTTCCACCGGCCCACCACGATGCTGAGCGACTCCGCCCTGCTCACCAACAACAAGGACGATCCCAACTTCGCCGCAGAGCTCAGGACCGAGACCAAGTCTGCCAACACGGTGGACCTGCTCTGCGCCTTCGTCCGCTGGACCGGACTGAGGCTCCTGGAGCCAGCTCTGCAACGGGTCAAGGAACGCGGGGCCAGACTGCGTGTTATCACCACCACCTACATGGGCGCCACGGAACGCCACGGGACCACTGCCATCGCCGAACCGGGCCCGTCAAACCCCACGGCGTGGAAGTGAAGATGAATGACGAAAGCTAGTCCACCCGCCTGCATGCCAAAGCCTGACGGTCCCGGCTGCAACTCCGGATCTGACACCTCCGGTCCGCAGCTCGAGACTCAGGTGGACCCCGCTGCTGGACGGTCCAAAAACGCGAATTAGTTGCTCTCACTCGACGAGCAGCCTGCCGGGAATCCCGTGGTCGTCAAGCTTTGGGAGCCACTCGATGTGGCGCCACGCCGTAGGGGGTTGCGGTAAGGCCGGGGCCGGGCATCCGAGTTTGCACCGATCAGGGCAGCAGCCGTCGCCGGGGCCGCCTATGGCACCGGGCCTCGCGGCGCGACGCCCGGTGCCATTGACGGGAAAGGGCTTATGTCCTAACTTATGAGATGCATGACACGTACTTTCCAGTAAGCGGGGAACGACCAAGTCAGTACACGCGAAGCGCTCCAGCTCCGGCCGGACCGTAAGCATGGGTGACTGAACGCCGATCGGGAAGTGCGTGCCCCATGTGCTCCATGGCACCCATCTGGGTGTCCGAGCCTATATGGGTTACTCGCCTCGGCGGGCTACCCGAAGCCGGAACCAGAGCGGTTACGGTCGGGACTCCGGTCCCAGCTAGCCCGAGAGGCTTTTTCATGTCCGAAAGAAATCGCGCAGCCACAGTAGCCCGCCACCTCGAACAGAGCCGGGAGAACAACGAGTACGCGACGCCCTACGATCTGGTGTGCTCGAATCTCCGCACCCAGAATGTCAAGGCTCGAGCCGCCGCAGTGGAGCTCCTGATGCGGGAATTTGACCTGCAAGCATTCGACGCTGAAACGGTTGCGCGCTCCGCCGCCGATCTAAGCCAGCTGAAGGAAGCCGCGCGGTCGGCCCAGACGCGCCGGTACGGCCAATACGAAATCACCTTCGTCGAAGTCGACGTCGTGACTTGGCGTATTGTCCCCTCCCTGGAAAACATCCGCTTTGAGGGGGACCGCGCTTGGAAGTCCGGGCAGGCGTTGCGGTACGAGACGCCGCTCTCCAGCCAGCCCGTACTCGGCCTTTCGAACCAGGATCCCGACTTCGTTGTTCGTTCGCTGCGGTCGCAGACCAAGGGCATCTGGGACAAGAACCCGCATTCCCGCTCCATTCCGATGCGCGGCATCGAGACCCCCGGGCTGCTTTCAATTACCCGCCTCGCGCTGGGTGACAATGACACTATCGGCATCCTCGATGCCACCGACGGGTTTAGTCGCACGGTCGGCGCGCAACGCGGATCCGGCATCGATATCGACGAGGTCCTTTTCGACTTGCAGCGGGATGCCACCGAGAACAAACTCAGGCACGAACTGATCGATCTTCGAGACTCCGGGGAAGCGGACGTGGAGAGCGAGACCGGCGAGATCGCAGCGGCTCGCCTTCGCTCCAGTGTCATGCCCCGCGCGCAGATCATCGTCGGTTACCGCAAGATTGGGCTGCGCCCCGGCGAAAACCAGCCGCCCTTCGCGGAAGTTCGCCGTTCCCTCGTCGGACACATCCACCTTGAACCGCCCCTGCCGTTCCTTGACAGCACCGAGAATGCGCTCAAGGCGCGCATCGCGCTCGAGGCCGTTCACACCGCGGACATGATGCCTCCGGTCGACGGCCTCTCGGCGGAGGAGGTCTTCAAAGTCCTACAGTCTGAAAACGGTAAGGACGAATCCGGGTCCCCCGGTGCGGTATCCCTCAGCGGCCTGCACCCCGACGAGGTTCTGCTCCTCGCTTCGGAGGCACTGATCTCCCCGCTGGACCCGAAGCGCGCCCGAGTCGTAAATACGGCCGTCCACTCCCTCACTGGCAAGAAGCCCCTGAAGTCCGAACGCGCGGCTCTGGCGGCGGACACCGCGATGCGCGTGAACAGGATTGCACTCGGTCAGGGGCTCGATTCCGGGTTCAAGGGCCGGCGCTCAACCGTGCAGCGCGTGCTTGCCACACCGACCCTGAAGAACGCTCTGTTGACCCGTCGCCCGATCCTGGACATCAGGGACGCCGCCATCCAGAAGATCCGGGAGCAGCGGGCCATCTTCGAAGACAATGGCAGGGAAGTCTCCGCCGATGCCGCCGAGCTTGGCGCTCTCGGACTCTATTGCCTAGTCGAGGGCGTGATGAGCCTGAAGGACGGAGAAGGCGGCGCACTGCTCATCCGGTCCAACACGCGCGTCAACGGGGAGTATATGCCCGAGCCGCAACAGATTATTCAGAAGATGGTCGCGAGCGAGAACGGGATCCAACAGCTGGCCCAGATCGTAGTGGATGTCCGGGGCGACCGCGCGCCACGGCGCCTGCTCGACGGAGAAGCCGCCGGGTCTGCCAGCGCCGCAGACCGTGCGCTTCTGACCACGGACGACCTGTACAGGTACAAGAACGAAAACTGGTCCCCGCGGATCGACCCCTCTTCTGACCCCTACGTGGCACGCGATCTCTACCGCCGGAAGTTGGTCGAGGAGGCAGCTGCGTTGAAGGAGATCACCGACCGTCTCAAGAGCATTGAACTGCCCAGCGGCGAAAGCCTCATCGAGAAAGAGGGACTCACCCTCGAGAATAAGGAATGGGAAACCCTCGACGCTGTCTCCCTCGACCTGAAATTCTGGAACCGCCACGCTGAGCGGATAGCTCCGACGGTCGCCCCCATCTACGAGGAAGAGGACGACGATGTCTACGCCGGGAGGGCGTCCATCGACGAAGACGAGGTGCTGCGCGCTTAGACGGGCAGCCAGAGCACGGTCTTGGGTGGGCCATCGCGGAGGCGTGGGCCCGCCCCTTCCCGTTCTTGTAAGGCGCCCCGGAGTCCTCTGGCGGGGCTGACTTGCCTGGTGTCAGCCCTTCATGGAGCGGCTGTCTATGCTTACGACGGCTTCAGGCCGAACCTGCAACCCCGCAACGGGACTGTCGATTGTTACTTGACCAGTACCTGAGCCGTTGCCAACGGGAGTAGTTTCTTCATCGCATGAAAACTAGGATTGAATCTGTGACGGACTTCATGAGCGCGAAGCAACGCAGCGCACATATGGCCAAGATTCGTTCGAAGGACACAAAGCCCGAGCTCCTGCTTCGGAAGGCGTTACATACTGCGGGGTATCGGTACAGGATTCACGATCGGCGGCTCCCGGGCAAACCCGACCTTGTCTTTGCGGGCCGCAGGAAAGTGGTCTTTGTCAACGGCTGCTTTTGGCATGGGCATCGGTGTTCGGTTGGAGATCGATTGCCGAAGTCGAACACGGAGTTTTGGGCCGAAAAACGTCGACGCAACCAGAGCCGCGATGAGAAAGCGCTCCAACAGCTAGAGGCTCTCGGGTGGGAGTCAC
The DNA here is from genome assembly GCF_030816855.1 of Arthrobacter sp. B3I4. NCBI lineage: Bacteria > Bacillati > Actinomycetota > Actinomycetes > Micrococcales > Micrococcaceae > Arthrobacter > Arthrobacter sp. B3I4. The sequence continues at coordinate 3,550,652 of NZ_JAUSYK010000001.1, read as the reverse complement.
TCGTGGTCTGGGAGTGTGAAGTGAACGCGGGTCAGAAACTAATCGAAGAGGTGAAAGGGTTTCTCGATGAGTAGGGCGTCCATTGGATGTTTCGGTGCTGCCGGCCGTCGTCCGTCCGCGCGAAGATCGTGGTAGATCGGAGGAGCGAAGAGATCGGCGAAGTGCTTTCTGTTCAGCTTAAAGAGTGGCCCCCGCTCGGTGACTTTATTGCCCTTGCGGGAAATGAGGTGATCTACCGTTATTGTCCCGGCGGCTAACATCGGGGCAAGTTGTTGCAGGATGGGCTTCGTCGTTTGCATGACGGACTGAAAGTGGATGGATTCCCCTGTGGCATCTTTCCGGGACTCTGCCTTGACCCAAAAAGTGTCGGCATGTTTTTCTGCAAGGGCGTCGCGTAGGCCGTCGAGCCGCCATGTCACGGGACGGCCCAGAGCGGGACGATTCGAAGCCTCGTGGAGGAACCCCGCTTTATCGTCCACTTGAAGCCTTAGACCCTGCGAATTGGAGGCTTTAGAGCTGACCGTGCAGTAGAGCTTGAAGTCGTCGCCCCGGTCGTAGCCGAACTCCTGCAGCATCTGCCGGGAGCTGTGGAGTTGGCTAATATCCCAGTCCGGCACTTTGGCAAAAAGTGTTTGGGTCCGGGTTGCCGTGCCGCGGGTGGACTTGATCTCGACGCCCTTGTAGTCGGGGCTCTTGCTCGAATTCGCTTTGATGCCCAGCTCGGTTTCGAGGAGATGGCCGATGCCTGTGTCGCCTGACCTGAGGGTGCGGAGGAATCCGCGCGCGGATATCTCGCGTAGCTTCTCCAGGAGTTCCTCGAACACGCTCTCCCTCCCGCTGACCAGAGGGCGGAGCAACTTGCTGTACGCGCTAAGTCGAGTCGCGGCCTCGCCAAAGCGGACGCCGGTAGCGTTGAGCACCCAGATGTGACCGTCGACCCACAGGCTGACGAGTATGTCTCCCGGCGCACAATACTGCTTCATCCGTGAAAACCACACGCGGGGGTCGCCGTTCTTGGTGGCTGGCCGATACATGCTCGCCGGTGCCTCGATGACGTCGCCGGCCGGCGTGACAATCCTGGCTGAAACCATGCGCTTGTAGTCTGGCCCTTTGGGCTGGGCATCATAGTCATGTATCTTCTGGCGGCTAAGGAAGGCCCTGTACTCCGCCGTCGCGTCCATGATTCCCTTGCCCAGACCGGTCAGGGTCGGCTCCAACAACCCGAAGTCCAGACTGTATCGGGTAAGGAAGCCGATATTCTCTACTTCACGGTCGGTCAGTTCCCTCACTTCGCTTTTCCCCCAAAAGTGCCGCTATCCGGTTGCCTACGGCTAACGATAGCCAGGGAGAGACTGCATTTCCTACTTGCGAGTACTGCGGTACTTCCACGCGGCGGCGATGAGCGCCCGTGGTTTCCTTGCCTAGAAACTCGAAGGCCGCCGGGAATCCCTGAAAGCGAGCCATTTCGCGCACCGTGAATATGCGAGGCTCGACCGGATGGACATAGTCGTCAGGGAGCGTTACGACGGTGCGGGCCGGCTGACTCCAGCCGAGTACTTTCTGTGAGTGCTTCTTGGTTGCGAGCTTTTGGACGAGCTGGCACAACTCGTCCACGCTTGTCGCCAGCTCCGTTCCATCAGGCGCTAGAGCGGGAAGGGGCGCGTCCACGAGCTGTGTCTTGACGTACAGGGCAGCATCCGACTCGGACAACATGGCCGCGCGGCTGATGATGCGCTGGTCGAGACCGCTCTTGGCCAGATACTGATAGAGGCGGAAACGTTCCGTGGTGCGTGCCGCGTGGTTGCGGGGTACGTGATTGTGTTCCTCCGGGCCGGGCTTGAGCCGCAGCTTCCATTCGGGGTGGCGCATTTGACGCCGATAGTCCTTGTTGGCGGGCCCATTGCCCCTCGGGGCGTGAGGGGAAAGATCCGAAATAGCCTGGGCGACGGTCCTCACGTCAGCGCTGGAGACGGTGGGCACCGGGGCCAGATCGGGTAGCGGGTGCGATAGTTTGTCGAGGAAATCCGATTTCCAGAGCTTGCCCGTGGATTCGATGCCCTTCGATGCGGCGATGTCCGAACGCACAGCGATGATCATCAAGCGAGGCCGGTGTTGGGGCGCACCGTAATGCATGGCATTGACCTGAACACCCTGGACCGTGTAACCCGGTTCAGTCCTGGCCAGTGCCAGCTGCAGTTGTACGAACGACGATTCGTCCTGTGAGCTGAATTTCTGGTTCATGCCGACAACGTTTTCGATGACGACTGCCTTCGGTCTGGTACGGGCCACGAACTCCAGATATTCCCATGGGAGCTTGTTACGGACGTCTTCGGAATCCCGCCTCCCTGCCAGAGAGAAGCCCTGGCAGGGAGGACCGCCCACCACCAAATCGATTCCCTCGGCTGCGAGGTTGTCCATGAGGGAGTCCTGACCGAGCAGGACGTTGAGTTCCCTGACCAGCACCCCACGGCGTACCTGTTCCTCGACGGGTGATGCGACGTATTGGTTCCAGGCATGTAGGTCAGAAGCGTCGTCTACGAGGTTATGGAAGAAGGTCCGGGCGGCCATGTCGGATTTTTCGACGGCCACGACGAGTTCTCCTCCGGCGCGTTCGATGCCGAGGGAGAGTCCACCACAGCCCGCGAAAAGGTCTACGTATTTCATCACGTCTACATTGTGCCGCACGGCAACGACAAAGTCCAGGAAGGCCAGTTGGCTCGGGACGGTCGTCGGCTTGTTCGCCCGGGCCGGAGGGCGGCTGAACGTGAGCAAACACACTCGCAGGCATGCGGAGACGGCGAATGACGAGGCTATGAGCGGGCAGGAGTGTCACGGTTTCTCGGCTTGAAAAGTTTGGGATTTTCCCGCGTCGTGGATCTCTTGCCTTGGTCCGACGGGGTGGTAGAGGAAGTCGATGTTGCTCCCATCCCGGCGGAGGTGCTCGGTGGGACGCGATTGACGTCGCCGATAAGGGCAGCCCGCCGCTGGCTTCGACGGTCCGGTGGATACGCATCCGATTGTGTAGTGGGGGGCAGCTCTTCGTCCGGGCGGTCCCGCCTAATAAGAGTCCCAGATCCGATCAGCTTGAGGCGTACCTGTTCCTTGTCTTCCCGTCACGGATCCGTTGGGTCCTTTAGGGACACATATGGATCGCGGAAGAGCCTGAGAAGTGAGAGGCGCTGTTTCACATATACTCATCATCCTGAATGGCGACGATGATACGGGGAGCTAGTATGCCAAGGCCGCTGAATAGCTTTGAAGAGGCAAATACCGAGTTCTTGGAACGTATCCGTGTGGATTACGGCTATCTGCAGCCGACTGAAAATGGACTAAGTAACTCGATCATAGATGCCACCCAGGAATTTAGGGACTTTCTTCAGCCTGCTATCCATGAGTACGACGAGCAGCCCTGGGACGGGAAGACGAATGGTCGTCGCCTCCCGGCAAGTATCATCTTGGGTGGCAATACCGTCGATTTGCCCAAGGCCAATCTTTATCGAGCAAGAACAAGGGGAGATCGCAGAATTTGGTTTCCCGGAATCCCCCGCTATGTTGGCGGGGGCGAGACACTTTTGACTCTATGGTTGAACGATCGATTCTGGCTGCTTAACGCGTCCCGACTAGAGTTTGATGCGTCTCCAGCCCTATCTTTTGTGCTGCAAAACCATGTTACCCTCACTCGCGGTGACGGCTCTCTGGGCAGGCCGGACTCCTTCTGGGGGGGTGCGGAGACGGACAGGACTGCCCTTCGGAAGGTCCGAGCGGAACAGGCTCACCTTCGGCAACACTTGCTCCAAGGCAGGGCTCACGGCCGATGCTCAATCTGCGCTGCGGAACTGCCTGCAAGGTTGCTGGTCGCCGGCCATATCAAACCGCGGAGCCGTTGTAGTGAGAATGAGCGCCTTGATTATCTTTCTGCCGCCATGCTCGTCTGCAACCTGGGTTGTGATGCTTTGTTCGAATGGGGCTATATTGTGGTCGACGGTGCTGGAATAGTCCGCCCCGCTCGGGCGCCTGAGACGTTGGCCGTCAAGGCTTCGGTAGATGCTTTGCTCGGCAGGACTTGTCTGGCCTTCAACGCGCATACTTCCGTGAATTTTGCCACCCATGCTTCTCTGAATTTATGAAAACCGGCTTGACTGGGTGTCAGAATAGGTCCCATTCAAAGTTCGATGACGTGCCTGCTAGTGCAATTGCTGGGTGGCGATCGAGCAAGGAGTAGCCTAAGGGATCTTTGGCTGGAAGAGTGCTGTGCGCGTTCGAGCCGGACGCGGCGGTCCCGTTCCCTCAGCTCGTCGCGTCACGTGGTTGCCAAGCGGTGGGGCACCCGGCCGGGGACAGTCCGCAAGTGGTCTTGCCAGACGCCCCCATAGCTTGGCGCCGTTCCAGAACTTGATGTTCGACGCCGTGCCGACTCAGCCAGCAGCTGGTGGACGGACCGGGCTGGGCTGGGCTGAAAATCCCCGAGGGTTTCCTTGTCGCCCATGCCGAGCATGAGATAGTCGACGTCCGATGGACCCCACAAGCCGCATGAGAGATGTTCGACGTCCATTTGGTGGCGACGACGAACATCACCAAAAGGATTGCAACCGGGATGATCTGAGTGGCAGTCACGGTCGGCTCCGATTGAAAGGCGGCCGACTGTCAGGAAGCGCAAGCGACGGTGAGCGTCGAAATGGGCGTGGCCATGGTGCCGGTGAGACCGCCGTGGCCCTGCAGCCGGGAACGTTCGGGGCATCAGCCTCGGTGGGCAAGGCCGCCGGTGCCGAACGGTTCCTTGGACGGTGGAGCGACTACGCCAGGAGCGGCCATGGCGACAACGGTGCAATCAAGGATTTGGCGGGTGCCGATGCCAGCCACGCACGGCACTTCCAGTTCAGCATCCTGCGGGTCTTCTCGCCAAGCGCCCCCGCTGCCCAGTTGGATGCTGCCGAAGCCCACTTCAGAAAGCACTGCTCACACGCAGTTTCGGTCAACCTTAGCTAAGCGATTGGCAACGTCCCGGGGCAGAAGCTGTGCGTCGAGAGTCTATGCCGCCGCCAGTGCCACGGCGGCGACGCCGTCGTCGCCTAGAGGCAGGCCGGCTATCCGAGCCGGCCTGCCTCTCGAGCGTTCGAAGCCCCGCCCTACATAACCCCCGTCGGCACCAGCAGCACCCAGGCCAGCGCGGGAGCCACGAGGACAACCCCACCCGCGTACATCATGAGCTGGCGGTAGACACGCTGGCGGTCGTTGTCGCGGGCGTTGGCCACCACCAGGGCGCCGTCGGTGGAGAAGGGGGAGACGTCCACCACGGTGGCCGCGATGGCCAAGGCCGCCACGGTGCCGGAGGCGCTAAGCGAGCTGGTGGCCAGCAGCGGCCCGGCCATCGGGATGAACGCGGTGAGCAGCGCCGTCGACGACGCGAACGCGGAGCCGACGCCGATGACGTAGCAGAGGACCAGAGCGATCAGCAGCGGCGCTCCCAGGGCCAGAGCCATCTCGGCGAGGGTGTCGATGACGCCCACGTGCTGGAGCAGCGAGACGTAGGTGATCATGCCGGCCACCAGCAGCACGGTGGACCAGGAGACGCCGCCGATGAAAGTCTTGTGTTCCTTGATGTTGACGAACGCCAGCAGCAGGCCGGCGGAGAGCGCCACGAAGCCGATCGGCATGTGGAAGGCCAGCGTGCAGACCAGGATCGCGGCGATCAGGACCAGGGTGAAGAGCTGCTGTCCGCTCGGGCGGCCGGTGCGGGGCGTCTCCAGGCCGGCGTATTCGTTGGCGTGCTTGTCACGCAGCTTGCCCAGCAGGGCGAACAGCGCGATGGTCAGGGCGGAGAGGATGAAGTTCAGCGCGAAGCTGGCCGTGAAGAGCGCGCCCTGCGAGATCGGGAAGCCGTTCTTCAGGGCAATGTCGTGCACCAGGACACCGGCGACGGACAGCGGGGAGAAGCCGCCGGCGTGGGCGCCGTTGATCACGAACGCGCCCATCAGGACCGGGTGGATGCGCGACTCGTACGCCAGGCCCAGCGCCGCCGGGGCCAGCAGCGCCACCGCGGCGGGGGAGAAGGTGCCCAGCGACGTCAGCGCGGCGGCCAGCAGGAAGAACACCCAGGGCAGCAGCATGGTCTTGCCCCGGACCAGCCGCACGCAGGTCTGGACGATGATGTCGATCGACCCGTTCCGCTGCGCCATGCTGAAGAAGTAGGTCACGCCGATGATCGTCAGGACGATGCTGGCCGGGAACTCCTCCAGGATTTCCTTGTCGCTCATGCCGAGCATGAAGTAGCCGACGCCGAAGGACGCCACCAGCCCCATGACGCCGATGTTCAGCGGCCACTTGGTGGCGACGACGAACATCACCACGAGGATGACAAGCGGGATGATCTGGGTGGCGGTCATGGTCGGCTCCGAGTCAGGGGCGGCCGCGGGGTTGAACAGGCCACCTCCGAACAGGAGGGCGACCAGACCCAGGACAGCGATCGCGGCTACCGTCACCAGCAGGATACGGCGGCGGCGGTCCGGCCGCCGGGAGGGCTCGACGCGGGTGTCGCCGGGGGCGGCCTGTTGCGGTGCCTTTTCTACGGTTTCTTCTGCAGTCTTTTCTGCGATGTTAGTCATGATGCTGTCTCCTCATCGAGTAGCGCTGGCAAGGGAGGCGTCGACGGCGGTGCCGAGGGCCTCGGGAAGGTGAATGGTGGTGGTGGCGATGGTGCGGGCGGTGCGGTCAACGCCGACGAGCAGTTGCCCGTCCCGTTCCTCGCTCCAGGTTTCGATCACCCCGGCCGGGGTGCGCAGCCGCAGCGTGGAGCCGGCGGTGCCGCCGGTGATGTCGCCCAGCAGCGTGCCCGGGGTGCGGGCGGCGAGGGTCAGGGCGATGCTGCCGGTGATGGCCAGAGCCGGGTGCGGCTTGCCCATCGAGAGCATGACGACGGCGACGTCGGACTCGGCGTCGGAGCGCGCCGGGGCGGCGACGACGGCGACCTTGGGGACGGCGCGGGCCGCCTCGCCGGGCGTCGCCGCGAGCCCCATCCGCACGGCGGCCTGGCGGCGGATGTGTTCCAGGGTGTCCAGCTGCAGTTCCAGGCCGGCCGGCCAGCTGGCGTGGCGCTCCGGATCGAGACCCAGCTCCTCGGCCCGCAGCATCACGACCGGTGCTCCGGCGTCGACCATGGACACGGTCCAGCGGGTGCCGCCGGCGACGATGGTGTCCGTGGCGGATCCGGTGGGCAGCAGCCGGCCGGTGGACTTGCCGGCCGGGTCGAGGAAGCCGAGGCCCACCCGGTAGCCGGGGAACGGGACGCCGGGCATCTGGGCCTGCGGGACGATCGGCAGGGCGCCCGCCGGCGTCGCCACCCGCTGGATGATGATCTGGCCGGTGTTGGTGTTGCGGGTGACGATCCGGCTGACGTCGCCGGCGGGGACCACCCAGCCCTTTTCGATCGCGTACAGGCCGACGACGGCGGAGCAGTTGCCGCAGTTGCTGCCCCAGTCCACGGCGGCTTCCTCGATGCCCACCTGGGCGAAGGTGAATTCGACGTCGACGCAGGCGTCGGCGGGGCGGTTGAGGATCATCGCCTTGCTGGTGGTGGAGGTGGCGCCGCCCACGCCGTCGATCTGCCGGTGGTCGGGGCTGCCGAACAGCCGGGGTAGCAGGACATCCGGGCTGGTCCCGGTTTCGTCCAGCTGGCCGGTTTCAAAGACCCAGCATTTGCTGGTGCCTCCGCGCATCCACTCCGCTTCGATCTTCATGGTCTGTTCCTTGCTTCGGTTCTGCTTCGTTCTGCCTCATGGTGTTCAAGGGCTTGATTCGAGATTGATCCAGATCACAAATGAAGACAAGGTTGGATTTCTGCAAGGGACTGTAGCGATGCTTCATTCATTGTGGGGGCGGCGGCCTTTGGCCAGCCGGGCGGGTCCCGCCGTCGTAAATAGAGCGCCTAGCATCGTCAATCAGCGGAGGAATGTATAGAATCAACCGATCCAACAGAAGGGCAAAGCGTTGCTTAACGATGCTGACCAGGAATTGTTCGACATCCGGCGCCTCGCCCTGCTGGTGGAGGTGGTGGAACAGGGATCAATCACCGCCGCGGCCGAGCTGATGATGTACACGCCGTCCGCGGTTTCGCAGCAGCTGCGGAAACTCGAGCAGGAAGTCGGGCAGCCGTTGCTCAACCGCCGTTCCCGCGGAGTGGTGCCCACCGAAGCCGGGCAGATCCTCGCCGGCCACGCACGCAAGATCATCGGGCAGATGCGGGCGGCGCAGTCGGACCTGGACCAGATCGCCGGCCTCAAGCGCGGCTCCCTGACCGTCGGCACCTTCCCGACGCTCGCGGGGTCCTTCCTGCCGCTGGTCATCCGGGCGTTCAAGAAGCGGTACCCGGCGATCGGCCTGTCCCTGCGCAGCGCGCGCTTCGATGACCTGGTCAGCGACCTGCAGTCCGGCGTGACCGGGCTGTGCCTGCTCTGGGACCACCCGTGGAACCGATTCCAGGACGATTCCATCCGGATCACGGAGGTGTTCCAGGAGAGCACCGTGCTGCTGGTCTCGCGCAGCCATCCGCTTGCCGACCGCGATGAGATCCGGATGGAGGAACTCCGCAAGGAATCATGGATCGTCCGCGCCGAGGCCCACCCCGTCGTCGAGGTGCTGCAGCGCTCCGCCCACGAGGCCGGGTTCGAACCGACCATCGGCTTCCTGGCCAACGACTACCAGGAAGCGCAGGCGATGGTGAGCGTCGGCATGGGCGTGGCCATGGTACCGAAGACGGCGGTGGCCCTGCAGCACCCGGACGTCCGGGTGGTCAGCCTCGGCTCCGCCGCACCGCTGCGGCGCGTGCTGCTGGCCCAGCGCCAGGACAAGGTCTACGCCCCGGCCGAGGTCGCCTTCCATTCCACGCTGCTGGAGATCGCCCGCGAACGCGCCGGCGACTACTTGTAACGACTACGGCGGCGGCAGCTCCGCATTCGCACCCCTCCCGATGGTGCAGGGAGGGCGAGGAGAGCCTTTAAGCACGCTAATCGACAGGATCGCGCTCGACGACCGCGCGGAGCAGAGCTTCGACACTTTCATCACCAAGGACACGCTGCTAAAGTGCCGGTGCGCAGGTAACGGCCGGAGCTGAGCTCATATTCTCGGGTACGCTACCGCGCCGTCCTCGATCAAACCGCTAGCGATAGCTTAGCGAACTAGCTTATTAGGGCTCATTTGTTCCTCGTCTTTTTGATGAAGTCCGCTGCCTGACGGTAGAACTCCATAGCTTTGGGGCTTGTTACGGCCTCATAAACCCTTTTGCCTTCCTCGGCAGCCTTTTTTGCTTTCGCTTGTACTTCCGGGTCCGTAGCGAAAGCGTGCAGCTTGCTACCGGCGGCCTTTGCCTTGGCTCCGCTGCTCTTCAACATGGCTGCAGCTTTCTCCGCATTTCCAGACATAGTATTCTCCGTGGGATCAGTAGTTCGTGAAGCGAGGCGGGCAATGGGGTGCTGCCGGCGGTCCCCGGCCCGAGAGACTTCGGCGGCGCGTTGAGGGGGTCTAGGCAGCGGCCGCGGGGAAAACTACGAGCGAACCGTCCCTGCTCCGTTCGATCTCAATCGCGACGTCAGCCTGGTGGAATCCCGTGGGCACGCCGTCGCCGATGGAGCGAAGGCGGTATGCGGCCACGAGTAGGTTGTCGACCTCGCCGGGAGTGAACGCAGGAATCCGGAAACCTCCGTCACGCTTTAACTCAAGAGCCGACAACCGCAGCAAAACTGAGGCAATGGCGGATTCCAACTCGTCGATGCCACGTTCGTCTTCATGCAACGAGCCGATGAAGCTTTTGAATGGATTGCCTGTGTCCTGCTGAGCATGTTCCACTGCTTGAAGCACGAGTACCCGGCGTTTGAGGGCGATGGCGAGTCGAGAGATCTCGAGATGCGCGCGGAATACGCCGCCCTCCTCGTTGAAGCCGGGGAATGATTTCGCCAGCGCACCTACTTCGACTGGCCCGTCGGGCAACGCATCCAGCGCCGCCTGCCACTTCTTGAGCCGCCTCCGGGTTGCTGCGATGGCGGTGCTGATCGCGTGCGATGCGGAATCAAGTCCAAGTGATAGCCCGATGCGGCCCTGGTCGAGGAGGACCGACGTCGCCTTGTCAATCGCTTCTTGACATGCGTCCAGTTCGTTGCGCTCGCTGTCGAGGTTGTCGTCGTGCAACTGCTCTAGGAGGTCGGTAATTCGCTCGATCGCTTGCTGGCGTTGGTGATCGGCATAGGCGCTCGCGCTGACCGCGACGGCCATCAGGACAAGCGGCGCTGCCACCGTCAGAGCTCCGGCGCTCGCGACTGCCACACCGGCGGTTGCGGCCGAGCCGGTGGCGGCACCGGCAGCGGCGGCGCCGCCAGCAACCGGCACAAACGAAGCTTGCGCGACCGTGGTCCCGGCAGAGTTCACTAATGCGCCCCTAATACCGCCGGCGGCCGCTTTGGAAACCATGGGGTTTACAAGCCCCTTACCGACCTGCGCGGCGACCTTCGCAGGAACCACCATCCGGTAGAGCACTTCACCCGTTTCTGCGACGTTTACCGGAGGTGTGGCCTTTGTGGTGTTGGTGACGAGCTCTGCCAGCTGACTAGCGAGCGGACTGGCTGCGTGAAGCGCAATCCCGCTGTTCCGATCGCGCTTGGTGGAGATTGGATGTGCTTCCAGAGTGACGACAGGGGAGTCGGCAAGCGCGGCGAGTACGGTTCTCAGTTCAGCGAGTCGTGCTGGTGTCATGCCTTCTTCGCCTAACACGTTTGACACGCTCACGGCCTCGGTTGCCAACGCCCATACCGGCACGAGCGCCTTGGTATCTGTGGTCACTTCTTGTCCCTCCCCAAACTGAAAGCCGCCATCAGCGGTAGTAGCGACCCCAATAGTATCCTCGTGGCGCCGCCTAAATTGGTGCAGCCCGGGATGGGCGCAAACGACCCGCCGCTTGGACGCCCAGTCCCCGATGTCACCGCTCCGGGCGCACGAGCGTGGCCCACAGGTGCCAGAGCATCGCTGCGAGGGTAACAAGGAATGCCGCGACCGCCAGCCAGAGCTCCGCCCGGCCGATCAGCGCCACCAGGGGCAGCCGGTCCGCGCGCCCCAGGTAGATCCCGGCCACGGCATACATGCCCAGCGGAAAGATCACACTCCACAAACCGGGTTCGTAGGACAACGGCACCTTGTGGACCACGTGCCGCCACCAGCCTGCGGCGAGCAGGACCGGGAAGAGCCACGAGGCGAAGGCCCAGAACACCACCGAGGAACCGGCCACCAGCCCGCGCGTGGCGTCCACCATCGGCGCGCCGGCCATCTCGACGATCCGCGCGCCCGCGAGGACGCTGATCGCCATGGCACCCATGGCCACGAAGTACGGCGGGCGCAGGTCCTCGGGCCGGATGGGGTACGTCATGAGCCGCAGTGACACGAATATCCCCACCGCGGCGTACAGGATGAGCCCCACCGACCAGGCCACGACGGCGACCAGCGCCAGCATGGCGCGCTGGTCCGGCGCCGCCTGGGGTTCGAGCGAGGCTGCCGCGACCGCCACGGACTGGCTGGCCACACACCAGATGAACCAGCTGCCGTTGGCGTCCTTCACCACGGGCCGCTCGGTCCGGCCCAGCACGGCGGTCCACGGCACCACGTAGCCGAGCACCACCCAGGCGAGCACCGCGACGGCCAGCAGCACCGCCGTCGTCCCCGGCCACCCGGCCATCCCCAGGCGCACGCCAAGAACGTTCGTGCCGGCGATGAAGGTGAAGAACCCGAACGCCCGGCCCGGGTCCAGGAAGTCGAGGCGCATGTCGGCGCGGAACCGCACCAGGCGCACCAAGCTGAGGACCAGGATCACGGCGTACGAGACCCCGCAGACCACCAGCAGTGCCGCAGAGAGGGCGGTGAAGCCTTCGAGCTCGAGCCCCACCGAGATGATCCCGCTGGCCATCGTGAGGGCGAAGTACCCCGGCGTGAGCGTCTGGACCGCCCGGGAGATACGGGAGCCGGCGGGATTCCGGGCGGTTGTGGCGGCGGTCATGGCACCAAGCTTAGGACGTGCTGATCTGGCCCGAGCCGTAGCGGCCACTACGGGGCCGCGGGAAAGAATTTCCTGCCGCGTGTCCTTTTGGCGACCTCCCGGCCGTCGTAGTGGTGTATCAACCTATAAAGAGAGGAATCATCGTGGAGTACATGCTTTTTATCTGCAGCGATCCCAGGGCGCCGGAATATGTGGCGGCCGAGGACAATATCGAGGAATGGGTTGCCGAGATGGAGGCGCGCGGCGTCGCCCTTCACGGCGACCGGCTGCGTCCCGTCGAGGACGCCACCACTGTCACCGTCCGCGGGGGCGAAGTGTTGGTCTCGGACGGGCCCTTCGCGGAGACCAAGGAATGGATCGCGGGCTATGACGTTATCAAGTGCGCCGATCTCGACGAGGCCATCGAGGTGGCGTCCAAGCACCCCATGGCACGGTTCGGCAAGATCGAGATCAGGCCCCTGTGGCCGCTCAGCCTGTAGCCGGCAGTCCGGCCGCCGACACCGCTGACCAGGCGGGACACGACCCGCCGCCGGCGTCGGCGGCCGTCCGGGCCGCCGTCGAAGCCGCCTCCGCCGTCGAGACTGCGCGGATCACAGCAACCCTCATTCGCGTGACGGGCGACTGGAGCCTGGCAGAGGACTGCGTCCAGGACGCCTTTGCCCGCGCGTTGGCCGACTGGCCGGCACGCGGCGTTCCCCGGAACCCCGGGGCGTGGCTGACAACTGTGGCCAAGAACAGCGCGATCGACCGCCTGCGGAAAGCGGCCGGCGAAAGGAAAGCTTTGCATGAACTCAGGATTCTCGCGGAGCTTGAAGGGGCGGCAGGGGAGGCAGGCAGTGATCCGGCGGCCGACGACGACCGGTTGCGGCTGATTTACACCTGCTGCCACCCTGCCCTCCCGCTCGATGCCCGGGTGGCGTTGACGCTGCGTACGGTCGCCGGGCTGACCACAGGTGAGATCGCGCGCGCCTTCCTCGTCTCCGAGGCGGCCATGTCAAAACGGCTGGTCCGGGCTCGGACCAAGATCCGGGATGCCGGGATACCGTACCGGGTGCCGCCGCCGGAGCTCATTTCCGAACGCACCGCGGGGATCCTGGCCGTGCTGTATCTGCTGTTCAATGAAGGCTACTCAGCGACCGGCGGCGGATCGTTGATCCGTGAGCCCCTGGTCCGGGAAGCCATCCGTCTCACCCGGCTGCTGATTTCCTTGCTCGACGGTTCCCCGCAGGAACCGGAGGCGCTGGCCCTGCTGGCCCTCATGCTGTTCCACCACGCCCGGCACGCGGCGAGGATGGACGCGGCAGGGGACCTGGTTACGCTGGAAGACCAGGACCGGGCACTATGGGATCAGGCCGCGATCGCAGAAGCCGTTGCCCTGCTGGCGGACGCGGACCGGTCCGGCACTTCCCGCGGCGCCCGGCCCGGGAGCTACCGCGTCCAGGCCCACATTGCCGCGTGCCACATGAATGCCGGCAGCCCGGACAGCACGGACTTCGCCCGGATCGCGGTGCTCTATGGCGTGCTTGCACAGATCGCCCCATCGCCGGTAGTCGAACTCAACCGTGCCGTCGCCGTCGCCATGTCCCAGGGACCGGAGGCGGGGCTGGTACTGATCGACCAGCTGGACCGGACACGGGCACTCGAGGGGTACTACCTCCTGCCGGCCGCGAAGGCGGACATCCTGCGCCGCCTTGGACGAAAGGCAGAGGCCGGCCTCGCCTATCAGCGGGCCCGGGACCTTGCACCGACGGAGGCCGAGCGCCGCTACCTCAGCAAACGCCTCGCGGAGACCGGCCCCGGACCCGCGGACCGCGCTATGGACATAGCCGGCAAGCTCGGAGAGACCAGGCTGTGGCCCATCGAGGTGCGCCGGATCGACCCCTGAGGCCCGGAGCCGGGAAGGCCGGGCCGGCTCTTTCCGGCCGCCCGTCACCTCCGCCGCTGCCGGTACTGCTTCATTGGAGGTCGTCCAGTGGCGGGCCTACCACAAGCAGCATCGCGGAGCGCCAGCGCCGCCTGGACCAGCGCGGCATGCGTCAGCGCCTGGGGGTAGTTCCCGAGCAGGGCCCCGGTGGCCGGGTCGGCTTCCTCACTGAACAGGCCCAGCGGGCCGCCGACCTCCATCAGCGCCTCGAACAGTTCCTCGGCCTCTGCGGACCGTCCCGTGAGGGCGAGGGCCTGGACGAGCCAGAAGGAGCAGGGCAGGAAGGCGCCTTCATCCCCGGGCAGCCCGTCCTGGCCGGGCGGGTAGCGGTACAGGAAGGGGTAGCCGGCGGACAGCTCCGCGGCGACGGCGTCCACCGTGCCCCGCAGCCGCGCCGAGTCCGGCGCCTCGAAACCGGTCACCGGCAGGATCAGCAGGGCCGAATCCAGATCGGCCGAGCCGTAGGAGCGGGTGTAGGTGTTCCGGGACGGGTCGAATCCCCGGGCGGTGATGTCCGCGGCGACCGCCGCCCGCGCTGATTCCCAGCGGCGCCGCCGTCGTGCGCTGACCCGGTGCGTCCCGGCGATGCGCAGCGCCCGGTCCAGGGCCAGCCAGCCCATGATCTTCGAATGCACATGGTGCGCCGGATCGTCGCGGATCTCCCAGATGCCGGCGTCGGGTTCCGGCCAGCGCCGCGCCACGAGGTCCGTGAAGCCGCGCATCGCCCGCCACGTCTCCGAATTGAGCCGGTGGCCCTGCCCGACGAGATTCCACGCGGCGTCCAGGACCCAGCCGTAACCGTCGAGCTGGTGCTGGTGGGCGGCGCCGTTGCCCGTCCGCACCGGGGCGCTGCCCGCATAGCCCGGCCAGCCCGCCAGGGTGCGCTCGCGGGGGACATGCCCGCCCATCAGCGTGAGCAGGGCCGGCAGCCGGGGCCGCTGCAGCCGGCTGGCGTGCAGCAGCCAGTTCAGGAAGTTCAGGGCCGCGGCGTCCTTGCCCACGGCCAGGAACGCGGCGATTCCGATGCTGGCGTCCCGCGGCCAGGCGTACCGGTAATCCCAGTTCCGGATGCCGCCCGGGTCCTCCGGCAGGGACGTGGTGGGGGCAGCCACCGGCGCGCCCGACGGCGAGTAGGTCAGCAGCTTCAACGTCAGCAGGCTCCGCAACACCGGCTCACGGAACGGAACGTCGTCGCTGACACCTGAGGTCCACTCCCGCCAGCGCGCCTCGTCGGCGTCCACCAGGTCCCACGCGGTTTCGGGATCGACCCAGACCAGCGGCTCCCCGTACGCCAAGGCCAGCGCCATCACCAGCGGGCGGCCGGGCTCCACGGTGACTGCCGCCGTCCTCCCCGGCTCCAGCCGCAGCCCGCCACTGCAGCCCAGCGACATGGCCAGGGCGCCCCACTCGCAGACCAAGTGCTGACCGTGGCGGACGCGTGGGCGGAGGTGGCGCTCGCCGAAGCGCGGGTCATAGACGACGGCGGCCTGCGCCGGTGCGCCCGCCGCCTCCAGTCGCCGGATCAGGAGGGTGGTAGGCAGCAGTTGGCCCGACACTTCCGCAACCATCGCCTCGGTGAGGGACAGCGTGCCGGCGTCGGTGGCCCAGACCGTTTCCAGCGTCGCGGTGTGCGGCCGGTAGCGGCGGCTGAGCTGGTGTGCGGGCAGGGCGGGACCGGCGCGGAAGGTGCCTGCCTCCGGGCCGCCGAGCAGTGCGCCGAAGACGGGGTCGCCGTCGAAGGTGGGGGCGCAGAGCCAGTCGATGCCGCCGTCGGCCGAGACCAGGGCGGCGGTCCGGGTGTCGCCCAGCAGCCCGTAGTCGGCGAGAGCGGGGGAAGGGGCCGATGGTTCCATGCGGATGCACCTTCTTTCGACGCCGCCCGGGTCAGCGGACCGTGAGGAGCAGCCCGAGCAACGAACCGTAGACCAGGTGGGCCGCCACGGCCACCGCGGGCGTTTGGATCCCGTAGTTGAGCCCCAGCAGGCCCGGCGGTTCCAGCGCCGCACGGCTGGCCGGGCCAGCCCTGGTGCTGGCCATGCGGGGGTGGATGCCGGGCAGCAGCGGCAGGATAATGGTCAGCGCCACGGTGACATGCAGCAGGCCCAGCAACGCGCCGATCCACCAGGTAGCCCTGCCCAGCAACGCGAAGGTCGCCGCATAGCCGAGGGCGAAGACCTGACCGGCCGCGAGGTGGATGAAGAACCCGGCGATCCGGGCCTTGTCCGGGTCGGGAGTGACGAGGCTGCCCAGGACCAGCGCAAGGTCAAGCCGCGTCCAGCCCGCCATCTGGCAAAAGATCATCACCGCGGTCAGGGCGGTGGTGGCCAGCAGCCCGAACAGTGCCCAGCCCGGCCAGTCCATCTCAACTGCCGCCTGACTGCTTGCGGGTTAGGGCCTCAAGTGTTCTATCCATCGGGCACCTTCTAAAAGAAGAGTAGCTAATTTTAGAATGCGGGAAATGAGAGAAGCAAGGACCCGGGCGCCAGCTAGCCGGAATTATTCGAGCTGTGCCGTCAAGAAGGCGTCTAGCTCATCATCAGTTGGTTCTCTGAGCTCCACCGGCGTGATCGCCGGGATAGGGTCCAGGTAATCATTGATCGACGTCTGGCCCTCCAGTTGCAGGGGTGGCTGGTAGTCGGCTTCTGAGTCCATAACGGCCTTCCAGGTTCGGTGTCTAGCAATACCGTAGCCCGGCGGGAAGCAACTGGCCGGCAGGGTGGGCAGGCAGTTCTCCCAACTCCCCGGTAGCGTCCCCTACCGCTCGTCGATGCCGCACCAGTCGGCGATGAACAGGGCGATGCTCTTGGTGATCCGGCGGACGGATTCGACCGAGACCCGCTCGTCGAACCCGTGGATGGCTTCCGAGACGGGGCCGTAGACCAGCGCGGGCGTGTCGGCGTAGAGGGTGAAGACCCGGCCGTCGAGGTAGCCGGGCGTGGTGAAGCTTTCCAGTTCGCGGCCGAACGCCTGCGCGTGGGTGCGCTCCAGCATGGCCTCAGCGTCGCTGCCCGGTTCCAGCACGTATCCTTCGGAGAAGAAGCCGGTTTTCTCGCCGACGGCCTTGATCGGGGCGGGCCCGCGGCCCAGGGAGGCGAGGCATTCCTGCAGTTCGGACCAGGCCTGTTCGGCGCTGATGCCGGGATAGATCGCTGCCCGCACATCGAACTCGCACCAGGCCGGAACGCTGGAGGGCCAGTCGCCGCCGGCGATCCCGCCGAAGTTGAAGTTGATGGGGTGATCCAGGTCCTCGAAGTAGCGGTGCTGTCCCCGGTCCGCGTTCCACTTTTCCTCGACCTCCCGCAGCGCGGACATTGCCGTGTACGCGGCGTCGATGGCGTTGAAGCCGGTGCCCATCTCACGGGGATGGGTCGGGCTGCCGGTGACCCTGACCTTGAACCAGAGCACGCCCACGTTGGCGCGCACCAGCATGTCTTCCTCGGGTTCGGGGATGATGACGGAGTCGGCGCCGTAGCCGCGCATCAGGGCGGACAGGGAGCCGTTGCCCGTGCATTCCTCCTCGACGACGGACTGGAAGTGGATGCGGCCGGCCGGTTCGAACCCGGCGGCACGGACGGCGTCGAAGGCAAAGAGGTTCGCCGCGAGCCCGGCCTTCATGTCGCCTGCGCCGCGGCCGTAAAGCCACCCGTCGATGATGGGGGCGTCCCAGGGCAAGCGGGACCAGGCCTCGGACGGCCCTTCGGGGACGACGTCGATGTGGCCGTTGAGGATGAGGGAACGGCCGCGCTCGGCAGCCGGCCGATAGGTGCCCACGACGTTGGTCATCCCGTCGTAGGACACCGTCACGGGACCGAAGCCCTCATGCGCGGAGAGCTCCTCGGCGTCCAGCTCCCAGCGGTCCATCTCCAGGCCGCGGCCGGCCATGGCCCCGTACATCAGGTCCTGGGCGCTGCCCTCCCGGGTGCGCAGCGACGGGTGCCTGACCAGGTCCTGGGTGAAGGACAGCTGGGCGTCGAAGGCGGCGTCGACGGCGTCGAGGATGCGCCGGGTGTGGTCGTCACTGAGCATGTTCGTCTCCTAAAGAGCGGGGGAGCCGTCCGGCGTCGGACGGCTCCCCGATTGTGGTGGTTGAGCATTCGTATGAGGTTGAGCAGCGGCCCGCGGCCGTATTAGCTGCTAGTGACGAGTTTCTTGTCCTGAACGCGCAGGCGCTCGCCGAAGAACCCGCCGACTGCGGTGAGCAGGGAGATGATCGCCAGAATCAGGGCTGCACCCCACGACTGGTTGCCCGAGATGCCCAGCATGGCGGTGGCCAGCAGGGGCATGAAACCGCTGGTGGCGCCCGCAATGTTGTAGCCGAGGGCGACGCCAGAGTACCGCAGCTTCGGCGGGAACAGCTCGGT
Source organism: Arthrobacter sp. B3I4 (assembly GCF_030816855.1). NCBI lineage: Bacteria > Bacillati > Actinomycetota > Actinomycetes > Micrococcales > Micrococcaceae > Arthrobacter > Arthrobacter sp. B3I4. The sequence continues at coordinate 3,532,339 of NZ_JAUSYK010000001.1, read as the reverse complement.
CAGCAGGGCGCCGTTGACGGCGTAGGCCACCGCAATGAGCATGATGCCGATGGTGATGGCCAGCGTGATCATCAGCGGCGACTTGGTGTCGATCATCGCGAAGAGGGGGAATGCCGTGACGGCGCTGACGATGCCGCCCCACATGGTCACCTTGCCCGGGCCGATCTTCTCGGCCAGCCGGCCCATAAGGAAGGTGACGCCGATCTGGGCAACCGCGGCCACCAGCGTCGCGTTGACCATGACGTTCCGGTCCACCTTCAGAGTGTTGGCGCCGTAGCTCACCACGAAGGTGGTGATCATGTAGAAGCCGCCGACGCCGAGCAGCGCGGCGAGGATTGCCACGAGCAGGCGGCCGCCGGCGTGGCGGAACACGTCCAGGGCCGGGACCTTGGAGGTTTCGCCCAGGGCGAGCAGGTCCTTGAAGATGGGGGATTCCTCGACCTTGAGACGGATCCAGAGCGCGATGCCCAGCATCGGGAAGGCCAGCAGGAACGGAATGCGCCAGCCCCAAGCGTCAAAGAATTCGGACGGGAAGAGCAGGACCAGCGAGAAGGCGCCGGAGGCCAGCAGCGTCGCAACCGGCGAGCCTACCTGGACCAGCGCGGCGTACCGGCCGCGTTTTTCGACCGGAGCGTGCTCGACCGCCATGGTCACGGCGCCGCCCCACTCGCCGCCGACCGCCAGGCCCTGGACCAGGCGCAGGACGGCGAGCAGGACGGGCGCGGCGAGGCCGATGCTGCCGAAGTCCGGCAGTAAGCCGATCAAGGCGGTGGCTGCGCCGATCATGACGATGGTCATCAGAAGCGCCGGCCGCCGTCCGTAACGGTCGCCGATGTAGCCGAAGATGACGGCACCGATCGGGCGAGCGGCGAAGCCGACGCCGAAGGTGGCGAAGGAGGCCAGCAGGGCCGCGGTGGGGTCCATGTTGGTGAAGAAGAGCCGGTTGAAGACCAGCGCCGCGGCGGTGCCGAAGAGGTAGTAGTCGTACCACTCCAGCGCGGTCCCGACGAAGGCGGCGCGGGCAATCTTTCCGGCGTCTTTGCCGGAGATCACCGGAGGAGCACCTGCGGCGGAGGAGAGTGAATTTGAGGTGGTCACTGCGTGAGCCCTTTCGAGCGGGGTGGAGTTCTGCATCTCGGGTCCCGCGGCGGTCGGAAGGCCGGAGCCTGCACTGCTGCGGTGGTTATCTTCGAGCGTAGATGAGTGATAACGCCCACAACAATGACAATATCCACCCACTTCCAGCGGGTTGCTTGGGCATCTTCACAACTCAGTCCGTGAATTCGCTGTACCGGCTGAGGGCAACAAGGGCTCGTGCGGCCTCCGCCGGCACGGTGAGGTCGAGGCCGATCACCTCGTGCAGGCTGTGGAGGCGGTTCACCACTGTGTTCCGGTGGCAGAAGAGTTCCTCGGCCGTTTCCTTGATCGATCCGGTCCGCCCGTAGCTGCGTGCGACCTGCAGCAGTCGTTGGCGTTCCAGCGGCGTGCACCGGTCCAGAGCCTGCTTAATCGGGGCGGAAAAGTCCGGGAACTTCTGCTCCAGGAGACTTCCGGCGATGCCCATCCACGCCTCCTCCATCGTCGCCAGCCCCGTGCCGCGGCGCTTCTGCTGCGCCAGCACCAACGCGGACGCGGCCGCGGCGGGGACGGCGGCCAGTCCCTCGACGCCGGGGACATACCCGGCCGGGAAGCCGGGCCCTTCCTCCTGCCAGGTTCGTCCCTTGCGTTGCTGGCGGAAGAGATACAGGGCCCCGGTGTTCTCGTACACATAGGTTCGGTGGTCGGACTCGAATTGGCGCTGGGCCACAGCCACGGCGTCCAGGGTGACGGCCAGTACCTCGAAGGTTCCGGTGGCCTGGACCCCCAGGGCCGCGGCCAGCTCCTGGACCTCGCCGGAGCCTCCCAGGTCGGCGTTGAACAGCCGGGAAAGCAGGCGCTGACGGTACAGCTGCTTGTTGCGGGCCAGCCGGGCCTCTTCCTCGGCATAGGCCTGCTGGATGCTGCTCACATAGCCTTCGACGGCGTCGAGCACCCGGTCCATGTTGGCCACCAGGACGCCGATCCCCTTGTCCCGCGCGACCCGTTCCAGCCCCTTCCAAAGGACTCGGAAGTCGTTGCGGATGGCCTCAAGGAACGCGTCCAGAGGGACACCCTGGCGGGCCCGGCGGGCGGCCACCTCGCGGGGAAGGGCCTGCAGGTCAGGGGGAAGTTCCAGCCCGGCCATCTGGAACAGGAACATGTCCATGGTGTCCGCGGCGGTCCGGTAGACATCGTCCTTCGGCACCAGTGCTTCGCCGTAGGAAATGGTGGCAAAGCGCTCCAGGAAGTCGTTCACCAGCAAGGAGCGGTCCTTCCACAGGCTCTCCAGCAGCTCGACCCATTCCGGCTCGGTGGGGCGGCCCGGCCGGAACTCGCGGGGAAGCGGTTCCGGGGACGGCGCGGTGTTGCCGGCTGGTGCTGTCATGCCTCCATTTTATGCAAATGCCTAAGCAGTGCTACCGAAGCGGCGTTCTATGTCCATTGAGGCCAGCAAAGTTACAGCGTTGAATGGACTCGAGCCCCACCTACAGACCCGGTTCGAACCTTGATAAGTTCCGGGAGCCACAGCAAAGAGGATTAATGCCCATCGATCTGCTGATCCGCAACGCCCGCATACTGACCCAGGATGCCTCCCGCCCCACGGCGGCGAGCCTGCTGATCCACGACGGCAAGATCCTGGACGTGGACCCGGACGACGATCTTGCCCGCCATGCAGCTCGGACCATCGATGCCGCCGGGACCACCATCGTCCCCGGATTCAACGACGTGCACGCGCACAGCGTGTGGTTCGGCCTCGGGCTGATGGAGGCCAACGTGGGTGCAGCGGCGAGCCTGGACGAGGTGTACGACATCATCGCCGAGGCCGCCGCAGGAACCACCGACGGGGAATGGGTGGTGGCGTCCGGCTACAGCCCGCTGCTGCTCGAAGGCCAGCAGCCGGACCGCGGCCGCCTGGATGCAGCGGCCGGGGGACGCCCGGTGTGGATCAAGCACTCCTCGGGTCATGCCTGCACGCTTAACGGGGTGGGGCTGGAGCTAGTGGCCGCCGACGCCGACCTCACCGCCCCGATCGACGGCGGCGCCGTCGTCGTGGGCGACGACGGCCAGCCGACGGGGCTGCTGGAGGAAAATGCCATGCGGCTGGTGCAGGACATCCTGCTGCCGTATCCGCTGGAGACCATCGAACGCGCGCTGGACCTGGCGACGTCGCACTACCTCTCCGAAGGAATCACCAGCGTCACGGATGCGGGCATTGCCGGCGGCTGGATCGGCTATTCGCCGCGCGAGTTCGCCGCCTACCAGAACGCCCGCGACAAAGGGCTGCTCAGCGTTCGGATGCAGCCCATGCTCGTCATGGACGCCCTCCACGATGTGCCGGGCCATGCCGACGACCCGGCCGGGCGGGGCCTTGACGCCGGGATCCGCTCCGGGCTGGGGGACGACTGGCTGCGCCTGGGCCCGGTGAAGATCTTCAGCGACGGATCGCTGCTGGGCAGCACGGCCTACATGACCGAAGACTATGTCGGCTGCACCCACAACCACGGCTACCTGCAAATGGACGCGGACCAGCTGCGCGAATCGGCCCTTAGCGCCTACCGGGCGGGCTGGGCGATTGCGATGCACGCGATCGGTGACCACGCCGTCGACCATGCGATCGACATCATCACCGAGGCGCAGGAGAACTACGGTTCTAACGCCCAGCCCAACCGGATCGAGCATGGCGGCGTGGTCCGCCCGGAACAGCTCGACCGGATCGCCGAGGCCGGAATCGTGCTGGTCCCGCAGCCGCACTTCATTACCGAGTTCGGCGACGGGATGGCCCGCCTGCTGGGCCCGAAGCGCACCTCGTGGTCCTACCCGGCCAGGAGCCTGCTGGAACGGGGCGTCACGCTGCCGGGAAGCTCGGACCGTCCCGTCTCCAACGGCAGGCCGCTGGACGTCATGCAGTCCTTCGTCGAGCGGCTGACTCCCTCCGGCGAGGTCTACGGCCCGGACGAAAGGATCACGGCAGCCGAGGCGCTGGCCGCCTACACCACCGGTTCCGCCGCTGCTACGGGTACCGGCCACACCAAGGGCCGCCTGGCCCCGGGGTACCTGGCGGACCTGGTGTTCCTCGACCAGGACCCGACCGCCGTCGACCCCTCCAACATCGCGGCCACGCAGGTGCTGGCCACCATGGTGGGCGGGCAGATCCGTTTCGGCGCGGACAATCTACCAACGCCGGTCCGCGCCGCGGACCTGGCGGCAGCACTGACAGGGGAGGAAACCCTATGAGCACCACCCACGACCAGTTCCTTGCGGATTTCGCCACGATGTCCGGCTTCGGCGCCACGCCCGGCGGAGGCGTGGACCGGCAGGCGGGCACACCGGCCGACCACGCCACCAGGGCCTGGTTCAGCCAGTGGCTGGCCGAACACGGCTACACCGAAACCGTGGATGAGGCTGGCAACCAGTTCGGAACTGTCGAGCTGGTTCCGGGTGCTCCTTACGTGCTGGTCGGTTCGCACTTGGACTCCCAGCCTCTGGCCGGGCGGTACGACGGGGCCTACGGGGTGCTCGCGGCGGCGCACGCAGTTGCCCGCGTCGCGGCGGAGGCCAAGGCCGGGAACCTGGAGCCCGCCTACAACCTGGCGGTCGTGAACTGGTTCAACGAGGAGGGCAGCCGCTTCGCGCCCAGCATGATGGGCAGCGGGGTCTTCACCGGGAAACTGCAGCTTACAGACGCGCTGGCCACGGCCGATCCCGCCGGCACGACCGTAGCCCAGGCCCTGGCCGCAGGGCACCGAGCCCCGGACGCGAACGCTCCGGTCCTCGCCCAGGTTGCCCGCTACGCCGAGATTCACATCGAGCAGGGCAGGAACCTGGAGGAGAGCGGCACCCAGGTGGGGATCGTTGACCGGACCTGGGCGGCCAGCAAGTACCGGGTCACGGTGGACGGCGCGCAGTCGCACACCGGCGCCACACGGATGGAGGACCGCCGGGACGCCCTCTTCGGGGCCGCGCTGGTCATCGCCGCCGGGCGGGAACTGGCCGCGGAGTTCGAGCCCGGGATGCTGCACACCTCGGTCTCCGAGCTGTACGTCCTGCCGAATTCGCCGGTCACCATCGCCCGGCAGGTGCTGATGAACCTGGACCTGCGTTCCCCGGACGAGTCGGTGCTGGCCCTCGCCATGGAACGGCTGGACAAGAGGATCACCGACGCCGAGGCGGACTCCCGCACGGACATTCGCCTGGACCTGACGCACAACTGGGGCGTGGTGTCCTACCAGCCCGCGGGGGCGACGTTGGGCAGGACCAGCGCGGAGAGCCTGGGCTACTCCCACACGGATGTCATGACGGTTGCCGGCCACGATTCGACGAATATGAAGGACGTGGTTCCGACCGTGATGCTCTTCGTTCCCAGCGTGGAGGGCATCTCGCACAACGAGGCGGAGTACACGCGCGACGACGACGCGTTGCGCGGCGTCGAACTGCTCACCGAGGTCACCCGGCGGCTTGTCCGCGGCGAACTGGAAGAGGACTAGCCGGGGCGGCGGGCGGGGCTACCTAGGGGAGCGGCTGCCGAGCACCGACGCTCTTGTCACCGTCCGGCGCGGCGTAGTTCCGACGTCGTCCCTCCAGCCGTGCCTGCTGCCCGGGCGAAGGTATACGAGCCCCTTTCGAACGGTTGCAGCCGGCGCAGGCGGCAACAAAGTTCTGAAGGCTGGTTGAGCCGCCCTTGGACCAGGGGTAGAAGTGGTCACCGTGCTCGGCGGGCCGTGGGCAGCGCCGCCGGAACCCGGCCTCCAGCTCGCACTGGCCGCGGCCCGTGCCATGCCCTCCTTGCGCTGCTGGCGGCTGAAACGCCGCACTGGATCCCGGCGTCGGGCGTCGCGGGCGTGGACGACGGCGGCTGCGATGCCCAGACCAACGATGAAGAGCACCGGAAGCGCGGCCGCGGCCACAACCCTGCTGTAAAGGCTGTTCAACACCCCGGCGGCAGCAGCTACGCCCCCGCCAGCGCCGGTGCTTCCTGTCCGCGTGAATGTTAGGAGGAGCGAGACGGCTAACCATACGACTGCCGCCGAGTAAGCAAGGCGCAGTCCCTGCCGGCTCCAATAGATGCGCATCAGTTCAACCATCGGTTCATTCCCCCAAATGAGCTTCAGTTGGCAGCGCCGCTGCAGTGCCAATGGCACAGAGCGTACCGCCCCGGGCTCGGCGAAGCGTCTCGGCGTCAGCCGAGGCGTCCAAGTTGTGCTTCATCGTGCATGCCCGCCATCGCGCAGGGTCCGTGGTCTCTATTCAACGCCGCACCCCGATGGCAGGATGGGCGGGCCGGGCCCGGGCAGACCGCGGCCCCAGAGATCGTCACCTCCCCAGAATGGAAAGGACCGTCATGAAGGCAGCACGTTTCCACGCCCGCAAGGACATCCGGATCGAGGACATCCCGGAACCGGAGCTCCGGGCAGGGGCGGTGAAGATCGACGTCGCGTGGTGCGGGATTTGCGGCACTGACCTGCACGAATACCTGGAAGGGCCCATCTTCTGCCCGGCGCCCGGGCATCCGCACCCGCTCTCGCACGAGGAGTCACCGGTGGTCCTGGGGCACGAGTTCTCCGGGACGGTGTCCGAGGTCGGCGACGGGGTGGAAGGCATCTCGGTGGGCGACAACGTCGTCGTCGAACCCTATTTTGTGGACGGCGACTGTGACATGTGCCAGGCCGGCAGCTACCACCTGTGCCGGCAAATGGGCTTCATTGGGCTCTCCGGCGGCGGGGGCGGGCTGAGCGAAAAGATCGTGGTGGACCAGCGCTGGGTGCACCCGGTCGGGGAGATTCCGCTGGATGAAGCGGCCCTGATTGAGCCGCTCTCCGTGGCGCACCATGCGGTGGCGCGCAGCGGCGCCAAGGCCGGCGACGTGGCCCTGGTGGGCGGGTCCGGCCCGATCGGGCTGCTGACCGCGGCGGTCCTGAAGGGCATGGGCGTGACCACGATCATCAGCGAACTGACCCAGGCGCGGAAGGAAAAGGCCGTCTCCAGCGGGGTGGCCGACCACGTGCTGGACCCCAGCCAGGAGAAAGTCCCGGACCGGGTGCGCGAGCTCACCGGCGGTACCGGCGCCGACGTCGCCTTCGAATGCGCCGGCGTGAACGCGGTGCTGGACACCATGCTCGACGCCGTCCGCCCCGGGGCGGTGGTGGTCAACGTATCCATCTGGGGAGCACCCGCCACCGTGGACATGCAGAAGCTGGTGCTCAAGGAGATCGACCTGCGCGGCACCATCGCCTACGTCCGGGACCATCCCGCGGTCATCAAGATGGTGCAGGAGGGCAAGGTGGACCTCAAGCCGTTCATCACCGGCAGGATCGCGCTGGACGACCTCGTGGAACAGGGCTTCGACACCCTCATCAACCACAAGGACACGGCCGTGAAGGTGCTGGTGCACCCGTAAAGAAGCTCGACGCGGGGCGGCGGCGCCAGTCCGAGGGCCGCCGGTGCCAGCAGCGCCACTGCCGCCGGGGAGAACGTGCCCATTCCACGCTGCTCGAAGTCGCCCCCGAGCGGGCCGGAGACTACCTGTAAAGACGGCGGCGCTCACCGTCGGCGGCGGGGCCGTCAAGGCTCCTCAGCCGCTTCAAGATGTGCCTTCAGGGCGGACCAGATCCGTTGCTCCCGCCTGCGTCCCAGGGCTGCCAACAGCGGCGCCGCGAGCTTCAGCAGTCCTTTCGGCCGGAGGTCCCAGGTCCACGTCATCCGGGTTCCGTCCGTCTCCGGTGCGAAGGTCAGGAACCCGCTGATGTCCGCCGCGCCCATGCGGGTCACTGAGCCCAGCCGTTCCGGGCGGGCGTACTCGGTGACCTCAAGGTCGAACGGCACTTTCCGCCTGCCCGACGTCGTGACGGCCCGCCACCGGGCGCCCACGCCGATCGGCCCTGGCGTGGTCTTCTCGATCTGGTATTTCAGGGTTGTAGGTCGGCTCGTCCCGCTCGTCCGCGACGAAGTCGAAGACTTCCTCGGAGGTGCGCCGGATGAGAATGGAGCCAGTGAACGATGTCATGTTGTTCCCTGTCCCCTTGGGGTCTTCTGGGGGCGGCGGATGCCCGGCGTGCCGTCGGCCTGGGTGCGACGTGCCAACCGAAGGAGTGAGACGCCCACGACGGCGAACCAGGCCCACAGCAGTGGCCCGTACACGGTGTAGAGGGCCGGCAGCGCGAAGCGCAGGGCCTCGCTGGCGAGGCCGAGGGCTCCGGTGACGATCCCCAGCCAGCCGGCCCAGTGCGGCAGAACACCCCGGCGCAGGGGCAGCGAGATCAGCAGCAGTCCCAGCGGGGTGAGGGCCCCGGCGAGGGAGACGGTGTTGTTTTCCGCCACCAGCGCCTCCGCCGCCGCGACGAAGGCGGATCTCGTGCCGGCGTCGGGAGCTGCAGCGTACTGGTCGCTGAGGTACACGAGCGACAGGGTCCCCTCGCTCGTCACCGGGACGGCAAGGAGTGCGGTCCAGGATGCGCCACCCACCGCGAAGCCCAGGACCGCAAGGCCGGGACTGGCGGGCAGCAGGACGATAAGGAGCGCGACGAAGACGACAAGCCCGAACAGCGACGGCACGAGCCAGAGAATCTGCTGGGCTATGTAGGAGGCCTTGTGGTCGTCGATGAACCGCAGGGTTGCCCCGCCCCCGGAGACCGGCGGGGGATTCAGGGCGTACAGCGCAAGGGCTGCCAGCCCGAAGAGGACGAAGAGAATCCCGGCGACACCGCCGGTCCGGTACAGGGGAGCCCACGCCCCGGCCTTGGGCCATAAGAGCGCCGACATGCCTTGATGATGGCCGCGGCGCCACTCATCGCTGTAGGGCCGAACGTCCCCGGCTGGACGTTGGAGCCGGAGTCGGGCGGGACTGCGGCCCCGACGCCGGCCGGGGGCCGGTGGCGGGGCCGCAGGGTGGAACTGGTGCTGGCCGGTCCTGGTTCGGGACTTAGGCGCGGGCCTTGGCGCTGGCGCCGCGGGTCAGGAGAACCGCGAGGGCGACCATGCCGAGACCAAGCACCAGGTGGAGGATGTTGTCCAGGCTGTTCAGCGGCACGAAGTCGCCGGCTGAATCTTCGGGGACCACCAGGCCGTACACGAACAGGACCAGGTAGACGATCCCGCCGTAGAGCAGGAACGACTTGGCGCCGGTGGCGGAGCGGGCCAGCAGTAGGCCGGCCGCGCCGAAGAGCAGGTGGACGATGTTGTGCAGCGCCGACACCTGGAACAGGCCCAGCAGCATCGCCTCCGAGTGGTGGCCGGCGAACTGCAGCGACTCGTAGTTGGTGGTGATTCCCGGGACGAAGCCCAGGATGCCGACCAGCAGGAAGACGGCGCCGACGGCGAGGCTGGCCTTCTGCACGATGGTCCGGGAAGCGGTGCGGGCGTGGGTCGTGGTTGTCATGGCTGACTCCTTAGTACGGGTTTGCGGTGAAGGAGCGGCCGATGGTCCGGCCGGTCCCGTTCTTATGCCAGCAATTCGGAGGACACCCAGATGTGGATTGCTCCATCCAGTGGATTTTCCTCCGCGGAACGGGGCGGCCTCGTGGGTGCGGCGCCTTATGCTGGGTCTCGGTTCAGGAACGGCCTTTGGCGTCGAGGGGGACGAAGTTGAATTCAAGTGGGGGGAGCCGGGGCAGTTTCGATCCAAGTCGGAGCCAATGGTCCGGCGGCGAATTGCCGCCCGGGGTGCGCCGTTCGCCGAGCGGGCGCATTCCACAGTGGGCGATTGATGAAGCTCTCGGAAAGCTTCAGGAGCCTGCCCCTTGGAGGTCCGAGCCTGCCACCCCGAAGAAGGGCAGGACAACGCCCCGCTCAGTGCGCCGAAAAGGCGGCTACGGTAGGCGCCGACTGATGGGCATGCCCTTTTCCGCAGTGATCAGCATTGCGGTCGTCGTAGTCCTGTATTTCAGCCCGGCGTTGATTGACCGGTTCGTCGTGGAGCCGTTCCGGCCGTACCTCCCCGGCGCTACCGCGCCCCCGCCTGGGGTTGAGGCGGCAAGGGCGCCCCTCGGGCTGCCGCCGGCAGCCTCCCCGTCCAAGGCGTTTGTCCTGCAGCCCGTTTCCGACCTGTCCCAGCCTTTCGTCGCCTACGATCCATGCCGCCCCATCCACTACGCTGTCAGGCCCGAGAACGCGCCCGCCGGCGGGGAAGAGCTGATCCGGCAGGCCGTGGCGGAGGTTTCAGCGGCAACTGGGCTGCGGTTCGTCAGCGACGGCACGACCGCCGAGGCCCCGGGCGACCAGCGCAAGCCGTACCAGCCAGACCGTTACGGCAACCGCTGGGCACCGGTGCTGATCGCTTGGTCGACGCCGGCGCAGAGCCCGCGTCTCGAGGGCAAAGTAGCGGGCTTCGGCGGCAGCGCCCGGGCCGAGGCTTCCGACCGTCGCTCGGCGTTCATTACCGGGCAGGTGGTGCTTGATGCTCCGGACCTGTCGACAATTATGCAGCGCCCCAATGGGCCGATGCAGGTGCGCGCGATCATCATGCACGAACTGGGCCACGTCGTCGGGCTGGACCATGTCGACGATCCGACGCAGTTGATGAATGCCGAGAACAGCGGGGTCCTGGGTTTTGCCGAAGGGGACCGCGCCGGGCTGGCTGTTCTGGGCGGCGGGCCCTGCATTCCGGAACTTTGACCCTCGCCGCTACTCTTGGCCGGCTTTGGTTTTTGAACCCCTCGGCGGTTTGGGTGCTTTTGGCGGTAGTCCCGCTATGTACTCGAAGGCCTTCTCTACCCAAGCCTTGGCCCGCGCGTCGTCGCCGTCGCCCTCGCCGTTCCAGATCTCCGGCAGTCCGGTGTAGCCGCCCATGGGCCGTTCGGTCGGGCCGAACGGGACAGTGCGCTCGCTGCCCTCAAGCGTCTTCTTGTCCTCCGGGCCCAGCTTGACGCCGATAGTGGGCCCGAACAGGCCGGCGAACATGTTGCCGTTGACGAACGCTCCGAGATTGCCGAACATCGGCTTGACGACGACGTCGGGGTGGTCGGGCATCACCGAGCGGAAGTGTTCCTTGTCGGCGTCGGACGCCTTGGGCATTTCCATTCGTGTTCCTCCGCTCGTATGCCGTGTTGTGGGGGAGACCGGAACGCGCTCCGCCCTCCGCCGTGGCCGCCTACCCTCCGGAGTTCAGGGCGTCGAACTGCTCCTGCCACAGTGACTTTTCACGGTCCGTGTAGCTCCGGTGCGCCGCATTCCACTTGGGCCACATTGTGGATTCCGCTGTGACTCCGGTCGGAGGCGGGGCGGAAGGCCGGATTGAGGGCACCGGTCTGCGGACTTGGGGGCCGCTCCAGGGTGCACCCAGGGCGGCCGCCGGCGGGCTCTTTCCTCCGGCGAGCCGCGGCGGGATGCCCGCCAACGAGAGTGCCAGCCTGAACAGCGTCCAAAGGATGCCGCAAAAGACAAAAGCGGCGAACAGGAATGCAATCAACAGCAGGATCCCGATTGCAGGGAAAATCATCAACATCGGCCCTCCTTACAGCCCGCCCGGCGGCGCGGGGAGAAAGCGGTCGCCAGATGGTCCTGTCAGTTCGACGTGTGCAGCTGGCCCTCTCTCCGGCAGCATCGTACTCGCCCGCCGGACTGACCAACAGTGGGAAGGCGGCCACGTGATGATGAGGGAACGGATCCACGGTGGCGGAGGTCTACCGCAACTCGGCCGCCCGGTTCGGTGATGAACGTTTGTGCACCTGCTGCTGCTGCCTCGGATCAAGATCGGCGTTGCAAACAGCTACTGACCAGTAACAACACCCAGAGATGGGGCCATTGGACCCTTGTGGACCAGCCTCTCAAAGGAGAGGCGATTCCGCGCACGTTTGTGCAGCCACCGCCCTCCGGTCCCGAATCTGCCTAGCATTTTTACACCGCGGCGCAGGCTCGACCGGCCGGAAGGACCGGCAGCCGCGGCTGGTCCCACCCGTTGACACGCGAACAAAGAGGTTGCCATGTCACTGCTCACCAGAACCCTGTCCATCGCGGCCGCCGCCGTCCTCGCAGCATCCCTGGCTGCGGCCCCCGCCCAGGCCGGCACCCTGGACGTGGCCCCGCCCGGAGCCAACGACTGGACCTGCAAACCCTCAGCCGAGCACCCCTACCCGGTGATCCTGGTGCCCGGGACCTTCGAAAGCATGGTGAAGAACTGGTCCACGCTGTCGCCGGTCCTGAAGAGCTCCGGGTACTGCGTATTCGCCCTCAACTACGGCGAGACGAACGGCGTGTACGCCACCGCCCCGGTGGCTAAATCCGCGCAGGAACTGGCCCCCTTCGTGGACGCGGTACGCGCGGCCACCGGCGCCAAGAAAGTGGACCTGGTAGGCCACAGCCAGGGCGGCATGATGCCTCGCTACTACATGGACTTCCTGGGCGGAGCGAAGTATGTCCACCACCTCGTGGGGATCGCGCCGTCCAACCACGGCACAAAAGGAGTGATCGTCCCGCCGCCGGGATTCGTCCCGCCTCCCGACTACACCGCTGCCGGCTGTGCCGCCTGCGCCGACCAGCAGGCCGGGTCGGCGTTCATGCAGCAGCTCAACTCCATCGGCGACACCGTCGCAGGACCGTCCTACACCGTCATATCCACGGTCCACGATGAGGTGGTCATTCCCTACAACAGCCAGTTCCTCAACGGCTCGGCCCGGCAGGTCACCAACATCACCATCCAGGACAAGTGCCCGGCCGACGTCATCGAACATGACCAGGCGCCCAACGACCCGGTGGTGCACCAGCTGGTGACGAACGCCTTGGGCCAGGCCTCCGGCCCCGCCGATCCGGCCTACCAGCCCAGCTGCCTATAGCCGGCTCTAGCCGGCCGAAACCGGACGGCATCGCTGCACACGAGGGCATCCGCTCGTACGAATCTCAAGGTTGCTGTCAGCGGCTGTTGGCGTGCCGTTCGGACGGCCCGGGCCGGGCGTCGTAAACGCTCAACTGGGGGCATCCCTGGCGAAGGGTACCGGCCGGGGCTACTTTGCGATTCTGCCCACGATTTGGCGGGCCACGAGCCGGTCGATGCCCGGCGCATGGCTGGCGCGTATGATCCACCGGCGCAGGAAGCGCTGGGTCCGGTTGGCGGGCAGGAATGACGAGGCGGCGCGCCTCCCGGCGGCCTGGGCCTCCTCGACCACGGGTCTGAATCGCCGCTGGAATTCGGTAAGGGCTGGCACAATCCCCTCGGGCGAGGCCGCGGGCCCAAGGATGTCACCCAGGAGCGCGGCGCCGGCGATGGCGAGCGAGCCGCCCTGGCCCGCGAGGAGCGACACGGCCCCGCAGGCGTCCCCCACGAGAACGGTTCGCCCCTTGTGCCAGTCCGGCATGACAATCTGAGCGACAACGTCGTCGTACGGGTGCTCGGGGCACAGTTCCAGCAGCCGGTCGATGGCCTGTCCGAGTCCGACGAACTCCCGGCGCAGCCGTTCCCGCGTCGTCTCAGACCGCTCGGGCGGTGTTTCACCCGGGTCCTCCCGGTAGACCATGAAGGCCGCCATTTCGTCCGATCGGAGGCTGTAGAGTCCGGCTGTCCGGTGGATGCTGTCGGTGAGGATGAACCGGTTCCGGAACCGCCGGTTCAGGTCCGGTTCCGTCACGATGAACGCCGCGGCCCGCATACCCAGGGGGCGCAGGTACTCCTCTTCGGGGCCGAACACCTCGGTTCGCACGGTGGAGTGGATACCGTCAGCGCCGATGAGGACGTCCGCGGCCAGCGTCACTGCGTGCGCGCCCGCAACGGCGACCCGCACGCCGTCGTCACCGCTTGCTACGTGGGATACCGGCGCCCCGTAGCGGACCCGTATTCGGCCGGGTGGGCACGTCGTCGAGGGCGGCGAGGGACGCCCGCTCCATGTCTGGACGCAGCAGACTCAAGACCTTCCCGCCGGCAAGCCGGGCAAACCGGTCGTAGTCGAGACTCGCCCTGGGGCGTCCTGCCGGATCGACATACTCGGCCGCCTCGACGTGGTACGCCACGGAAGCGAGCCGCGGGTAGAGGCCAATCTTTTCCGCGCCCCCACTCCCGGGCCGAAGAAGTCCATCATGTAACCATCGGGCCGGGGAGTGGCGGACTTCTCTAGGATCTCCACGTCCCAGCCGGCCAGACCAAGTTGGCGGGCCGCAACCAGACCCGCAATGCCCGCGCCCACCACCACAGCCTTCATATCCCGCCTTGGACGCTCGAAACAGCCGGGCCGCAGCACTCTGGCCGGTGCGCAGAAGCCCCAACACCACCCGCTGGCCCATTGTTGACTCCTTCCCCGCGGGCTGTCCAGAGAGTGAGGATTCAGTCTTGCCCCCCACCCGAATGTAACGAACTGGTAACATGGAGCTGATGCCGAAGCAGCCTGGAACCCGAGTCACGCAGCTGGATGGCCTCCGCGGGATCGCCGCCCTGGTGGTGGTCGCCTGCCATCTGCTCTCCGTCTTCCCCGCGATCGGGCGTGTGGTTTCCGACGACCGGTCCGCAGCCCTCAGCAGCGCCGGAATGTGGGCGGTGTTCTCTCCGCTGCACCTGCTCTGGAACGGCACTCCGGCGGTCCATGTGTTCTTTGTGCTGTCTGGTTTTGTCCTTATCCTGCCGTTTACGAAGGCCCGCGCCGGAGGGAACTGGGCGCCGTACTACGCCAAGCGTCTGCTCCGGCTCTACCTGCCGGCGTGGGCGTCCCTGGCCATGGCGGTCGCGCTGATCGCTCTCATTCCGCGCACGGCATCACCGCTGCAGAGCCCGTGGGCGGACATGTACGTGACCACACCGAACACGGGCCAGGTTGCGAAGGACGCGCTGCTGTTCTTGAGCGCGAGCACCATCAATACCCCGCTCTGGACTTTGAAGTGGGAGGTGCTGTTCTCCCTGTTGCTTCCGCTCTACGTTCTGCTCGCGCTCCGCTGGCGGCGGTTCTGGCTCCTCAAACTCGGACTCGTCCTGGGTCTGGCCGGCCTGGGTGCAGTCCAGCACGTGGACTGGCTGATCTACCTGCCGATCTTTGCGGTCGGCGCGATCCTCGGCGTGGAGCGGACCCGGATCCGCGACCTCACCCGGGTCTGGCCGCGGTTCGTCTGGGTGCCCGTCACCGCCGTCGGCCTGGGCCTGGCCAACGCGGAATGGCTTAGCCCTGCGATGCCGGTCAAGGGCGTCGAAGCGCTCGTAACCGTCGGCGCGACACTGCTCGTCCTGGTGTTCCTCCTCACGGCTCAGGCGAAGAAGCTCGGCGACACCGCCGTCGTGCAGTGGCTGGGCCGGATCTCCTTCAGTCTCTACTTGGTGCACCTGCCCATCATTCTGGCCGGCGTCACCCTGCTGCGGTCAGTTTCCCTGCCGCTGGCGCTCGCTGTCTCCGGGGCAGCCTCGTTCGCAGCCGCTGTGTTGTTCTACCGTTTCGTGGAGCGCCCGGCGCAGCGGCTGTCCGTCGCCGCCGGACGGGCTGTCGAGCGTAGGGTCGGTGCTCGTGCGGAGCGCTCGGCGGGACCGGAGGTTGCCCCCACGACGGGCGCGCCGTCGTCGTCCGTCAATGACACCAGCGACGACGGCGGCCCTTCGCGCGACCACTCTTATGGCACGGGGTCGACCACGCGCGAACACGCTGAGCCCCGCCGGCCCCGGCAGGCGGTCTCCCGTTAGGCGTTCCTTGTCTCACGGAACGCCGCGAAGTGCTGAAGCGGTTTGTCGGGCTGGGACGAAACCTGTGGCGCCGTCGTAGTCCGAAAATCGTCGGTGGTAATTCGCCTCGGAAATCTCCTGTAGGGTTGATCCTGTTGTTGTGTTTATGCAGTTCGTAGTTCAGGCAGTACGCGCGGTCGAAAGTCCGCGTTCTTCTGAAGCAGCGGTTTTGAGCACCCCACACTGGAGGACCCGAAAGTCGGGACTTTTCCTCCACCTTCACGAAGGACAAAAATAATGGCTACTGGTACCGTCAAATGGTTTAACGCTGAAAAGGGCTTCGGCTTCATTTCCCCCGATGACTCCTCGCAGGACGTTTTCGCTCACTACTCCGCGATCGCTTCCTCCGGCTTCCGCTCCCTCGAAGAGAACCAGAAGGTCTCCTTCGAAACCGAGCAGGGCCCCAAGGGTCCCCAGGCCGTCAACATCCAGTCCCTCTAATTCTTTAGAGCTTCTGGACCGTTAGGTTTAGAGCAGGGCCCGTCTTCGGACGGGCCCTGCTTTTGTTTAACCCGGGTGTGCTTTCTGGGTCAGCGGCGCAACGCGCTCAGCCCGGCTACTTTGCGCTGGCGGCCTTGGGACCGGCACCAATGGACCAGACGCGCGGCGGAGTGGTGCCGTTCACGGCGTAGTCGCCCACGATCCGGGCCTTGAAGACCCAAGGGTTGTGGCTCGCGGCTGTGCGGGCGTTGCGCCAGTGCCGGTCCAAGTTCTTCTTGGTGCTGGTGCCGGAAGCGGCGAGGGCGTCGAAGATGTCCGAGGTGGCCCGGGTGGCGAGTTCCGTCAGAATGATCTGAGCCTGGGCGGTTTCCAGTTCGGCCAGGTCGTTGAGGCGCTCTTCCTCTTCCAGGTCGCCCAGGAACGCGCCGTCGTACGCTCCCTGCAGCGCCCGGGCGGCTCGCTCCAAGGTGGCTTCAGCCGCGTAGGCCTTGGCCGAGACCTGGCCCACCACCTGCAGGATCTGCGAGTCGGCAGCGAAAGAGTCGGCGTTGCCATGGGAGAAAATCCGGGTCCGGTTGCGGACCTCGACGGCGATCTCCCGCTCGGCGGCCTTGATGCTTCCGGCCAGCACGGCCAAGAGCACGGCCTGGTAGAACGCCGTCTGGTACTTGAAGCGGGTGTCGAAATCGATGACGTTCCCGGCCTCAACAGCGGCGTCCGTGAACGTGCTGGTGCCCGATCCGGTTGTGCGCTGCCCGAAGCCGTCCCAGTCGTCCGAGTGTGTGACGCCCGGCTGGTGGGCATTGACGACGGCGATCACCTTGACATTGTTGTCGGTGCGCTGGGCGAACGTGTCGATCCAGTCCGCGAAGATGCTGCCCGTGGAGTAGTACTTCGTGCCGCTGATCCGGAATCCGCCGGTGCTGCTGCCGGGATCGGGGCTGACCTTGGTGATCACGTCGCCGATCTTGACGGTGCCCACCTCGGTCCACGAGTTGCCCGCGATCTCGCCTTTGACGAAGCGTTCCAGCCACACGGCACGCTGGGCTCCGGTGGAGACCAGCCGGTCCTCGACGAAGGCGAAGTGCCCCCGCAGGGCCTGCGGGATGTTGGAATCGGCGGCCGCGAGTTCGGTGAGCAGGCGGAAGAGCTGCGGCAGGGACGCTCCGAACCCGCCGTCGGCCACGGGAACGCGGAGGGCGCCGAAGCCTGCCGCGGTGAGTTCCTTGATTTCGGCAAACGGCAGCTGGTGGTCCTGCTCGCGGGCGCTGGCCCCTTCGGCGATGCGGGCGAAGATGGGACGGAACAGGTTGGCGAGGGTCTGGTAGTCGGCTTCGGGGACGGCGGTGGTCACTGATGACATGGAGTTGCCTTTCGTTGGTGCTGGAGGGTGTTGGAGGGTGTTGGGTGGAGCCGTGGCTACGCTGGAACGGGTTCGATGGCGGCTGGGGCGGTCTCGGCGTCCGCGGCGGTCCGCGAACCGGCGGACCGGCTGAGGACCAGGGCCGCAGTGAACGCGGCGGCGATGACGACGGCGGCGGCCACCGCCGGGAGCCACCCGGCCGGCCACGCGCCGGAAAGCCCCAGCAGGGCCGGTACCGTCGTCGTGAGTTGGCCGGTAAGCAGGACCGCCCAGCCGGTGAACGCCGAGAGCGAGGACCTTCCGCCGGCCAGGATCAGGAAGAACAGGAACCACAGGACCGCCCAGCTCAGCCAGAGCACCGACAAGAAGGGATCTGTGCCGAAGTTGGCAGCGGAGTAAAAGACGGCCAGCACGGCAACCAGGGCGCAGAACCAGCCCACCCCGGCCGACTCCAGGCTGAGCACGGCGTTCAGCCCGACGTAGAGGTAGGTGATGCCGAAAAGCACGATGCCAGCAGCTCCCAGCAGGAGGCCGCCGTCGCCGCCGGCGGCAGCAGCGAGGAACACGGCCAGCAGCAGCTGCAACAGGCCGATGACGATGTTGAAGACGCCGCTGTCCCGGGCCGGGATACGGCCCAGAAGGCCCAGGCCGTTGATCAGGAGAGCGGCTCCGGAAAGGATCAGGCAGATATATGACATGGAAAATTCCGTCCACGAGGACGCCCCGCTTAGGCGGGGCTCGATACTTGCCGCAGCGCTTGTGCGTGCGGCCGGATCTTCACCTGGGGCACCCCGCCACGAAGAGGGTTGCCGTCCAACAAGCCAGGGCTCAATGTTGGAACTCTTGATCTGTACCTAGGACACTAGGGGCGCCGAGCGTCGGACGACAAGGAAATTGACGCCGTATGAAGCCGGGCCGTCAATCGGCCGCCGGAAGCACGCCCAGAGTCCAGCTGTAGTCTTCGGCGTGGGAGTCCGGGCGTCAGCCCCGCCGCACCTCGGTGGACCCGTGTTCCACCGGGAGCGCCGGGGCGACGGAATTCCGCGTTGAGAGTTGCCGCTTGATCTGCTCAAGCTCCACCTGCAACTGGTCAACCGTGGCCCGGTATTTGTCGAACGCGGCCGCCCGGCGCCTGGCCATGGCGAAATTGATGCCGGCGGCGAGCACGGCCAGCGGGAATGACACCAGCAGGGCCCACCCGGACACGGTAAGGAAGTCCAGGGCTATGGGAAGCGCGTGCTGGAACGCGAAGAAGTCGTTCACTCCGCCGACCACCCCGCTCAGAGCCGAATCCAGGGGACCCAGGTACTTCCCGACGATTGGCGTCCCGGCAAGCGACGGTGTGCTCAGCGGCGGTTGAGCCCCCACAGACCAGCGCGGGTCAGTGAAATGGTTCAGGACGTAAATGCCGGCAGCGGTGTTGATCGCGGCGAAGAGCAGGACGGAACCCAGCGCAGTCCAGTGAAGCCGCCGCGGACGCCAGAGGCCGGCTGCAACCGCGAAGACGGCGGCTGCCACCCAGGCAAAGAGGCGCAGTTGGTCGCGGCTCATGCCGCTGAGTAGGTCCAAGGAAATTCCCGCCTCTTACACTTGAAGTCGATGCCCGTTCAGGTCCGGAGCGAGCCTATCGCAGCAGGGATGTCGCGGCAGCGCCGTCGTCGTCCTCACCAGCTTGCCCGAAGATGTCGATGGCCCCTCCCGGATAATCGGAAGGGGCCACTGGGTGCACGAACGCTGGCGCGTTACGGCGTCGGCATGCCGCCGTTGACGTTCAGCGTCTCGCCAATTACGTAGCTGGACTCGGACGACGCGAGGAACACGTACGCCGGGGCGAGTTCGGCCGGCTGCCCGGCGCGGCCCAGCGGGGTTTCCTTGCCGAACTCCGGCAGGTCCTCGGTGGGCTGGCCGCCGCTGGGCTGCAGCGGGGTCCAGATCGGGCCGGGGGCCACTGCGTTGACGCGGATGCCCTTGGGGGCCAACTGCTGGGCCAGACCCTTGGTGAAGTTGTTGATCGCGCCCTTGGTGGAGGCGTAATCCACCAGCGTCTCCGACGGGCTGTACGCCTGGATGGAGGTGGTGTTGATGATCGCGGACCCGGCCGGCAGGTGCGGCAGGGCTTCCTTGGTCAGCCAAAACATCGCGTAGACGTTGGTCTTGTACGTGTGGTCGAACTGGACGTCCTCAATGTCGGCGAGGGCCTTCTGCGCGACCTGTTTGCCGGCATTGTTGACCAAGATGTCGAGGCCGCCGAGTTCGCGCACCGCGGTCTCCACGAGCTCACGGCACATGGCCGAATCCTTGAGATCGCCGGGGACCTTGACGGCTTTGCGGCCCGCCTTCTCGATCAGGTTGGCGATCCGGGTGGCATCCTCTTCCTCCTCCGGCAGGTAGGACATCACGACGTCGGCACCCTCCCGGGCGAACGCGATCGCCGTTGCGGCGCCGATCCCGGAGTCCGCGCCGGTGATAAGCGCCTTGCGGCCCTCGAGCCGGCCGGTGCCGCGGTAGCTGTCCTCGCCGAGGTCCGCTTTGGGTGTCATCTTGGCGTCCAGGCCGGGTTCCGGCTGGCTCTGCTCGGGCGGTTCGATCTGCTCGTAGGCGGTGACGGGGTTCCTGAACGTGTACTGGTCAGTCATGGTTCTCCTCCGGATGGTTGCGTTCGGCCCGGGCTTTCCTCCTGCACAGGGATGGCCTGTTCAAAACAATCGGGGGCCGGCGGCGGGTGGATCGTCCAACACGCTAAGCATGCTTAGTATTCACCCTAGTCCCGGCGGGGGAGGGGGCGCAACGGGGAAGGGGCAACAGGCCTTGCTGCTAAAGCGGGACATGTTGTTCAGCCGGACCTGCTGTTAGCGGAACCTGCTGTTTAGCGGGACCTGCCGGCAACGTCGGCCAGAACCTGCGCGCCGCTCCGGGCGCCGGCGCTGTTGCGCAGGCGGGTGCCGATCTCCGCCGCTGCTCTCGCGCAGCTTTCCGAGTCGAGGAGCTCCGAAAGTTTGTTGCCGATTTCCCCGGGCGACGACTTGCGGCTGAGGAGCACCCCGGCCCCGGCATCACGTATGACCTTGCCGACCAGCGGCTGGTCCATCAGGGGGTGCATCGGCAGGATCATCATCGGCAGCCCGTGCGCCAGCGCGCGCATAGCGGTGGCGTGGCCGCCGTGCCCGATCACAGCGTCGCAGTCAGGCATGATCTCCGTGTGCTCGATGTAGCGGTGCACCGTGGCGTTCGCGGGCGCGGAGAGGCTGGCGGGATCCACCGCGGGCCCGGTCGTCATCACGAGATCCACTGTCAACACCGATGCGGCGTCGAGAATCTTCTGCAGCACCTGTTGCTGCCCGGGGAACGCCGTCGTGCTCAAGCTCGCCAGGACCCGCGGGCGCCCGGCGCGCCGTGTTCCGGTGTTCCCGGAGGTGACCTCATCGACGACAGCGCCGGACCAGACCACCCTTTCTCCAGGTCCACCGGGCGCACGGCCGGCCGGATCCAGCAGCGGGTCCGCGCAGACCAGCACCCGCTCCGCGTGCCCTATCGCCCGCCGGGGAGGCAGTTTCTTGAACGCGAGAGCGGCGCCCATCGGGCCCCGCCGGAACGGCCCGTCGAAGAACGCGAAGAAGCTGTGGACCAGCACCACGTGCGGCAGGCCGGCCTTGGCTGCCGCATCGATTGCGCCCATGAGCAAGCAATCGACGACGGCGACGTCGGGTGGTTCGCGCCGCGCCTCCTCCAGAAGGTCCCGTCCGATGCCCGGGTCGCCGAACACGTTCAGCATGGCCGCAAACTGCCGGTGCGCCGGTGCGGAAACGGCAGGGGAGAGCGGGGCTGCGTGCCGGTAGGGAATGAACTCCGCACCGGCTGACTCCACGGCCGCCGCCTGCTGGGCGTGGCCAAGGAAACGGACCCGGTGGCCCTGCCTTAGCAGCTCCCGGCCGATGCCCAGTGCCGGCGGAAGGTTGCCGCCGGCGTCCAGTGTTGCGAAAAGGAAATCCGACATCGTGGCCTCCTTCAACCGCGCCGCTTCGTGCCGACTGGTAGCAAAATTTTAGTCCTCACACCTTCGCCCGGATAGCGTGTAGGCGAGACGCGAACGGTGCCAGGGGCGGCTCCTTGCGGCGGCCACCCCTTGCCGCCAATAGGTGAAATGTGCTTCACTTATTACGTGGAGGGGAGTATCCCCGGAAATGTTCCGTCGTCAGTACGGCCGCCCCTGAGCGGTCCGGCGGGACAGGCCCTATGCGGCCGGGAGAGACCTCCAGTTGGTATTGACTGACTGGAAGCGAGTGCTCCTCATGCATGTTCCTCTTTGGGCCTGGTTGGCCGTCATTGGTGTGATCGTCCTCATGCTTGCCGTGGACCTGTTCGCACACCGCAAAGCCCACGTAATCGGCGTCCGCGAAGCCGCGCTGTGGTCGGCCGTCTGGGTCGCGTTCGGCGTCGGCTTCGGCGTCGTTGTCTGGCAGCTGTATGGGTCCGAATTCGGCCAGCAGTACTTTGCCGGCTACCTGATCGAAAAGTCCCTGGCCGTGGACAACGTGTTCATTTGGGCGATCATCTTCACGTACTTTGGCGTACCCCGCGAGTACCAGCACCGCGTGCTGTTCTTCGGCGTCCTCGGCGCGTTGGTCTTCCGCGGCATCTTCATCGCCGCGGGCTCCGCCATCATCGCCAGCGCCGGGTGGGTGCTTTACCTCTTCGCGGCGTTCCTGCTCTTCACCGGCTACAAGATGATCCGCCAGCGCAACGAGCACCCCGACCCGGAAAAGTCGCGGGCGCTCAAGCTCTTCCGCCGGTACGTGCCGATGACCGACAAGTTCCACGGACAGAAGTTCATGATCCGCAAGAACGGTCTGGTGCTGGCGACCCCGCTGCTGGCCGTCCTGGTGCTGGTTGAGGTCACCGACATCATTTTCGCCGTCGACTCCATCCCGGCCATCTTCGCCGTCACCGACGAGGTGTTCCTGGTCTTCACCGCCAACGCCTTCGCGATCCTGGGGCTCCGGGCCATGTACTTCCTGCTGGCCGACCTGATGCACCGGTTCATCTACCTCAAGGTCGGCCTGGCCCTGGTCCTGGTCTGGGTCGGCATCAAGATGGCCCTCAAGATCGATATCTTCTACATCCCCACCCCGCTGTCCCTGGCCGTCATCGCCACCATCCTAGGCGTGTCGATCGGCGCGAGCCTCTGGGCCACCCGGGGCCAGGAGCGCAAGGCTTCTGTAGCGCCGGCGCACGCACCATTCGGCACCGCGTCACCGGCGGAACTCGCTGAGCTGGAACCGCTGTGGCGGCGCGGGCGCCATGCGGAGGCGACTACGACGGCGGCGGCTGCGGAGGGCGCTGCGGAGGGCGCCCAGGCGGGCGACCATCACACCGGTGGGGCGGGCGCCCGGGCTGCGGCGGGAGCGAGGCAGACGGAGGGCGCCCAGGACGCCGCTGCGAAATCCGACGTCGATCGCCACGCCCCGGTGACCGCCGACGTCGACCCTCACACGATGAGCGCCGACCCGCACGCACCGACCAGAGGCGGCAGCGCATGACGAGTGCCGTCCCGGCTGCCGGCGCAGCCGGGACGGCCGGCCCGTCCTGGACGTTCCTTACGAACCACGGGCACGTCTTGCTGGCAGTGGCGGCAGACCCGGAAGCCCGGGTTGCTGATCTCGCTGCCCGGGTCGGGATCACGCCACGCTCCGTCCTCCAGATCCTTAAGGACCTAGAAGACGGAGGCTACCTGCACCGTAGGCACGAAGGCCGGCGTACGCGTTACGCCCTTGAGCCGCACCAGCACTTCCGGCACCCCGCCGTAGCAAGCCGGGAAATCGATGGGCTGATCGGCCTGTTCGCTGCCCCGACTGCTGCAGCTGGGGAGGATCCGGAGGAGAGACAGGAGAAAGCGGGGGAGGGCTCCACCACCTCCAGGTCTGGCGAGGCCTAAGCCAGTGACCTACTTCATAGCAGCCAAACGACGGCCGCCCCGCCCGGTGGCGGCCGTCGGAGCGGCCCAGGTCCGCGCCGCTTCGGGGAATTTGGAGCCCGGAGCCCCCTGCCGGGCCGATTTGTGTGGGCGGGGGTTCGTGTGTAAAGTTGTTCGAGTCGCCGCCGCTGAAGCGGAAAGATAGCGACCGACCCCCTCTTTGAATGGCCTGAAAATGGTGCGGATTTCTGCGCCGGTTTTTGGGTGGGGACCCTTTCGATGCTTTGGAATTCGGCGAATACGCCGGTTTGCAAAGCGGTTCGGACTCGGGTAAGTTTGAAAAGTTGCTCCGGAGCGATCCACGGCTGAGGTTGTGGTGGTGCCGGGTGTGTCTGTTGTTTGAGAACTCAATAGTGTGCCAAGTTTGTTGATACCAATTGTTTTATTGATTGGTTGTTTTGGCTGTGTTGTCCATCCCGTGGATGGCATGGTTTTTACAGCTGGTTTCAAATTTTGTGCAGTCTGGTTCCGCGTTTTCCCGTGGTTCTTTGGTTGTGTCTGTTCTTCAACGGAGAGTTTGATCCTGGCTCAGGATGAACGCTGGCGGCGTGCTTAACACATGCAAGTCGAACGATGATCCGGTGCTTGCACCGGGGATTAGTGGCGAACGGGTGAGTAACACGTGAGTAACCTGCCCTTAACTCTGGGATAAGCCTGGGAAACTGGGTCTAATACCGGATATGACTCCTCATCGCATGGTGGGGGGTGGAAAGCTTTTTGTGGTTTTGGATGGACTCGCGGCCTATCAGCTTGTTGGTGAGGTAATGGCTCACCAAGGCGACGACGGGTAGCCGGCCTGAGAGGGTGACCGGCCACACTGGGACTGAGACACGGCCCAGACTCCTACGGGAGGCAGCAGTGGGGAATATTGCACAATGGGCGCAAGCCTGATGCAGCGACGCCGCGTGAGGGATGACGGCCTTCGGGTTGTAAACCTCTTTCAGTAGGGAAGAAGCGAAAGTGACGGTACCTGCAGAAGAAGCGCCGGCTAACTACGTGCCAGCAGCCGCGGTAATACGTAGGGCGCAAGCGTTATCCGGAATTATTGGGCGTAAAGAGCTCGTAGGCGGTTTGTCGCGTCTGCCGTGAAAGTCCGGGGCTCAACTCCGGATCTGCGGTGGGTACGGGCAGACTAGAGTGATGTAGGGGAGACTGGAATTCCTGGTGTAGCGGTGAAATGCGCAGATATCAGGAGGAACACCGATGGCGAAGGCAGGTCTCTGGGCATTAACTGACGCTGAGGAGCGAAAGCATGGGGAGCGAACAGGATTAGATACCCTGGTAGTCCATGCCGTAAACGTTGGGCACTAGGTGTGGGGGACATTCCACGTTTTCCGCGCCGTAGCTAACGCATTAAGTGCCCCGCCTGGGGAGTACGGCCGCAAGGCTAAAACTCAAAGGAATTGACGGGGGCCCGCACAAGCGGCGGAGCATGCGGATTAATTCGATGCAACGCGAAGAACCTTACCAAGGCTTGACATGGGCCGGACCGGGCTGGAAACAGTCCTTCCCCTTTGGGGCCGGTTCACAGGTGGTGCATGGTTGTCGTCAGCTCGTGTCGTGAGATGTTGGGTTAAGTCCCGCAACGAGCGCAACCCTCGTTCCATGTTGCCAGCGCGTAATGGCGGGGACTCATGGGAGACTGCCGGGGTCAACTCGGAGGAAGGTGGGGACGACGTCAAATCATCATGCCCCTTATGTCTTGGGCTTCACGCATGCTACAATGGCCGGTACAAAGGGTTGCGATACTGTGAGGTGGAGCTAATCCCAAAAAGCCGGTCTCAGTTCGGATTGGGGTCTGCAACTCGACCCCATGAAGTCGGAGTCGCTAGTAATCGCAGATCAGCAACGCTGCGGTGAATACGTTCCCGGGCCTTGTACACACCGCCCGTCAAGTCACGAAAGTTGGTAACACCCGAAGCCGGTGGCCTAACCCCTTGTGGGAGGGAGCTGTCGAAGGTGGGACTGGCGATTGGGACTAAGTCGTAACAAGGTAGCCGTACCGGAAGGTGCGGCTGGATCACCTCCTTTCTAAGGAGCACCTACAACAACCCCGCCGGGCCTGTGTGCCTGTGTGGTGGTGTTGTCAGGAGTACGCCCGTTGCGCAGACGAAAGTTCTGCGGCGGGTGCTCACGGGTGGAATATCAGCAAATAGCGGCCGCCGGTTTTTCTGCCGGCACCCAGTACGGACATTGTCGTTCCCTTCGGGGTTCGGGTGTCCTGGAACGGTGCGGACGGGGATGGGGCGGTTTCGTGTTTGGCACACTGTTGGGTCCTGAGACAACAGGACCATGGCCCGGGCGTTCTTCCTCTTTTGCGGGGGGTGGGGGTGCGGGGTGTGGGGCTTGTGTGTTTCTGGTTTCCCGGCTGCAGCGAGCATGCACTGTGATGGGCCCCTTTTGCGGGGGTTCTGGTGTGTGGGGTGTGTGGTCTGGGGTTGTTGTTTGAGAACTACATAGTGGACGCGAGCATCTTTTATAAGAAGCAATTTCCAAGAATATGAACCTGGATCTGTCGTTTCTGTCCTTTGGGGCGGGGCGGTGGTTTTCATGGTTCTCTCGAAAATTACTGATTGATCTTTTGTGGTCAAGTTTTTAAGAGCACACGGTGGATGCCTTGGCATTAGGAGCCGAAGAAGGACGTAGGAATCTGCGATAAGCCTGGGGGAGTCGATAACCGGACTGTGATCCCAGGGTGTCCGAATGGGGAAACCCCGCCAGGCGCGCGAGTGACCTGGTGACCCGCATCTGAACACATAGGGTGCGTGGAGGGAACGCGGGGAAGTGAAACATCTCAGTACCCGCAGGAAGAGAAAACAATAGTGATTCCGTTAGTAGTGGCGAGCGAACGCGGATCAGGCTAAACCGTTCCATGTGTGATAGCCGGCGGGCGTTGCATGGTCGGGGTTGTGGGACTTTCCGTTCTGTCTCTGCCGGGACAGTGGGGTGTGTTGCATGGGCATAGGTGAACGGTCTTGAAAGGCCGGCCAGAGAGGGTGTGAGCCCCGTAACCGAAATGTTGTCATGCCGCCCGGAGAGTATCCCAAGTAGCACGGGGCCCGAGAAATCCCGTGTGAATCTGTCAGGACCACCTGATAAGCCTAAATACTCCCTAATGACCGATAGCGGACCAGTACCGTGAGGGAAAGGTGAAAAGTACCCCGGGAGGGGAGTGAAACAGTACCTGAAACCGTGTGCTTACAATCCGTCGGAGCAGCCTTGTAGTTGTGACGGCGTGCCTTTTGAAGAATGAGCCTGCGAGTTAGTGTTACGTCGCGAGGTTAACCCGTGTGGGGAAGCCGTAGCGAAAGCGAGTCTGAACAGGGCGTTGCAGTGGCGTGATCTAGACCCGAAGCGAAGTGATCTACCCATGGCCAGGTTGAAGCGACGGTAAGACGTCGTGGAGGACCGAACCCACTTCAGTTGAAAATGGAGGGGATGAGCTGTGGGTAGGGGTGAAAGGCCAATCAAACTTCGTGATAGCTGGTTCTCCCCGAAATGCATTTAGGTGCAGCGTTGCGTGTTTCTTACCGGAGGTAGAGCTACTGGATGGCTAATGGGCCCTACAAGGTTACTGACGTCAGCCAAACTCCGAATGCCGGTAAGTGAGAGCGCAGCAGTGAGACTGTGGGGGATAAGCTTCATAGTCGAGAGGGAAACAGCCCAGACCACCAACTAAGGCCCCTAAGCGTGTGCTAAGTGGGAAAGGATGTGGAGTTGCGAAGACAACCAGGAGGTTGGCTTAGAAGCAGCCATCCTTAAAAGAGTGCGTAATAGCTCACTGGTCAAGTGATTCCGCGCCGACAATGTAGCGGGGCTCAAGTACACCGCCGAAGTTGTGGCATTCAGATTTTTGCTAAGCCCTTGTGGTTCAGGCGTCTGGATGGGTAGGGGAGCGTCGTGTGGGCAGTGAAGTCGCGGTGTAAACCAGCGGTGGAGCCTACACGAGTGAGAATGCAGGCATGAGTAGCGAAAGACGGGTGAGAAACCCGTCCGCCGAATGATCAAGGGTTCCAGGGTCAAGCTAATCTGCCCTGGGTAAGTCGGGACCTAAGGCGAGGCCGACAGGCGTAGTCGATGGACAACGGGTTGATATTCCCGTACCGGCGAAAAACCGCCCATGCTGAACAGGGGATACTAACCGCCCGAGACCTGCCCTTTTCACCCTTGTGGTGTGAGGGTTTTGGTGGAGCGCGGGACCTGATCCTGGGAGGCAAGCGTATTAACAGGTGTGACGCAGGAAGGTAGCCGGGCCGGGCGATGGTTGCCCCGGTCTAAGGATGTAGGGCGAACGGTAGGCAAATCCGCCGTTCATGATGCCTGAGACCCGATGGGACCCCCGTATGGGGGGATCCGGTGATCCTATGCTGCCGAGAAAAGCATCGACGCGAGGTTTTAGCCGCCCGTACCCCAAACCGACACAGGTGATCAGGTAGAGAATACTAAGGCGATCGAGAGAATTATGGTTAAGGAACTCGGCAAAATGCCCCCGTAACTTCGGGAGAAGGGGGGCCCCTATCGTGATGGACACTAGCTGTCCGGAGCGTGGCGGGGCCGCAGAGACCAGGGGGAAGCGACTGTTTACTAAAAACACAGGTCCGTGCGAAGTCGCAAGACGATGTATACGGACTGACTCCTGCCCGGTGCTGGAAGGTTAAGAGGACCGGTTAGCCGCAAGGCGAAGCTGAGAATTTAAGCCCCAGTAAACGGCGGTGGTAACTATAACCATCCTAAGGTAGCGAAATTCCTTGTCGGGTAAGTTCCGACCTGCACGAATGGAGTAACGACTTCCCCGCTGTCTCAACCATAAACTCGGCGAAATTGCAGTACGAGTAAAGATGCTCGTTACGCGCAGCAGGACGGAAAGACCCCGAGACCTTTACTATAGTTTGGTATTGGTGTTCGGAGTGGCTTGTGTAGGATAGGTGGGAGACGTTGAAGCCCGGACGCCAGTCCGGGTGGAGTCATCGTTGAAATACCACTCTGGTCACTTTGGACATCTAACTTCGGCCCGTAATCCGGGTCAGGGACAGTGCCTGATGGGTAGTTTAACTGGGGCGGTTGCCTCCTAAAAAGTAACGGAGGCGCCCAAAGGTTCCCTCAGCCTGGTTGGCAATCAGGTGTCGAGTGTAAGTGCACAAGGGAGCTTGACTGTGAGAGAGACATCTCGAGCAGGGACGAAAGTCGGGACTAGTGATCCGGCGGTACATTGTGGAATGGCCGTCGCTCAACGGATAAAAGGTACCTCGGGGATAACAGGCTGATCTTGCCCAAGAGTCCATATCGACGGCATGGTTTGGCACCTCGATGTCGGCTCGTCGCATCCTGGGGCTGGAGTAGGTCCCAAGGGTTGGGCTGTTCGCCCATTAAAGCGGTACGCGAGCTGGGTTTAGAACGTCGTGAGACAGTTCGGTCCCTATCCGCTGCGCGCGCAGGAAATTTGAGAAGGGCTGTCCTTAGTACGAGAGGACCGGGACGGACGAACCTCTGGTGTGTCAGTTGTACTGCCAAGTGCACCGCTGATTAGCTACGTTCGGATGGGATAACCGCTGAAAGCATCTAAGCGGGAAGCTCGCTTCAAGATGAGATTTCCATACACCTCGTGTGTGAGAGGCCCCCAGCCAGACCACTGGGTTGATAGGCCGGATGTGGAAGCGAGGACTAACGACTCGTGAAGCTGACCGGTACTAATAGGCCGATAACTTACACCACACACCCCACCTTCGTGAACGGATTCAAAAGACGTTCACACCACGAAGGAGGGGGAAAGAGACAAGACTGCTTGCGTCCACTATGTGGTTCCCAAACAACAAACCCAAACCCACGGGAACGTTGCTTGACGAACCAAAACAACTGAATACAACACCACATGTTGTAACCATAAGATTTCCCACCCAGGGAAAACCGCCCGCCAGGGCCGGCCACCAGGGGTGCGGACACAGGGTTACGGCGGTCATAGCGTGGGGGAAACGCCCGGTCCCATTCCGAACCCGGAAGCTAAGACCCACAGCGCCGATGGTACTGCACCCGGGAGGGTGTGGGAGAGTAGGACACCGCCGGACAACCATTACAGCCAGGCCCCGACACACGTCGGGGCCTGAGCTATTTAACCGTGGAGGTTGCCGGAGCTGAGGGAACGTCGGGAAGAAGGCTGCCGGAGCTGAGGGAACGTCGGGAAGAAAGCCGCCGGAGCTGAGGGAGCGTTGGGGGTGAAGCGGGAACTGCCGGCTACTTCCAGACCCGGACGTAGTCCACCCGCATGTTGCCCGCATCGCCGAGGATCCGGGGGCCGGACCAGTTGCCCACATTAAGGAGCAGGTAGTGGGGGCTGTTGCCGTCTTTGCTGGCGTAGGAGTGGACGAGAATGCCGTCGTAGTAGATGTCGTTTTGTCCGGCTTTCCGGTGCAAACCGTACGTATGGTAGCCACCGGCCCAGCATCCGGGGACCAGGCGGCTCTTCTTCCCTGCCCCTGAGTGGTAAACGCTCCACATATCGCCGGCGAGTGGTTCTGCTATGTCGATTTCTCCGGTGCGGGGAAACTGCTGCCCCACTGTCCACCAGGCCGCCCAGTTGTGAATGCCGGCGCCGCAGGATCCCGAGAAGTAGATCCGCGCCTCGACGTAGCCTTCGGTGAACTCAAAACCCGTGTGACCGGGTGCTCCGTCCTTGGGGTTGGTAGAGAGGAGGGCGCCGGACTCATCGTCGCTGAGCTGAAGAACCGCTTCGCCATTAGCGACTCTGACATTGCTGGAACAGGTCTTGACGTTGTTCTTCAGGGATTTGGGGTTGCAGTCGTTGAACCAGTACGGAGTCCAAACCGCTGTGTTCAGGGTGTCGAATTCGTCGTCGAAAACCAGATGCCAAGAGCCGGGGACGCCGACGGGGACCTGCTGGTTCACGCCCAGGACCTGGGTGACAGTCAGCGGTTCAGTTTCAGCAGGGTTGTCGACGTTGGTGTCGGGAGCAGGCGCTGCCGGTGGCATGCCGGCGCCGCTATCGGGAGCAGGCGCCTCGACTTTCACGTCGGTATTCGGCGAGTCGGCGTCGGGTGTGTCGACATCCGGCGCTTCGGCTGTGGCGGGTTCTGGGCCTGTCTCTTCGGAGCTGGAAGACGGCTGCGGCATCGGGAAGGCAGTCTGAGCTGCGCTCCCTGACAAGCCGACCGCAAGGAGGAGGCAGCACAGCAACGCCAGTGAACGGCCCTTCACGTCACCACGCCCCGGGTCAGGGAAGCGATATGACGCTGCCGATGCCGTGGAGCTCTGGTGACCGGAGCCCGCCCCATATAACTGGGTGCTGCGAGGGCTAGTTGCACGATGGTCCTTCCATGTCCAGTTCGGCAGGCGACCATGATCAAAGACTTTTGCGGCCCCCGAAACCACTTAATACAGATCAGACTATGAGCGGGATCTCCGCCCGTCAGGAGTGCCTGCTACTGGTCTTTTTACTTCCTACACTCGGTTCGACCGTTCAAATTACTTGCCTCGCAAGGCGGCGGCCCCCCTCGCGTCTCCTTCCGACTGCAGCCGCTGCGCGAACGCCAGCGCCCGGTTCGCTACGCTTGGAAGGCATTGAACCCTCTACCCCGGGAGATCCCATGACTGCACGGACCATCGTCATCACCGGTGCCAGCGACGGGATCGGCGCCTCAGCGGCCCGGACCTTTGCCGCACGAGGGGAGCACGTCGTCGTCGTCGGTCGCTCGGCCGAGAAGACGGAGCGGATCGCCAAAGAGACTGGCGCTGACTACTTCGTAGCCGACTTCGCTGAACTGGCGCAGGTGCGTCGCTTAGCCGCACAGCTGAAGGAGAAGTACCCGCAGATCGATGTTCTGGCGAACAACGCCGGCGGCATTATGCGTGCCCGCGAGCTGACTGTGGACGGCCACGAGAAGACCTTCCAGGTCAACCACCTCGCGCCATTCCTGCTGACGACCGAACTGCTGGATGTACTGACAGCAAGCAAGGCCAAGGTCATCAACACGTCGAGCGTCGCGAACTCGATTTTCGCCAAGCTGGACATCGAGGACCTGGACGCGGCGAAGAGCTACTCCACCAACCGCGCCTACGGCAACGCGAAGCTGGCGAATATCCTCTTCACCGCCGAACTCCACAACCGCTATCACGCTGCGGGAATCTCGACGGCGGCCTTCCACCCGGGCGGCGTTGCCACCAACTTCGCGGCCGACTCGACGAGTCCCATGCGCCTGGCTTACAAATCATTCCTTAAGCGCTTCATGCTGACTCCGGACCAGGGCGCCGATACGCTCGTCTGGCTGGCCGACGGCACCCCCGGCGTGGACTGGACGTCAGGCGCGTACTACGCCAAGCGGGCAATCGCGAAGGCGAACAAGCAGGCCTACGAGGCCGGTCTTGCCCGCGAGCTGTGGGAGCGCAGCGAGGACATGGTCGCGCGGGACTCCGACACGCTCGACCCGCTGGGCTAGCATCCGCCTTGGCCCGATCGGGGGCCGGAAACGCTGTACGGAGCCGCCGTTCGGGCCGGAGCTGACGTTCCTGCCCAGTTACTAGGATGGGCACTGGCCCCGGGCCCTGCGAATCCGCGGTCGACCGGGTGCGGAACGGTGTGCCGGCTGGAGTAACTGGGCAGGATCGTCGGCCGGGCGACCCAACGTCGGTGCCGGTTACCCCGGGGCTTCGACCTTGTCGATAGCGGTGAGGGCGCTTTCCATCGTGCCCGCCAGGTCGCTGGCCGGGGCCGGCTTGGCGAACAGGTAGCCCTGCAGTGAATCGCAGCCCAGATCCATCAGGTACTTGGCCTGGACGGGCGTCTCGATGCCTTCCGCCGTGACCTTCAGCCCCAGTTCCTGCGCGGTGTTGATCATGGTGCGGAAGAACGGCAGGTGTTCCTTGCCGGTCTTGATCATCGCCACGAAGGACCGGTCGATCTTGACCTTGTCCAGCGGCAGCTCCTTGAGCCGGCCCAACGTCGAATACCCGGTGCCGAAGTCGTCCATCGCGATCCGGACCCCGGCCTGGCGCAACTGCCGGAGCTGGCGAAGCACGTCGGAACCGGCGTCGAAGAACACGCTCTCGGTCAGTTCGAGCATGAGCTGACGCGGGTGCACCCCGGTGGAGACGAGAATGTCCAGCACGTCGGTGGCGAATTCGCGGTGCTGGAACTGCAGGCCGGAGACGTTGACGGCCACGCTGTAGGCGGCGTCGCCGGCCAGCCAGGGGCGGATTTCGGCGCAGGCTCGGCGCAGAACCTCGTCGCCGATCTCACGGATCAGGCCGCTTTGTTCGGCCACGGGCAGGAACTGGTTGGGCGGCACCAGCCTGCCGTGCCGCTCCCAGCGGGCAAACGCCTCGAACTGCACGACGGCGCCGAGCCCGGGGGACACCACCGGCTGGTAGTGCACCGAGATCTGGCCCAGCTCCACGGCCTGCCGCAGCCCGGTCTCGCCCTGCTCCTTCTGCGCGGCGGTGGCGAGCATTTCCGGCCGGAACTGCAGCCAGGTGTTCTTCCCCGCAGCCTTGGCCGCCGCCAACGCGGAGTCCGCCTGGCGGAGCAGTTCCGCGCCGTCGTGCATCTGCGCCGTCCGGGACGCCAGGCCCATGCTGACCGCCGGCCGCACCACGGAGCCTCCCACCCGGGCGGGCGTGTACAGGGACTCGGAGATCCGCTTCGCCACCGCCCCGACGTTGAGGCATTCGGTCAGCAGAATCGCAAATTCGTCACCGCCGAGCCTCGCCACGGTGTCGTGCGGCCGTACGCAGTTGCGCAGCCGGCTGGCCACCTCCACCAGCAGTTCATCCGCGGCGGAGCGACCCAGCATGTCGTTGTAGCTCTTGAAGTCGTCCACATTCAGCAGCAGCACGTCCAACGGGTCAGGCCGGCGCAGGGCCGCGGCCAGGCGTTCGTTGAACAGAGTGCCGTTGGGCAGGCCGGTCAGCGTGTCCCGCAGTACGGCGGCCTTGAGCTGGTCATCCTGCTCCACGGGCGTCAGCCGGGGGAGGAGGCCGGTGGTGCTTGGGATCAGTAGGGACTCAAGCGGGCCGAACGTACGACGGCGGGCTGCGGCTGCCGCCGAAGCGGCACGGGACGCTGCGGCCCAAACGGCGCCGGCCGGAGCGCCGCCGGCCAGGCCGCCGCCGGCCGACGGGTTGACAGCCAGGTCGCCCGCACCGCCTGTCGACGAGCCGGCCGGACCCCCGTTGGCCGGACCCCCGTTGGCCGAACCTCCGCCAGCCGACGTGCCGCCAGCCGACGTGCCGCCGTCGTGCTCACGACCTGGGAAAGCACCGCCGGCGGCCCCCGCCAGGGGTGAAGAGGCGGCGGGGCGGACGGAGAGGGCGACAGCGCCGCCGTCGCCGGCCGTCCCTGCAGAAGGAGGAAGCGCGGCGCAGGTGATTTCCAGCGGAAAAACGGACGCGTCGCCGCGGCGCCCAGCGCCGGCAAAGGGCATCCGGGTCCCAGCCGTTGCCTCCGACGAATTCGTGGAGAGGCCGGCGAGGAAGGCGTGGAAGTCTCCCCGGGAGGCCTCGGCCAGCAGCAGGCTGTAGTCGGCTCCCAGCAGCTGCGTCCGGGAGTAGCCGAAGAGCTGCTCGGCGGCGGAATTCAGGAAAGTGATAGAGCCGTCGGGGGCCAGCAGCAACAGCGCGTCCGGGCTGTGCTCCAGCACTGTCTGTGCGAACGCTGCGTCCATCATGTGTACTTCCCCCAAAGCGACGAATCTGTGAATATCGGCCCAATTCTATGTGTTCCCGGCTCCGCGCCCCGCAGCTTTCGGCCCGAACCGTGAAAGCACGCGAATGTGTCGTCCGGGCACCCGGACAGTGCGCGGCTCAGAGTGCGCCGGCCGGCTCCTGCAGCGCCTCGATCGCCGCCGCCGACTGCGCCATGGCCGCCGCCCGGCGCAGCTCCGGCACCGGCCGGGAGAAGAAGTAGCCCTGGAGCGCATCGCACTCGTGCTCCATCAGATACCGGGCCTGGGCAGGGGTTTCGATGCCCTCCGCCGTGACCCGCAGACCCAGGCTGTGGGCCATATGGATCATGGAGGTCAGGATGGGGAGCCGTTCCTCGCCGGTACGCAGCATCGAGACAAACGACTTGTCGATCTTCACCGCATCCACCGGCAGTTCCTGAAGCCGGCCCAGCGACGAATAGCCCGTACCGAAGTCGTCCAACGCCACCCGGATCCCCGCCGTGCGCAGGGTGATCAGCTGCTGGATCACGTGGCAGGCGGCGTCGAAGAACACGCTCTCCGTCACCTCGATGACCAGCTGGTGGGGGTCTACCCGGCTCCACGCCGCGATGTCCAGCACCCGCTCGGCGAAGTCCTTGTGTTGCAGCTGCACACCGGAGACGTTCACGGCCAGCGTCCGGCCCGGATCCTCGGCCAGCCAGGGCTGCAGCTCGGCACAACTCTGCCGAAGAACCTCGGCACCGATGTCCCGGATCAGGCCGCTGCGCTCCGCCGTCTGGATGAAGGTGTCCGGCGCCATCATCACGCCGTCGCGTTCCCAGCGTGCCAGCGCCTCGAACTGGACCACTTCGCGCCGGTTCGTCGAGACGACGGGCTGGTAGAAGACTTTGATTTGGCCGAGTTCGACGGCGCGGCGCAGCCCCGCAGTCAGCTGGGTACGTTCCAGCAGCGAGGCCAGCATCTCGGGCTGGAAGTGGACGTAGCAGTTCTTGCCCGCCTCTTTGGCCGCGTACATCGCCACGTCCGCCTGCCGCAGCAGTTCGGAGGAGGACATGCCGTCCGTGCCGCGGGTGGCAACGCCCAGGCTCAGGCCCGGCCGCATCAGCGTGCCCTCGATGGAGACCGGTGCGTTCAGCGTGCTCACGATCCGTTGCGCCACCGCGTCGGAGTCCTGGCAGCCTTCCAGCAGGACGACAAATTCGTCGCCGCCCAGCCGTGCCACGGTGCCGTGCGGGCCGACGCAGTTCTGCAGGCGGCGGGAAATCTCCACCAGCATCTGGTCTCCGGCGTGGTGGCCGAGGATGTCGTTGACTTCCTTGAAGTCGTCCAGATCCAGCAACAGCACCGCCACCGAGCCGCGGGAGCCCAGTGCCGCGGTGGCGCGTTCGTTGAACAGCATCCGGTTGGCCAGCCCGGTCAGCGGGTCCTGGAATGCGAGCGCCTTGAGCTTGTCCGTCTGCTGGGCCAATTCCTCGAGGGCGCGCCGGGCCTGGTCTTCGGCGGTGGTGCGGGAAGTGACGTCGCGGAAGTTCCAGATCCGGCCCACCACTTCATCGGCGACCTTCTGTGGACGCGAATACAGCTCCACCGTCCGGCCGTCCCGGAACTCGAGCACGTCGTGGCTGTGCAGTTCATGGTTCGCGTAAAGCTCGGCGACCCTGGCCTTGAAGGCGTCCGGGTTGTTCAGCTGCGGTGCGATGAACTTAACCACGGCGTAAGCGTCGTCCTCGGCCAAAATTTCGCGGGGCATACCCCAGAGCCGCAGGTATTGTTCGTTCACACTGGTGACCTGGCCGGTGTTGGAGACCACGAGGATGCCGTCCGCTGTCGTCTCCAGCGTGGCATCCAGCAGCGAGAGCGCCTGCCGGCGCCCGGCGTCGTGGTCCTGGCGGTGGGCGACGTTGCGCACCGCCACAGCCATCGACGTTTCCGTCCCCGTGGTGACCAGCGAGCAGGTCAGCTCCAGCTGGATCTCCCCGCCGTTGCGGTGCAGCCCGACGGCGGGGAAGGGGTTGGTTCCATAGGTTCCGGCGCGGCCGAGGCGGCTGAGGACACGGAGGAAGCCGCCGCGCTCGTCCTCGACCAGGAGGCGGCTGTGCGGGACGCCGACGAGTTGCTCCCTGGTGTACCCGAACAACCGCTCCGCGGCCGGATTGAGAAAGGAAATGACCCCGTCAGTGGTCAGCAGCAACAACGCATCAGGACCCTGCGCCAGCAGTGTCTCCGCCAATCCTTGTTCCACGTCGATGCCAGCCCCCGGGCTCCATTATTCGATTCCACCAGCAGGGCGGTGGTCAATAAACTTCAAGCATCATAAGGCCATGAGATGCAAATCACAGCACCGGGTGCATTTGGGTGCGGTGTCGTCGCGCGTGCGGTGACCGTCGCCGCTGATACCAGGAGGGCAGCCGCCGCCGTCGCGCTCCTAGCGGCCGCCGTCGCGCTCCTAGCGGCCGGTGTTCCGGCGCAGCACGTCGGGTAGTTCGTCGACGAAAACCGTCTGCGGCGGTTCGTAGTAAATCACCAGCACCTCGTCGCCGACGGCGTAGACGCTTTCCTTGTCGAAGGGGTGGGCGTGGAAGGCGCTGGTCCCACCGCGGAACGGCAGCATCACCTCACCGATCGTGCCAGGCGCCACCCGCCCCGTGACCCGACCGATCTTGCCGGTCAAGCTCCGGTCGACGTTCCTAGGCATCCGGACCTTTCAGCGGCTGCTTCGCGGCGGCCGCACCGGTCCGGCCATCAGTCCGGCCATCGGTCCGGCCGTTCTGTCGACCATCCTTTAGCGCCGTCCGGAGCGCCGGCAGGTAATCCCCGACCTGGGCGAGGATGCCGCCGACCATTCGGTTGAGGCCCTCGCCGCCGTTCAGAACCGTGAGCTGGCCGACGTGCGCAAACGGCTCGGCAGCCGCGGCGACGATGCCGGGCATGTTTTCCGCCAGCTGCTGCGAGATGACCGCGTCCTGGTTGGTGCCCAGGGCCTCGCCGCGGGCCTTGATGCCCTCGGCCTCGGCCAGCGCCTTGGCTTTGATCGAGGACGCCGTCGCATCACCGCGGGCCTTTGTCGCGGCCGCCTCCGCCTCACCTGTGACCCGGGTGGCCCCGGCAGCGGCTGCGGCCGCCGTGGCGTTCGCCTGCGCCTGCAGCTCGGTCCGCCGGGCGTTGGCCTGTGCCTCGAGTTCGGTGCGGCGGGCCAGGGCCTCAGCGGCGCTGATGTCCGCAGACTTCTGGCCCTCGGCCTCGGTGCGCTTGGCATACGCCTTGGCATCGGCCGGCTTGCGGATCGTCGTCTGGAGCTTCTGCTCCTCGCGGTCCGCCTCCAGCTTGGCCACCTCGGTCTCCTGCACCACCACCTGCTGCCGGGCGGTGGCTTCGGCCAACGGGCCAGCCTGGGCGGCGTTGGCCCGTGCCCGCTCCGCGTTGGCCTGCGCCTCGGACTGTTTGATCGCCGACAGGCTCTGTGCGTCGGCGATCTGCGCCGCTGCCTCCGCCTCCCGTTCGGCTGCTTCCCGGTTCCGGGTCGCCTCGGCGATCCGGGCTTCCATCTTCACCTGGGCGATGTGCGGCTTGGCGATGTTCTGGATGTAGCCGGTGGGGTCCTGCAGGTCCTTGATCTGCAGCGAGTCGACTACCAGGCCAAGCTTTTCCATCTCCACACCGCTGGCGCTGCGGACCTGCGAGCCGAGCTTGTCGCGCTCGCGGATGATTTCCTCGACAGTCATGCTGCCGATGATGGAGCGCAGGTGCCCCTCGAAGACGTTGTAGACCTGGCTCTGCATCTTGGGCTGCTGCCCGAGGAACCGGCGGGCGGCGTTCGCAATGAAGGGCGGCGCGTCCCCGATCTTGTAAATCACCACCCCTTCGACGATGACCTGGATACCCTGGGACGTCACGCAGGAGACCTTCAGTTCGGTCTCGTTGAGGGTCAGTGAGAGCGTGCGCACGGTCTGCAGGCCGGGGAACACCAGCGCGCCTTTTCCGGTGACGATCTTGAAGTCCATGCCGTCTCGGGTCTCCAGGGTCCCGCGGGTCAGGCCGGAGATGATGAGCGCCTCGTTCGGCTCGGCCACCTTCCACATCAGCTTCACCGCCACCCAGACCAGCACGACGACGACGAGCACCCCGGCGACAACGGCGGCGACCGGGATCAAAGCTGAAAAGTCAGGCATGGAAAACCTTTCCGTCGGGTCTACCAGGTGAGCGTGAGGCCAGTCTGGGGTGCCGCCGTCGAATAAGTCCAGAGTCGGGTGGAAAGAAAAAAGCTGGTGCGGAGTCCGAGAAAAGTGCCCGGCGCCCGCACCAGCAGGTAGTACGAATTGTTAGATTGCTATGAATCGTCCCTCATTCGCGGCTCCCTTTCCCGGTGTGCCTTTACCGGGTTTGTGCGTCATCGGCCAGATGCCTCGAAAGCAGCCAGCCGGCGCCAATCATTGCGACGCCCACCACCAGCAGGGTCCAGCTGTCTGTGGCGTTGAACGAGAGGAAATTGGCCGCCGACCCCGCGCCGACGATGAGCGCGTAAACGCTGAGGACGATGTACAGCAGGCCAAAACCCATCAGGAAGTTCCGGGCGCCCATTTGGTTCCGTGCCATGGTGAAGCCCGTGGCACCGATCGCGAGCTGAACGATGTTCAGCAGCATGGACACCTGAAACAGGCCCAGGAACATGGCCCGGGAATCCGGTCCCAGGAACCTCAATTCGCTGTACTGCGTGGTGATGCCGGGAATGAACCCCAGGACACCCACGACCATAAGGACGATACCCACACCCATGCCGACGTTCTGGACATCCGTGCGTCCGAAATGTACGCCGTGTGCATGTGGGGATGCGGTAGTCATTTTCTGCCTCCAACCACTGATTGCGGACACTTAATTTTACGGCGGGGCACTGGAAAAAGCGCCGAAATCCGGGGGAGGACGCCTGTCGGAACCGGGCACGACGGCGTACGCGTGGCACGATGGATCACGATGAAACTGCGCGCTGATCAGACCGGGGACCGTGGCCTTCCGATGCCTTTGTGGCTGCAGGGGGCGCTCGAGTCCGCGCAGGCGGCCATCATCTCCGCGCTCGCCGTGATTGCGCCCATCGTCGCGGTCTGGGCAACAGCCGGTTTCAGCCAAAGCGGCTTCGAATTTCTTGCCCGGCTGGCCGGCCAGGCCTGGCTGTTGGTCCACGGCGTGCCCCTGCTCCTGGAGGGGGTCGAGGGCGGAGCGGCGGCCGGGCCGGACTCCGGCACCTTGTCGCTGATCCCGTTGGGGCTCACCCTGATTCCGTTCCTGCTCGCCTGGCGGGCCGGCCGGCGGCTGGCCCGGGCGTCCTACACCGACCAGCTCTGGCAGGCACTCCTAGGCTCCTGGCTGATGTATGCCGCCTTCGGGTTTGCCACGGGCTTCCTTTGCCGCACCTCAGAGGTGGGCGTCAGCCTCTGGTACGCCTCGATCGTTCCGCTGATTCCCTTCGCCCTGGGTATGGTGATCGGCGCCCGGCGCGAGGCGGGGTCCTGGAGCCGACTGATCGGCGTCGACGCCGTGGCCTGGCTCTCGCGCACCAGCCAGCATTCCCGCTGGGCCGGCTCCTACCTTGGATCAGCGGTCAAGGCAGGCTTCGTTGCGGTCATGGCCAGCCTCGCCATGACCGCCGCGTTGCTCGCGGTGGACCTGCTCATCCACTGGAACCTGGTCATCGCCGTCTACGAAGCGCTCGACGCCGGACCGGTGGGCGGTGCGGCGCTCACCATCGCGCAACTGGGCTACCTGCCCAACCTCGTCATCTTCGCCCTCGCCTGGACCTCCGGGCCTGGGTTCGCGCTCGGTGCCGGCTCCCAGGCCGGTGCGCTGGGCACCGCCGTCGGGCCGCTGCCCTCCATTCCGGTGTTCGCCGCACTGCCGTCCGGCGCCCTGGACTACGGCTTCGTGGCGCTGGTGGTACCGGCGCTCGCCGGCGCCCTCGCCGGCTGGTGGTTCCTGCGCGAGGGGGAAAACCATTTCGACGAGTGGCTCTCGATCAAGATCAAGGCCCGATGGTTCACCGCGGCCGTCTCCACCCTGGTCCTGGCTGTTCTGGTCGGCGCCATGGCGGGTCTGCTTGCCGCCGGTCTTGCGTGGCTGGCGCGCGGGTCCGCCGGGATCGGGCGGCTCACGGACATCGGGCCGGACCCGCTGATGACGGCGCTGTTCATCTCAGTGGAGACCGCAATCGGCGTCGTCATTGGCTACGCCGCCGGGCCGTGGCTGGAACGCCGCCAGAAACTCCAGGAAGCAGACCTGGAGCTGGCCGCCGGATCCGACTAAGCCCGTTGGCGGACCATGGGCGTAGCTGCCTTTGACTGCTAGCGCAGCTGCGCGGGCATCGACTTCTCCAGCTCGGTGCGGCAGACCGAGGCGGCCTGCTCCGTCAGGGCGTGGCGGGCGCATTGCTGGTAGTCGCGGATCTGGTTGAAGAACGCCGCCGAGACCGCAATCATCAACACCATCACTGCGGAGACCACCAGGCCGGAGATGGTGCCGAAGAGCACCAGCCGGGATTCCCGGAGCCGCACGGCGCGGACCAGCAGGACGACGCCGAACACGACGCCGGCGGCGGTCAGGATCGCGGCGAGCCACAGGTAGTTGACGTCGAGCTGGAACACGAAGAATGCCCCGAGTACGGCCACTATGAAGGCGCGGAACAGATTGTGGGTCTTGAGCAGCGACGCCTTGGCCGCCTCGCTCCGCGGATTCTCGCGTTGCGGGTTCTGGTTGCGCGAGCTTCCGGCGGGGTCCTGGGGGGAACTCATGGTTTCCAGCCTACGCGAGCGGCCCCTTAGGCTAGGGCAATGCGCATCGTGGTCCTCGTTTCCGGTACCGGCTCCAACCTCCAGGCCGTCATCGACGCGGTTAAGAGCGGGGAACTGGATGTCGAACTTGCCGCCGTCGGTGCGGACCGACCCGGAACGTACGGGGTCGAGCGCTCGTTGGCAGCCGGAATCCCGACGTTCGTGGTGGACTTCAAGGCGTACCCAGACCGTGCTGCCTGGAATTCGGCGCTGGCCGACGCCGTCGCTGCGTACCGGCCCGACGTCGTCGTGTCCTCCGGGTTCATGCGCATTGTCAGCGCGGACTTCATTGACGCGTTCGGCGGCAAGTACCTGAACACGCATCCTGCGCTGCTGCCCGCCTTCCCGGGCGCACACGGCGTCCGGGATGCACTGGCCTACGGAGTGAAGGTCACCGGGTGCACCGTTCACTGGGCCGACGCCGGCGTGGACACCGGCCCGATCATCGCGCAGGAAGCGGTGGCCGTTGAGGATGGCGACACCGAGGAAACCCTGCATGAACGGATCAAGGCCGTGGAACGGCGTCTGCTGGTTTCCACCCTGGCCGCCCTCGCCGCGGCCCCGGCTACCTAAAACAGGCAAGCAAGTAGTGGACCGAGGGAAAGTGAGTACACCTCGGAAAAGACGGGTGGCGTCGAAGGAAAGTCGAGTATCTCTGGGCCGGTTTTGGCCTGATTGGAGCCCATAGTCTGACGCAGTCACATTCGTCTCTTGCGTCTCTGGGGGTTCCTCTTGTTTCAGTTCAGCTCTGCAAAAACCAGCTCAAAAGTTCTCGGCCTTACCGCGGCACTCGTACTCGGGACGGGTGCCGCTACTGCGGCGTATGCTGTCTCGACGACCTCCGGAACAGGCACAATCAATGGCTGCTACAACGTCAACAACGGTGGCCAGCTCCGTGTCCTCGCGGCCGGACAAACGTGTGATTTGAAGAAGGAAACCCCGATCTCCTGGAACCTTCAGGGCGCCGAGGGCCCGGCAGGCCCCCAAGGTGCCCAGGGCCCGAAGGGCGACACCGGTGCCAAGGGTGACACCGGTGCGACCGGCGCGACCGGCGCCCAAGGTGAGAAAGGCGACAAGAGCGACACCGGTGCACAGGGTCCCCAGGGGGAGAAGGGCGACATTGGCGAAGCCGGCGCCCAGGGTGAGAAGGGCGACACTGGCGAAGCCGGAGCGCAGGGCCCGGAGGGACCCCAGGGCCCCCAGGGTGAAAAGGGGGACAAGGGCGACCAAGGTGAGAAGGGCGCCACCGGCGCCACCGGTGCCACAGGCGCACAGGGTGAGAAGGGCGCCACCGGCGAGACCGGAGCGACCGGTGCCACCGGCGCACAGGGCGAGAAGGGCGACACCGGCGCAACCGGCGCCGCCGGAGCGACGGGCGCCCAGGGCGAAGCCGGAGCGCCTGGTCCTCAGGGCGAGAAGGGCGACACCGGCGCAACCGGCGCTGCCGGACCGCAGGGCGAGGCCGGCCCCGCGGGCCCGAAGGGCGACAAGGGTGACACCGGAGCCTCCGCGTCCACCAGCGTGAGCACGGCGTCGAACAGCGGGACGGCGCTGACCGTCAAGGCGACCTGTCCGGCAGGCAAGGTCGCGGTAGGGGGAGGCTTCTCCTACAACACCACGGGCGGCAACCAGATCACGGCAAGCCAGCCGTCCGGCACCACCGAGTGGTCGGTGACCCAGACCAAGGCGAACTCGCTCACGGTGTACGTGACCTGCATCCAGTAAGCCCGTTCAACCCGGATGCCCTATCACTTATGGCGCTTTGGAAGCCTTCTTAGCAGCCATAAGTGATAGGCATCTGGGTGTTCCGGGCCGGGTCACTCGAGCCGGCGCTGCTTGGTCTCCGGAGCGAAGAAGGCCATCCACAGCACGGACAGCAGCACCAGGCCGCCGGCCAGCGAAAACGACGTCGCCAGCCCGAGTTGGGGCCACAGGAACGCGGCGAACACCAGCGGGCCGAATCCGGCGCCGAGCCGGGAGAAGGTCGAAGCCCAGCCGAAGCCCGAGCCGCGCAGTTCGGTCGGGTACAGCTCGGAGACGTAGGCGTACAGCACCGGAATGGCTACCTGCACCACAAAGCCGAAGACCAGCAGCCAGAACACGGCCGCCGTCGGGATGTCCACGACGACGGCGACGATCACCAGCGTCAGCGCCGACAGCGGACCGGTGATGGCAAGGATCCATTTGCGGCCGGTCTGTTCCACCAGCAGCGCGGCGACCACTACGCCAAGCAACCCGACAGCGGCCATCGACGCCGTCGTGAGGAAGGCCTTGTACTCGGCGAAGCCCGCACCGATCAGGATCCGCGGCATCCAGGTCAGGGACAGGTAGTAGACCAGCAGGATGCTGAAGAACAAAGCCCACGCCGCCGTCGTGATCTTCCAGTTGAACTGCCAGAGCGCGGGGAGCTGGGTCCAGGCGCTGCCGGCGGACAGCCGGGGCGCCCCCTGCGGTTCGGGCAGGCTGTAGACCCGGGCTTCCGCTCCGGTGGCCGACACCAGTCCGTCGATCACCCGCGCGGCTTCTTCGCGTCGGCCCTTGCGGATCAGGAACAGGGGTGACTCCGGAACGCTGCGCCGGATCCAGAACACGAGCAGCGCCGGCAGCACCATGATGAGCATGGTCAAGCGCCAGTCGGCGAACGCCGCGACGAGTCCGGCCGAGACGAAACCGCACAGCGCCGCGCCGACCGGCCACCAGCCGTCCATCGCGGTGAGAACCCTGCCGCGGTGTTTGCGGGGCGTGAACTCACCCACCAGCGCGTAATCCACCGGGATGCAGCCGCCCAGGCCGAAGCCGGCCAGGAACCGGAACACCACGAACCAGATGAAGTCAGGGGAGAAGGCGCCGAGGACGGTGAAGACGGAGAAGATCAGCAGGGTGGCGGAAAAGGCCTTCTTGCGCCCGATCGTGTCCGCGATGGTGCCCCAGACAAAGGCACCCAGCGCCATGCCGATCAGGTTCGAGGTGCCGATCCAGGCGGCGTCACCCGGGGTCAGCGACCAGTGCTTGGACAGCAGCGGGATCAGGATCCCGTTGAGCGTGACGTCCCAGGCGTCGAACATGAAGCCAAGTCCGCCGATCAGGAAGATCCGGCCCTGGACCTTCCACCGCCACGGCAGCTCCTGGACCACCTGTTCGCCGCTGGGCACAGTGGTGTACGTATTCATTTCCGCCTCCTGGGAAAATCCTACGTGCCGGGCACGGCCCGCGGGGAAGCTTCACACTCCGGCGCGCGGGAACCTCCCCGGCCGTGACGCGA
Organism: Arthrobacter sp. B3I4; assembly: GCF_030816855.1. Classification (NCBI taxonomy): domain Bacteria; kingdom Bacillati; phylum Actinomycetota; class Actinomycetes; order Micrococcales; family Micrococcaceae; genus Arthrobacter; species Arthrobacter sp. B3I4. The sequence goes on along the minus strand of NZ_JAUSYK010000001.1, from coordinate 3,488,123 downwards.
TAAACTGGCCGCATCCCCACCACCCGCGGCCGCGCCGCGATATAAGACGGAGACTTTTGTGAGCTTTACGCAGCTTGAACGTGTATCCATCGACCGGGTTCCCATCCGCCGGGCACTCATCTCGGTTTACGACAAGACCGGTCTGGAGGAACTCGCGCAGGGCCTGCACGAAGCCGGCGTAAAGATTGTCTCCACGGGTTCCACCGCCAAGAAGATCGCCGCCGCCGGGATCCCGGTGCAGGAGGTCGAGGAGGTCACCGGTTCCCCGGAAATGCTGGACGGCCGCGTCAAGACCCTCCACCCGCGCGTGCACGGCGGCATCCTCGCCGACCGCCGCGTCCCGGCACACATGAAGACCCTCGAGGACATGGCCATCGAGCCGTTCGACCTCGTCGTGGTGAACCTCTACCCGTTCGTGGAGACGGTGAAGTCCGGCGCCGCGCAGGACGACGTCGTCGAGCAGATCGACATCGGCGGCCCCGCGATGGTGCGCTCGGCCGCGAAGAACCACGCCGCCGTCGCGATCGTGGTGGACCCGGCCTCCTACGGCTCCGTGGTGCAGGCTGCCGCTTCGGGCGGCTTCGATCTGAAGACCCGACGCCGGCTGGCCGCCAAGGCCTTCGCGCACACCGCCTCCTACGACACCGCGGTGGCGACCTGGACCGCCAGTCAGTTCCTCGACGAGGACGGCGACGGCGTCATCGACTGGCCCGCGTACGCCGGCCTGGCCCTGGAACGCTCCGAGGTGCTGCGCTACGGCGAAAACCCGCACCAGCAGGCCGCCCTCTACGTGGACAAGGCTGCCCCGGCCGGCATCGCGCAGGCCGACCAGCTGCACGGCAAGGCGATGAGCTACAACAACTTCGTCGACGCCGACGCCGCCCTGCGCGCCGCCTTCGACTTCGCCGAGCCGGCCGTCGCGATCATCAAGCACGCCAACCCCTGCGGGGTTGCCGTAGGGTCCGCCGACGTCGCGGACCCGATCGCGGACGCGCACGCCAAGGCCCACGCCTGCGACCCGGTCTCCGCCTTTGGCGGCGTGATCGCGGCCAACCGCACCGTCACCGCCGGCATGGCCCGGACCGTGGCGGGGATCTTCACCGAGGTCGTCATCGCCCCCGGCTTCGAGGACGAGGCGGTGGAGATCCTGGCCAAGAAGAAGAACATCCGCCTGCTGACCCTGCCCGAGGGCTACGGCCGGTACCCGACCGAGTTCCGCCAGGTGTCCGGCGGCATGCTGGTGCAGGCCACCGACAAGGTCGACGCCGAGGGCGACAACCCCGCCAACTGGACCCTCGCCGCGGGGGAGGCTGCCGGCGCCGACACCCTGGCGGACCTGGCCTTCGCCTGGACCGCGTGCCGGGCGGCCAAGTCCAACGCCATCCTGCTGGCCGCCGACGGTGCCGCCGTCGGCATCGGCATGGGCCAGGTTAACCGTCTCGACTCCTGCCGGCTCGCCGTGGAGCGGGCCAACACCCTGGGCGTGAGCGTGGAGTCCGACGTCGAGGGCGCCGGCGGTGCCTCGAACGCTTCGGACGTCTCCGGCGCGCCCGAGCGTGCCCGCGGCGCCGTCGCGGCGTCGGATGCGTTCTTCCCGTTCGCCGACGGCCTGCAGATCCTGATCGACGCCGGCGTCCGCGCCGTCGTGCAGCCCGGCGGCTCCGTCCGGGACGAGGAAGTCATCGCTGCGGCCAACGCCGCCGGGATCACCATGTACTTCACCGGCGCCCGGCACTTCTTCCACTAGGTCCCGCTCCGCGGTTGCTGCCACAAATGGACATGCCCTCCCTTTTCGGGAGGGCATGTCCATTTTCTTGCTGGCTGGTTCCTCGGAGACACGGGAACGCGGGGCCGGTTGCCGCCCTGTCGAGGGGGTGGGTGGCAGCTGGCCCCGCGTTGCCCTGTTGTTCCTTTCCCTAGGGTGCGGTTTCTTTCGGGGGTGAGGTCTTAGGAAGCTGCGGCGGTGCTGTAAGCCTGCTGGATGACCGAGCCCCAGTAGGGCCCGTACATCACGGTGGAGCGGGTGCCGTAGCCGTAGCTGTTGATTGAGTTCTGGTAGCCGGCGGAGCTGGTGCCGATGAACCAGGGGCCGCCCGAGGACCCGCCGGTCATGTCGCAGGGGATGCCCTGGGCGTTGAACTGGGGGTTGTTCGGGTCATCGGAGGCCGGGCCCGTGCAGCTGATCAGCGACTGGCCGTCGAACGGGGTCGCGGCCGGGTAGCCGTAGGACTTGTAGGTCAGGCCGCGGGCGGCGTTGAACTGGACGCCGGAAGCGCCGACGACGTCGGACAGGTTCTGACCGTTCAGCGGGGAGACGACGGCGAACCCGGTGTCATACTGCATGTCACCGGCAGAGCTCCACTGGGTGGTGGTGTAGAGCGCCTTGGCGGCCCACTTGCCGTAGGGCGCCGCGCCGTTGAGGTAGGCCGGGACGAAGACGAAGTTAGTGGCAAACGCCCCGGGGCCTTCATTGACGCAGTGCCCTGCGGTGGAGACAGTGCTCTTATTGGTCGAGGTCACGGAGTTGCCCGAGCAAACGTAGTTGCTGCCGCCCATGGTGAAGAACACCTTGCCGATGTTGGCGACAGGCGACTCGCTGGCGTGCAGCGTGGTCTTGCCCCTCGCAGCCTTGCCGGAGATCTGCGTGCTGGCACCCTTCTCCACCGCTGCTGCCGGTGACTTGTTGCCGCGGGCCAGCGCCTTGTCCGCCAGCACATCGCCGGGGATCGCCGAGGCCATTCGGTCAGGGGTCCAGTAGTCAGCGGCTCCGGCCCCGTCGACGGCCTGGCTTGCCACCGCCGGAACCCCTTTGCCCTGCGCACTGGCCGGGGAGGCGGTCGCGGAACCGGCAGCGGTGACCGCCAGGAGTGCCGCGGCCGAGAGGCTGAGGAGGCTGGTGGCCAGAGTTCGGGGTGTTCTCATGGAGGTCCTAACCGGGAGGGATGCGGTGCGGCCCGCCGGTGCGGACCGCTGTGATGGGTACGAAACTACGCGAGCATGACTGATGCGTAAAGCGATCTGTCAACATTTGTCACGCAAGATTTGCGCACTATTACACCCGGTTCCCGCGATGCATTGCCCCGGGCGCCCGACTCCAATGGGCATCGCGGCGGCTCTCTCGGGTAAGTTAGAGCCGTTGAGATAACGAAGATTTCCGCAGACTTTCAGGGAGACGCCCAAGCAATGGCCAAGATTATCTATACCCACACCGACGAAGCGCCGATGCTGGCCACCTATTCGTTCTTGCCGATTGTCGAAGCGTTCGCGTCGACGGCCGGTGTGGAAGTGGAGACCCGCGACATTTCGCTCGCCGGCCGCATCATCGCCGTGTTCGGCGACTACCTCACCGAAGAACAGCGCGTCGGTGACGCGCTCGCCGAACTGGGCGAGCTGGCGAAGAAGCCGGAAGCGAACATCATCAAGCTGCCCAACATCAGCGCATCCGTGCCGCAGCTGAAGGCCGCCATCGCCGAGCTGCAGGGCCAGGGCTACGCCCTGCCGGATTACCCGGACAACCCGGCGTCGGACGAGGAAACGGACATCCGCTCCCGTTACGACAAGATCAAGGGCTCGGCCGTGAACCCGGTGCTCCGCGAGGGCAACTCGGACCGCCGCGCCCCCCTCTCGGTAAAGAACTACGCCCGGCAGAACCCGCACAGCATGGGCGCCTGGACCCCGGAGTCCAAGACCAACGTCGCGCACATGACCGCCGACGATTTCCGCTCCAATGAGAAGTCGGTCGTTATCGAGGCGGACACGAACCTTAAGATCCAGCTGGTCAAGGAAGACGGCACGGTCAAGGTCCTCAAGCGGGCCTTCCCGGTGCTGGCCGGCGAGGTCATTGACGGCACCGTGATGCGTGCCGCCGCGCTGGATGAGTTCCTGAAGGCCCAGGTTGCCCGGGCCAAGGAAGACGGTGTGCTCTTCTCCGCACACCTGAAGGCCACCATGATGAAGGTTTCCGACCCGATCATCTTCGGCCACGTCGTCAAGGCCTACTTCGCCGACCTCTTCGCCAGCTACGGCGAACAGATTGCAGCGGCGGGGCTGAGCCCCAACAACGGCCTCGCCTCCATCCTCAACGGGCTGGAGGACCTCCCGGAGGAGATCCGCGGCGACGTCGAAGCTGCCATCCAGAAGGGCCTCAACGACGGTCCCGAGCTGGCCATGGTCGACTCGGACAAGGGCATCACCAACCTGCACGTACCCTCCGACGTCATCGTCGACGCTTCGATGCCGGCGATGATCCGCAGCTCCGGCCACATGTGGGGCCGCGACGGCCAGGAGGCCGACACCCTTGCCGTGCTCCCGGACAGCAGCTACGCCGGCATCTACCAGGTCGTCATCGACGACTGCCGCGCCAACGGCGCCTTCGATCCGACCACCATGGGCACCGTCCCGAACGTCGGCCTGATGGCCCAGGCCGCCGAGGAATACGGCAGCCACGACAAGACGTTCGAGATCCAGTCGGCGGGCACCGTGCAGGTCGTTGACGACGCCGGCACCGTGCTGATCGAACACCAGGTCGCCCCCGGTGACATCTGGCGCGCCTGCCAGACCAAGGACGTGCCGATCCGCGACTGGGTCAAGCTCGCCGTCACCCGCGCCCGCGCCTCCGAAACCCCGGCCGTGTTCTGGCTGGACAAGGACCGCGCCCACGACGCCAACATGATCGCCAAGGTGGAGGAGTACCTCAAGGACCACGACACCGAGGGCCTGCAGCTGGAGATTCTGTCCCCGGACGAGGCCACCGCCTTCACCCTGGCACGCCTGCGCAAGGGCGAGGACACGATCTCCGTCACCGGCAACGTGCTCCGCGACTACCTCACGGACCTGTTCCCGATCCTGGAACTGGGCACCAGCGCCAAGATGCTCTCGATCGTTCCGCTGATCAACGGCGGCGGCCTGTTCGAGACCGGCGCCGGCGGCTCGGCCCCGAAGCACGTTCAGCAGCTGCTCAAGGAGAACCACCTGCGCTGGGACAGCCTGGGCGAGTTCCTGGCGCTGGCAGTGAGCTTTGAGCACCTCGCCACGTCCACCGGCAATGCCCGCTCGCAGATCCTCGCGGACACCCTGGACCGTGCCACCGGCACTTTCCTGCTGGAGGACAAGTCTCCGAAGCGCAAGGCCGGCCAGCTGGATAACCGCGGCAGCCACTTCTACCTGGCCAAGTTCTGGGCGGACGAGCTGGCACGCCAGAGCGACGACGCCGACCTGGCCGCCGCTTTCAAGGCCGTCTCGGAAGCGCTGAGCTCCAACGAGGAAACGATCGTCGGCGAGCTGCTGGCCGTCCAGGGTTCCCCGGTCGACCTCGGCGGCTACTACCGCCCGGACGAGGCCAAGGCCTCCGCCGTCATGCGGCCCTCCGCCAAGTTCGGCGAAGTGCTCTCCCTGCTGGGCTAGTCTGCGCAACACGAAGGGCGCACCGGGAACTCCCGGTGCGCCCTTCGGCGGTTAAACAAGGCTTCGCGTCAGCGGTCGGAGGCCCGGCGGTCCCGGTCAGCTGACGCGGTGCCGTCGGATTCGCCGCCGTCGAAAGCCGGCTCGGTGGCCAGGTCGGGATCCGTGTTGGCCGTCGCGCCGGGGCCGACGACGTCATAGCCGGGGTCCGTCAGCAGCGGCCGGGATGACGCTTCGCCGTCGACGCCGCTGCTGACGCGCTCGCGCCAGGCGCCGGTTTCGAAGTCGCGGCCCTCGATGAATTTCTTGAACCGCTGCAGGTCCGCGGCCACCTGCCGGGAGTCGAGGCCCACTGCTGCGCCGACTTTCTCTGCGGCCGAGTCGGGTTCCCAGCTGAGCTCGACGTCGACCCGGGTGGACGCCGGTCCGAGTTCGGTGAAGCGCACGGTACCGGCGTTGCGGGGGCTCTCCAGGCTCTCCCAGGCAACCTGCCGGTCGGGATCCTGGCTGCTGATCCGGGCGTCGTACTCACGTTTGACCCCGCCGACGCTGGTCTGAAAGTGGACCGTGGTGTCATTGAGTTGCTGGACGGCGTCGACCCCGCTCATGAACTGCGGGAAGTCCTCGAACTGGGTCCACTGATTGTAGGCCTGGCTTAGGGGGACGTTCACGTCGATGGATTCCTGGACTGTTGCCATGCGTACCTTCACTCCTTCAGTTGGCAGACCCCGGGCCTGCCACTCGTTTACAGGGCCAGACTGACCAAGCTAGCCGCATCCGTCCGATAGCGAAAGCCGGCGCGGGTCGTTGTCAGCGGGACGACCGTCCCCTAGGGTGCTAAGTAAGCTTAGTTTCGGCCCGGGGTCATTTTCTACCTTGCCGGCCGTGCTGGGACTGCCTACCCCGAGGAGTAACTGCATGCGCGAAGAGAGCAACATCAAGATTCCGGGCGCCGTGTCCGTCGAGCCGCCGGCCGTGAAGGAACCCGTAGCGCCGCGCGAACCGTTGCCGCCCAAGCCGGACCAGCAAGGGCCGGAGGCCGTCTCGCCGACCGGCACCCCCACCGGTGCGCCCGTTCACTCCCGGGCCCAGTCCGGCCCGTACCTGACAACCGCCCAGGGACTCCGGCTCAGCGACACCGACCATTCCTTGAAGGCCGGCCGCCGCGGCCCGGTGCTGCTCCAGGACCACCACCTGCGCGAGAAGATCACCCACTTCGACCATGAGCGCATCCCGGAGCGTGTAGTCCACGCCCGCGGCGCCGGGGCGCACGGCGTGTTCCGCTCCTACGGCACGGCGTCGTACATCACCAGGGCAGGTTTCCTGGCCAAGGACGTCGAGACCCCGGTGTTCGTGCGCTTTTCCACCGTGCTCGGTTCCCGCGGCTCGGCGGACACGGTCCGCGACACCCGCGGCTTCGCCACGAAGTTCTACACCGACGAGGGCACCTTCGACCTGGTGGGCAACAACATTCCGGTCTTCTTCATTCAGGACGGCATCAAGTTTCCCGACGTTGTCCACGCCGCCAAACCGCATCCGGACCGAGAAATCCCGCAGGCCCAAAGCGCCCACGACACCTTCTGGGACTTCGTCTCGCTGCACACCGAAGCCCAGGCGCACACCATGTGGAACATGTCCGACCGTGCCCTTCCGCGTTCCTACCGCACGATGGAAGGTTTCGGCGTCCACACCTTCCGGCTGGTCAACGCCGAAGGCAAGACCAGCCTGGTGAAGTTCCACTGGAAGCCCAAGCAGGGCGTGCATTCGCTTGTCTGGGAGGAAGCCCAGCTGATCAACGGCATGGATCCCGACTTCCACCGGCGGGACCTCGCGGACGCCATCGAGGCAGGCGCGTTCCCGGAGTGGGAACTGGGCGTGCAGGTCTTCCCGGACACCGAAGAGGAGTTCTTTGAAGGGATCGACCTGCTCGATCCCACCAAGTTCATTCCCGAAGAGCTGGCCCCGGTGCAGCCGATCGGCGTGATGACCCTCAACGCCAACCCGGTGAACTACTTCGCCGAGACCGAACAGGTCGCCTTCCACCCCGGCCACCTCGTTCCCGGCATCGACGTGACAAATGACCCGCTGCTGCAGGTGCGGCTGTTCTCCTACATCGACACCCAGATCAGCCGGCTCGGCGGACCCAACTTCAGCCAGCTGCCGATCAACCGGCCGCACGCACCGGTCAATGACATGCAGCGGGACGGCATGCACCAGACCGCGGTGCACAGCGGCGTTGCGCCCTACCGGCCGAATTCCCTCGACGGCGGCTGCCCCTTCCTCGCCGGCGCCGACGTCGGTGCGTTCATCGAGGTGCCTGAAGAGCTCGCCGCCGCCGTGAAGGAACGGAAATCTCCCGCATCCTTCGATGACCATTACAGCCAGGCTGGCCTCTTTTTCCGCAGCCTCGCACCGGTCGAGCAGGACCACGTCATCCAGGCGTACACCTTCGAACTGGGCAAGTGCCGCGAACAGGCGGTCCGGGAACGGCAGCTGCTGGCCCTGGCGAACATCGACTCCGCGCTCTGCGAAGCCGTCGCTACCGGACTGGGCATGGCCGCGCCGGCGGCGACCGAAGAAACCGCCGCCGCAGCTCCCAGCCCCGCGGTATCCCAGCTGGGCGGCACCTGGCCGGTAGCCGGTCGGGTCGTCGGGATCGTCGCGGACGCGCAGAGCGACCTGGCCGCGGTGCAGGCAGCCCGGGAGGCGTTGAACGCCGCCGGTATCGTGCCGCTCGTGATCGCCCCCGCCGGCGGGTTCCTGGGCGGCGAAGAGGGCGGCATCCCGGTGCAGCGCACCTACCTCACCGCCCGCTCCGTTGAGTTCGACGCCGTGCTGCTGGCGGGCGCGGGAGCGCCGGCGAACGACGCTGCTGCCGGGCGGGACGCGAAAGCGGGCCAGCCTGACACGGACGTCGACCCCCGCCTGGTGCTGCTCCTCACGGAACTCTTCCGGCACTCAAAAGCGGTCGGCGGGTGGGCAGCTGCCGGGGCCTGCCTGGACTCGGCTGGCATCGCGCAGGACGCAGCCGGACTTGCGCTGGGGGAGGGGCCCGACGACGTCGTCCCGCAGCTGATCGAGCTGCTGGCGGCGCACCGGGCCTGGGACCGTTTCCCGGCTACCGGCGCCTAAGCGGTCCGGGGCGCTTTAGCCTCCGCCCTTGTTCTTTCCCTTGTCTCTGCCTTTCTGGCCAGGCTCGGCAGGGGAGGGATCAGGTGCGGGGGCGGCGGCCTGTTGTGCTGCGGCAGCAGCGGCGGCGGCCGCAGCTGCCGCCGCCTGGTCTGCCGCCGCCTGGTCCGCGGCCGCCTGCTGTGCCGCTGCCTGCTCCGCGGCCGCCTTGGCTTCTGCCTCTTGCTTTGCTTTGGCCGCTTGGTCCGCGGCCGCCTTGGCGGCTGCCTGCTGTTGAGCAATTTTGGCGGTGAAATCAGCACGAACCGCGTCGATGGAAGCCTTGATGCTTTGGTGGCGCTTGAACGAGACCTTTCCGTCCGCCGCTGCTGCGTCCAGCTTCGCGACCAGTTCGTCCAGCAGTTTCAGCGCGCCGGCGGAGTCCTCGGCGGCTGCCGCTTCAGTGACGGCCAGAACTTGCGACTGCAGCTGTTGGGCGGCAACTCCGTCGAGCTCGGGACCCGAGGCGCAGCTGGCGAGCGAGCCGGCAACCAGGGCTGCTGTCAGCAGGGACCCCGCCAGCGCCGAATTCCACCGTCGTTTGTTGCCGCCGCTCATGGCTGCACACTCCTCTGTAGCTGCTTCAGGTGTTCGCCCACGTCGCCGCTGACGGCCGGGTAGGAGGGGACGACGGCGGCTGGCCTCGGGAGCGCGAAGGAGACGACGACGGCGGCTGCCGCCAGAAGCGCCAGCGCGGCCAGAACCACGGCGATCCTGCTGCGCCGGCGAGCGTGACGCAGACCAGTCGGCTTGCGGGAGGACCCTGCGCGGCCGGGGGATCGACGGCGCGGTTCTACGTCCGGGGTGAGCGCGTGCTGGGCACGGGTCGCCTCGGCAGGGCCATAACCTGCTGCCAATGCAGTGTGCGGCACAGCGTTCTGCGCTGTATCAACAACGGCACGCGGCGGACGGGCCGGGGGAGCGGGCAGGACACGGGTGCGTTCCTCAACCAGCGGGCCTGGGAGGGACTCCGGGGACACCAGCGCCTGGCGAAGGGCTGCCTCCAGTTCGGCCGCGGCGGGGCGTTCGAACGGGTCCAGCGCGGTCATGGCCCTGATCAGCTGCGCCCACTCTGCCGGGACGCTGTCCGGAACGACCGGCGCGCGGTGCAGGCGGGCCACAGCCGACTCAACGGCGCTTCCCGGGTACTCCACCGAACCCTTGATGCACTCCAGCAGCACCAAGCCGAGGGAGTAAATGTCGCTCGCGGGGCCCATGTCGGCGCCGCGGGCCTGTTCCGGGCTGAGGTACGCTGCCGTCCCCACCATCGTGCCGGTGGCGGTCAGGCGCGTTCCGTCAATGATCCGCGCAATACCGAAATCAGTCAGTTTGGGCCTCACCGGTTCCCCGGGCCGTGCATGAACCAGCAGGACATTGGCGGGCTTAATGTCGCGATGGATGATCCCCAGGGAGTGGACGTAGGCGAGGGCATCGGCCAGGCCGGCGCCGATCACGGCGAGTTCATCCAGGGGCACCGGGCTGTGACGGATCCTGCTGCGGAGGTCCTGGCCCTCCACCAGTTCCATGGTCAGGAAGGGCCGTGGCTCCTCCGGGACTCGCGTATCCGTGCCGGCGTCGAACAGGGTCACCAGGCTCGGGTGGTTCAACGTGGCCAAAAGCTCGATCTCCGCCTGCTGGCGCTTGAGCTCGTCGACGTCCGCTGACTGCGGCGCGAAGAGCTTGAGGGCCACGTCACGGCCCAGGTTTTCGTCCCGGGCCGTGTACACGGAGGCCATGCCGCCCCTGCCGAGGACTCGTCCCAGCCGGTAGCGACCGCTCAACATCTCGGTCGTGACCTCACTGGGCGTAACGTCCACGGTATTTCCCATCCTTTAGGTCGACGCCGGGATGGCGTCCCCTAAAGAATGATAAGGGTACTGGCAACTTGTTTCAGCATGGCCGGTATCGCTTAGCTGTCGTTTGCTGGTTCTGTGGGCACCTTTCGTATGGAGAGTCAGGATACTCGCCGGTGCTTGCGAGGCCGTTGGATCCCCCAGCGGAACCAACGACTTCGCTCCGGCGGCCAAGTGGACCTGGACAGGAGCGGGACGCGCTACGGGGGGCGTTCCGCGGTGGGGGGTATCACAGGGGTGCGGCGACGCTGCAGGGGTGTGCCACCTGATGTCATGCGCCCGGCCGCGGAAGGCGCTGAGACGGTGCGCCTACGACGGACGGGGGTGCCGGGAAACCGGTGGCGGACGGTGGTGTCCATAGGAAGTTCTCCTGAATGACTGATGGCGGGCGCACATGGCAACCCGAAGGACCGTGCTCTGCGCAGCGAAATGGCAGAGAACGGCCCTACTAGTCAGGAGAAGATCCGGGATCAGCGGCAACAGCAGAATGGACGTGCTGTAGCTGGCCGCTGATTGGGTCGGCACCGAGAGGGGGGACAAAGAAGATGGCATCGGGCAGCCAGGCAGCGGCGCCTGGCGTCCCGCCGGCGGTGGAACCGCTGCCGGACCCGGAGCCCGGTGTAGCCGGAAGCGCATTCGGTGCAGGAAGGCCGGTTCCGCCGCCCAAGGGGAGCGGTCCGTTACCGTTGCCGGCCGGTTCCCCCGCCGGGTTGTCGCCGGCCGGAGCAGGGCTTGCGGGCACAGCGCTGCCCGGCGGCTGTGCACCGGCAGGGGTTCCGGCGCCCTGCGGCTCCGGAAGGACCAGCACCGGGGTGTATGCGGAGTGCGCTGCGGCGTAAGCGGGGTGGGCCGCTGATTCGGTCATGACGCGTTGCTGGCTGGTGCCGCACGCCTGCGGCGGATCGGGTGCCGGGGCGACCGCCGCCATGGTTTCCAGGGGCAGAACCAGGGGCGCGGGTGAAGGGCCTGCCTGGTGGGGCGCGGTCGTCGGCGTCTCAGGAGCCGTGGGGCCAGGGGCAGCAGGCGCGGTGCCGGGCGCCGGGGTTGTCGGCGGAGCCGGCGGAGTTGCGCCGGAGGTCGTACCCGGCGCCGGCAGGGTGCCGGGAAGGCTGGGGGTTGGCGTGGGCTGAATGACCGGGACGCCCGGCGAGGTCCCGGGGAGCGTGGCCGGGTTGGTCGCCGGGGCAGTGGGGCTGGGTGCCGGTGTGGCCGAATCAGTGGGGGCAGGTGCGGGGGCGGCCGGGCTCGGTGCCGGCGTCGTTGGAGCGGGCGCTGGAGCCTGTGTCGTGGGCGGCGCAGGAGCAGGCGTCGGCGACGCCGGCGCCGGGGCGGGCACGGACGTCGGCGGCGGGGTGGGAGCCGGAGCGGACGGAGCGGTGGGGTCAGGCGCCGGGGCGGACGTCGGTGACGGCTGCGCAGCCGGCGGTGCCGCCACGGGACTTATGGTGGCTGTCGGGGCCGGCTGCGGGGCGGTGAGCGTTTCGGCTGTCGGGGCGGCGGTGGACAACGGCATCGGAGCGAACGTCGCGGCGGGCTGTACGGCCAGGGTCGGGTCAGTCGATGATGCTGGAGCGGGCACAGCGGAGGCGAGCAGCGTCGGGGTGGCCGAGGGGGCAGGCGGTGCCGGCGAACCGAGCTCCAGGGCTTCATCCGTCATGGGCAGCTGGATCATGGTGGCGAAACTGGCGACCGGAGCACTCGCAACAGCCTTGGTTGCCGTGAGGCCGTCGGCATTCGCTGCTCCGGCCGAAAGCGCCAGCCACGCTAGACCGGCCGCGGCCGCCAGCAGCAGCCGCCGGAGGGTCCGGAGCAGGGCGGAAGGGTTCGTTGGCAAGCGCATGCGCAACACCCCTCCCCGAATAAGTTCGACGATTGGTCTATAGAGTAGATCCGAGGGTGGGGGCGAGTCCAGAGGAAACGGGACCGTTCTCCGCAGGGCAGACTCGTCGTCCGCCCGCCGCGCTGGTTCCGCCCGCCGTCGGCCGCCCGGACCAGGCTTTCCCGGAGTTCCTCCGGTGCGCCGCTAGTGCAGGTCGTTGGGGTAGCTCACGCCCAGCTGTGCGCGGACGCCGTCGAACAACCGCATGGTGTCCAGCGATTCCTCCAGTGGCATCACCGGGCTCTCTGTGAGGCCCTGCTGGATGCATCGGGTGACTTCGCGCAGTTCATAGCTGTAGCCGCGTCCGACAGCGCTGAACCGCTCGATCCGTGGCTCGTCGAAGCCGACCCGGACCAGCAGTTCCGTGGGATTGTTGACCGAGCCAAGGCTCTGCAGGAAGCCTCCACTGCCGGCAACAGTAGCGGCGCGCGGGCCGTGGGCCAGGAGCGAAGACGTCAGCTGCGCCTGGGCGCCATGGTGGTAGCCGAGGGTCAGCGCGTTCTGGGCGTCCACGCCAGCGTCGTTGAGCCAGCCGGTGGCACTGACCGTCTGCGGGAAGCCCAGCGTACCGAGTGCCCACAACAGCGGGTAGATGGTGATGTCCAGCAGCGCGCCGCCGCCGTCCCGCGGCGCCCAGAGTCGGGAGGTGGGGGAGTAGGGCGCCGGGAAGCCCAGATCGGCCCCGACCCACTTGACCTCGCCGATCTCGCCCGACGCGGCGATCTCGAAGGCCCGCTGCATGCTGGGCAGGAACCGGCTCCACATGGCTTCCATCAGGAACAGGCCCCTGGTCCGCGCCAGCTCCACGAGCTCGGCGGCTTCCCGGGCGTTGATCGTGAACGCCTTCTCGCACAGCACGTGCTTTCCGGCGTTGAGGGCCGCCTTGGCGATCGCATGGTGCTGGGCGTGCGGCGTGGCGACGTAGACGACGTCGACGGCGTCGTTGGCCAGCAGCCGGGCGTAGCCGGTCACGCCGTCCTGGTCACCGTAGGCCTTCGCGAAACCGTAGTCCGCGGCGAACGCGTCTGCAGCGGCCTGGCTGCGGGAGGACACCGCGTACAGTTCCGCGTCCGCCAGCAGCTCCAGGTCACGGGTCACCGCGGCGGCGATGCCGCCGGTGGCGATGACGCCCCAGCGCAACCGGGAACCGGTGGCCGTCCGCGGGTCCTGGTCGAGTTGGGTGGACAGCCAGGGCGTGGCGATGGGCGCAGTCATGCTGCCATCCTCTCACCCGGGCCCGGCGGGCTTCGCTTCACGGAAAAGCCCCGGCCCCCCGAATGAACTGGTCATTGCGAGGAGCCGGGGCCTTGGTGTCAAGCCGTTGAACTACTTGGTGATCGGTCCGAGTACCGGATCGTCGACGTAAGCCGTCTTGACGTTTTCCTTGGTCACAATGACCGGCTCCAGCAGGAAGGCCGGGACGGTCTTGACCTTGTTGTTGTAGGACTTGTCGTCGTTGATCTCAGGCTTCTTGCCGGCCTGGATGTCCTTGACCATGGTGATCGCGTGCTCAACGAGCTTGCGGGTGTCCTTGTTGATGGTGGAGTACTGCTCGCCAGCCATGATGGACTTGACCGACTCAACTTCGGAGTCCTGGCCGGTGATGACGGGCAGCGGCTTGCCGGCGGCCTTGACCGAGGTCAGGACTGCACGGGCCAGCGTGTCGTTCGGGGACAGTACGCCGTCCAGCGGGGCGCTGCCGTAGCTGCCGGTGAGCAGGGTATCGGCACGGCGCTGGGCGTTCTCTGCCTTCCAGCCCTGGGTCACGGCCTGCTCGAAGGACTTCTGGCCGGACTTGATGACCAGGGTGCCGTCGTCGATCTTGGGCTGGAGCACCTTCATGGCGCCGTCGAAGAAGACCTTCGCGTTGGCGTCATCCGGGGAACCGGCGAACAGTTCGATGTTGTACGGGCCGGTGGGCTTCTTGGCCTTCATGCCGTCCAGCAGGGCCTGGCCCTGCAGTTCGCCGACCTTGAAGTTGTCGTAAGCGACGTAGTAGTCGACGTTCTCGGTGTTCAGCAGCAGACGGTCGTAGGCGATGATGGTCGCGCCGGAGTCCTTGGCCTGCTTGAGCTGGGTGCCCAGCTGCGCGCCGTCAATGGCGCCCACGATGATGACCTTGGCGCCCTTGGTGACCATGGCGCTGATCTGGTTCTGCTGCTCCGAGACGCCGCCGTTGGCGAACTGCACGTCTGCCTTGAACCCGGCCTTGGTGAGCCCGTCGTTGAACAGCTTCTCGGCCAGCACCCAGTTTTCACTGGTCTTCTGCGGGAGCGCGACGCCGATCGAGGAGTCCTTGGGGAACGCCTCGCCGCCACTAGCGCCACCGGAAGTTCCGCTGTCGGAACGGCCGCAGGCTGTCAGCGCCAGTGCCGCAATAGCAGCGATCGCTGCTGCCTTTCCTGCTTTACCAATCAGTTGCATTGCTTGGTTCACTTTCTTTAGATGGTGTTCGGAGTATCGGGGGTTCGTGGGGAAACTGCTCAGGCTTCCTTGGCAATAACCTCTTTGGTGGAAGTGGTCTCGTCGGGGCGGTTTTCGCTGCCGCGGCCGAAGTTCTTCATCATCATGCCGATGATCGACTTCTTGCCCTGGGTCTTGTTGTAGACGTCGAAGGCGACGGCGATCAGGAGCACCAGGCCCTTGATGATCTGGGTCAGGTCGGCGCCGACGCCGAGGAGCTGCAGGCCGTTGTTCAGGACGGCCATCACCAAGCCACCAACGATCGAGCCGATCACGGTGCCGACGCCGCCGGTCACCGCGGCGCCGCCGATGAAGACGGCCGCAATGGCGTCGAGTTCCCAGCCGACGCCGTCGAACGGGCCGGAAGCGGTGGAGCGGCCGACGAAGATCATGCCGGCCAGGCCGGCCAGGATGGACATGTTCATCATGACCAGGAAGTTGACCTTCTTGGACTGGACACCGGAGAGCTCAGCCGCGTGGCGGTTGCCGCCGACGGCGTAGACGTGCCGGCCGATGATGGTCTTGGAGGAGATGAAGCCGTAGATCAGGACCAGGACTGCCAGGATTAGGCCCGGGATCGGGAAGGAGGTACCGGGGCGGCCGGTCGCGAACAGGTACGTCGCGTACAGGATGGCCGCGCAGATCAGGACGAGCTTGGTCACGGTCACCCAGGTTTCAGGAACCTCGGCGCCGAGGGCCTTGGCCTTGCGGCGCGAGCGCATCTCGCTGAAGATCACGAACGCGACCCCGAGCAGGCCCAGCAGCACGGTGAGGTTGTTGTAGCCGGTGTTGGGCCCGACCTCGGGCAGGTAACCGGACCCGATGTACTGGAAATCACTGGAAACCGGAATGGTGTTGGACTTGCCGACGTACTGGTTGAAGCCGCGGAAGAGGAGCATGCCGGCCAGTGTGACGATGAAGGCCGGGATCCCTACGTAGGCCGTCCAGAACCCCTGCCATGCGCCGATGAGGGCGCCGAGCAGCAGGCCGAAGAGGATGCCCAGGTACCACGGGATGCCCCAGTCGCGGAGCATCAGGGCGACGCTGACGCCCACGAACGCCGCGACGGAACCGACCGAGAGGTCGATGTGGCCGGCGATGATCACCAGCACCATGCCGATCGCGAGGATCAGGATGTAGGAGTTGCCGTTGAAGAGGTTGATGACGTTGCCCGGGGTGAGCGTGCGGCCCTCGGTGAAAATCTGGAAGAAGATGATCAGCGCAACCAGGGCGAAGATCATGCCGAATTGGCGGGTGTTGCCGCCAAAGAGCTTCTTGAGCGCGTTCATTGTGTCAGTCCTTGTTGTCCGGAATGTTCTGGATGGCCCAGAGTCAGGCAATCTTGCGGGCGGAAGTCATCAGTTTCATGAGGCTTTCCTGGCTGGCTTCCTCTTTGGTCAGCACGCCGGTGATGGCGCCTTCGAAGATGGTGTAGATGCGGTCGGAGAGACCCAGCAGCTCGGGCAGTTCCGAGGAGATCACGATGACGCCCTTGCCCTGGTTGGCGAGCTGCTGGATGATGCCGTAGATCTCGTACTTGGCGCCGACGTCGATGCCGCGGGTGGGCTCATCCAGGATCAGCAGGTCCGGGTCGGTGAACATCCACTTCGCCAGCACCACCTTCTGCTGGTTGCCGCCGGAGAGCTTCGCGACGCCTTCCTCCACGGACGGCGTCTTGGTGCGCAGCGACTTGCGGTACTGCTCGGCTACGGTGAATTCCTTGTCGGCGTCCACGACGTTGTGCTTGCTGATTTTCTTCAGCGCCGCCGAGACCGTGGTGGCTTTGATGTCATCGAGCAGGTTCAGGCCCAGTGACTTGCGGTCCTCCGTGACGTAGCCCAGGCCGGCGTCGATGGCCTGCTTGACGGTCTTGAGGTGCAGCTCCTTGCCGTTCTTGTAGACGTGGCCGGAGATGAAGCGGCCGTAGGAGCGGCCGAAGAGCGACCTGGCGAGCTCGGTGCGCCCGGCACCCATCAGGCCGGCGAAGCCGACGATCTCACCGCGCCGGACGAAGAAGCTGGAGTTCTTGCAGACCAGCCGGTCCTGGATCTGGGGATGTCCCACATTCCAGTTCTTGACCTCGAAGAAGGTTTCGCCGATCTTGGGCTCGTGCTCCGGGAAGCGGGATTCCAGGGTCCGGCCCACCATGCCCTTGATGATGCGGTCCTCGTCGACGCCGTCGGCCTTGACGTCGAGGGTCTCGATCGATTTGCCGTCGCGGATGATGGTGATGGAGTCGGCGATCTGCTCGATCTCGTTGAGCTTGTGCGAAATGATGATTGAGGTGATGCCGCGGCCCTTGAGGCCCAGGATCAGGTCCAGCAGGTGCTGGGAGTCGGATTCGTTCAGGGCGGCGGTGGGCTCGTCCAGGATCAGGAGCTTGACGGACTTGTTGAGAGCCTTGGCGATTTCGACGAGCTGCTGCTTGCCGACGCCGATTTCCTTGATCGGGGTGTCCGGGTCTTCGCGGAGGCCCACCCGGGCGAGCAGCTCGGTGGAGCGGATCCGGGCCTCGGCCCAGTCGATCATGCCGCGTTTTGTCGGTTCGTTGCCCAGGAAGATGTTCTCCATGATGGACAGTTCCGGGATGAGCGCCAGTTCCTGGTGGATGATCACGATGCCGGCGTGCTCGCTGGCCCGGATGTCCTTGAACTGCTGGACTTCGCTTTGGTAGACGATGTCGCCCGTGTAGCTGCCGTAGGGGTAAACGCCGGAGAGCACCTTCATGAGGGTTGATTTTCCGGCGCCGTTTTCGCCGCAGATGGCGTGGATCTCGCCGGCTTTCACCCGGAGGTTCACCTCGGCCAATGCTTTAACGCCGGGGAACTCTTTGGTGATGGAGCGCATCTCGAGGATTACGGGATCGCTGTGCGTGTTGAGGGACGTCATCTGCCCTTACGCCTCCAATGCATGACTTCGTTGTCCGCCCCTGCAAACCGCAGGGCCGTCTGATGGAAAAGTAAACTGGATCACGCCATTGTCGTCAAGTCTTTAACGCAACGGCCCGGTAACGGCTTCGTCAGCTGCGCCGGATTCCGGCGTGCTGGAACACCAGGGAAGTTGCCCCGAGTGCCTCGGCCCGGTCGCCGAGCGAGGACATGGTGAGCGTGGTGGTGTCGCCGATAACGGGAACGGCGTGCCGGACCAGGCCGCGCCGGATCGGGTCCAGCAACAGCTCGCCCAGCCCGGCCAGCGGGCCGCCGACGACGATCACTTCCGGGTTGATAAGGTTGGCGACGTTGCCCAGCGCGCGCCCGGCGGCGAGGCCGGCGTCGTCCACCACCCGAAGCGTCGCGGAGTCGCGCGCCAGGGCCTTGCGGACGATGTCCTCGCTGGTCAGCGGCTTGTCCTCGCCGCGGCCAAGGAGTTCGAGCATGGTCGTGGTGGAGGCGATGGTTTCCAGGCAGCCGCGGTTTCCGCAGCGGCAGACCAGGCCGTGTTCGTGAATCGTGGCGTGGCCGATTTCGCCGGTGATGCCGACGTTGCCGTAGTAGGGCATGCCGTTCAGGATCAGCCCGGCACCGATGCCGGAGCCGATCTTGAGGAACAAGAGGTTGCTGACCCCGCCGTGCGGGCCCCAGGTGACCTCGGACAAGGCCCCCAGGTTGGCGTCGTTGTCGACAAAGACCGGCAGTTCCAGCGCTTCTTCGAGCCGTTTGAGGATGTTGATACCCACCCATTCGGGCAGGATGGCGCCCTGTGCGACGGTGCCGGTGCGGCGGTCGATGGGCCCGGGGATGCCGACGCCGGCACCCACCAGGGCGCTGCGTTCCACCCCGCTTGTGGCCAGCAGCCGGTCCAGCACGGCGACGGCGGCGGCGATGCCCTCCTCCGCGTGGTGGCCCAGGGGGAGCAGGACCAGTTCCTCCGCCAGGACGTGGTAGCTGAGCGAGGCGAGCACTACCCGGAGGTGGCGCCGGCCGAAGTCAATGCCGACCGCGACGGCGCCGTTGCTGTTGAGCCGGACGTTCAGCGCCCGGCGTCCGGAGCTGGTGGTGGGCTCCGTCGACGCCAGCCCCGCGTCCTGCATGATCTTGACGATGTTTGACACCGTGGCCGTGGAGAGGCCGGTCTGCCGGGCCAGTTCGGCCTGGGTGGAGGGGCCTGCCAGCAGGCATTCGATGATTCGCTGCTGGTTCAAATGCCGGAGGGCGGACTGCGACCCGGGGTTTCTAGTGCGGCTCCTCGTTGAGCGCGTTGGTGAGGGCATGCAAGAAAGCGTGCCCCATCACCTGCTTGTAGTCAAGAAGTTAACGCAACAGGGGCGAGCGTGGCGCGCCGGGAGGAGCCGTCGCCGTGCCCACGTCAGGCGTGCAGTTCGCGGTGTGCGCGGGCGAGTTCCTGGTAGTGCGCGGCGTTGTGCCGGACGCCGTCGAACTCCTCATCACTCAGTTCCCGGCGCACCTTCGCCGGCACCCCGGCGACCAGTGAGCGCGGCGGGACGACCGTGCCCTCGAGGACGACGGCGCCGGCCGCCACGAGGGAGCCCGCGCCGATCACCGCCCCGTTGAGGATGGTGGCACTCATGCCGATCAGGCAGTCGTCCTCGACCGTGCAGCCGTGAACGACGGCGCTGTGGCCGACGCTGACCCGCGCCCCGACCATGCAGGGGAAGTCCGGGTCGGCGTGCAGCACGACGTTGTCTTGCAGGTTGGTGCCCGCGCCGACGCTGATGGCGGCGGTATCGGCCCTGACCGAGACGCCGTAGAAAGCGCTGGAGTTCTCCGCCATCGTGGCTTTGCCGATCACCGAGGCGCTCGGGGCAATGAAAGCGGAGTCGTGGATAACGGGGGTGTCACCGGCGAAGGCGTAAACGGGAGTCATGGCTTCAGCCTAGAACACCGACCCTCCTATGGACCCCTCCCACAGATCCGGCGGTTGTGGACGTGACGCTCCCTCAGGTTTGGCCGTTATTGGGGGTGACGCTCCCTCAGGTTTGGCGGTTATTGGGGGTGACGCTCCCTCAGGTTTGGCGGTTATTGGGGGTGACGCTCCCTCAGGTTTGGCGGTTATTGGGGGTGACGCTCCCTCAGGTTTGGCGGTTATTGGGCGTGACGCTCCCTCAAGTTTGGCGGTTCTGCGGAAAGGCGGCCGGAGGTGAGGGAGGGTCAGGGGGAAGGCGGCCGGAGGTGAGGGAGGGTTGGGGGGAAGGTGGCCGGAGGTGAGGGAGGGTTGGGGGGAAGGCGGCCGGAGGTGAGGGAGGGTGGGGCTTTAGGCGGGGGTGCGGAGGACGGCGAAGCCCGGGCCGAGGCCGGGGTCTTCGGGGACCAGGCCGGGCTCGGGGAGGACGACGGCGATCGGCGCGCCGGGTTCGGCCACGCGCCGCAGCTCGCGGACGACGTCGTTCCGTGCGCCGGCTGGCAGTTCCGCCAGTGCGTCGACGGCCCAGACGGCGGTGAACGCGCCGTCTGCGAAGGGCAGCGACCGGCCGGTTGCCACCGACGCCGACAGGCCGCGGGCGCGCGCGGCATGGATGTTCTCTTCCGAAGCGTCCACCCCGGTGAAGTGCAGGCCGGCACGGACAACGAGAAGCCCGTCCGCCCCGGTGCCGCAGTCCACGCCCAGCACGCTCCGCCGGCCCTCGGCCTTGAGCAGGGCGACGAAATCTGCCAGCTGATCTGTCCGCGGTGATGTCATGGCTCCAGTTAAGGGCCGCGCCGCGTCCGGGACAAGCCCCGGCGGAGCAGCGCCCGGACCCCGGCAGGGAAGCCTAGCTGAAGACCACCGTCCGGTTGCCGTCCAGCAGCACCCGGTGTTCGGCGTGCCACTGCACGGCCTGGGCCAGCGTGCGGCCCTCGACGTCGCGGCCCATCTGGACGAACTGCTCGGCCGTGCGCCGATGGTCCACCCGGATGACTTCCTGCTCGATGATGGGTCCCTCGTCCAGGGCAGCGGTGACGTAGTGTGCGGTCGCGCCGATCAGCTTCACCCCGCGGGCGTGGGCCTGGTGGTACGGCTTGGCCCCCTTGAAGGAGGGCAGGAAGGAGTGGTGGATGTTGATCGCCTTGCCGGAGAGCTCGGCGCAGAGCTCGTCGGAGAGGATCTGCATGTAGCGGGCCAGGACCGTGAGCTCGATGTCATGCTCGGCCATGAGCCGGCGCAGCGCATCCTCGGCCGCCGCCTTGGTGTCCTTCGTGACGGGGATGTGGTGGAAGGGGATGCCGTAGAACTCGGCCAGGCCGGCGAGGTCCCGGTGGTTCGAGACGATGGCCGGAATCTCGATCGGCAGGGTGCCGGAGCGCTGCAGGAACAGCAGGTCGTTGAGGCAGTGCGCGGAGGTGCTGGCCATCAGCAGGGTGCGGATCCTGCGGCCGGCCGGGTTGAGGTTCCACTGCATGCCGAACGCCTGGGCCACGGGTGCCAGCGCCGCGTGCAGGTGGGCCGGCGGGGACGCCGTCGTTGCTTCCACCCGCATAAAAAAGGTTCCGGTGCCCTGGCTGCCGTACTGCTGCGAATCCGTAATGTTGCAGCCGGCCACGAGCAGGGCGCCGGCCACGGCGTGCACGATTCCGGGCCGGTCCGGGCAGGAGAGAGTCAGGACATAGGAGGCAGTCAGCTGGTCGTCAGTCACGAAGGAAAGCCTACCGGCGGGCTGGGATACCCTTGTCTTTGTCGCAACTGGCGTTGGGTGGGTAACCACCAGGGAGCGGCACGCACGCAGACCACGGATCGTACGCCTGGGCCGAGGGTCATGTTTTCCGGTCGGCAGCCTTCGCTGCCAACCCGCCGGTGGTACCTCTCTAGGGGTGCTGCGGCCGCTGTACGGATCCCTTCGCCGGGGCCCGTAATTTAGCGGCGCGGCGGCGGGCCAGCCGGTAACCTGACCTTAAGCAGTGACCGTTGCCAAGCCAGGAGTTCTTCGTGACTACTTCCCTTCGCCTTTCCTCAGCAGCCGTAAGCAACCAGCCGCTCGCTGAACTTGATCCCGAAATCGCCGCCGTCCTGGACCAGGAGCTCGGCCGCCAGCGCGGCACCCTGGAGATGATCGCCTCCGAAAACTTCGCGCCGCGCGCCGTCATGGAGGCTCAGGGCTCGGTCCTGACCAACAAATACGCCGAGGGCTACCCGGGCCGCCGCTACTACGGCGGCTGCGAGTACGTCGACGTAGCCGAGCAGCTCGCGATCGACCGGGTGAAGGAACTCTTCGGCGCCGAATTCGCCAACGTCCAGCCGCACTCCGGCGCCCAGGCCAATGCCGCCGCGCTGTCCGCCATGATCAAGCCGGGGGACAAGATCCTGGGTCTGTCGCTGGCCCACGGCGGACACCTTACCCACGGCATGAAGCTCAACTTCTCCGGCAAGCTCTACGAGGTTGCCGCGTACCAGGTCGAGGAAGACAGCTTCGGGATCGACATGGACAAGCTCCGGACGCAGGCGCTCGCCGAAAAGCCGCAGGTCATCATTGCCGGCTGGTCCGCCTACCCCCGCCACCTTGACTTCGAGGCCTTCCGCTCGATTGCGGACGAGGTCGGTGCGCTGCTCTGGACCGACATGGCGCACTTCGCCGGCCTCGTCGCCGCGGGACTGCACCCCAGCCCGGTGCCGTACTCCGACGTCGTCACCTCCACGGTGCACAAGACCCTTGCCGGTCCCCGCTCCGGCGTGATCCTGGCCAAGGAGGAGTGGGCCAAGAAGATCAACTCCAACGTCTTCCCGGGCCAGCAGGGCGGTCCGCTCATGCACGTGATCGCGGCCAAGGCTGTGGCCTTCAAGATCGCCGGCACCGAAGAGTTCAAGGAGCGCCAGGAGCGCGTCCTCGAAGGCGCCCGGATCATCGCAGACCGGCTGAACCAGTCGGACCTTGCCGACGCCGGCGTCTCCGTCCTCACCGGCGGGACCGACGTGCACCTGGTGCTGGTGGACCTGCGCAACTCCCAGCTGAACGGCCAAGAAGCCGAAGACCTGCTGCACTCGGTCGGCATCACCGTGAACCGCAACGCGGTGCCGTTCGACCCGCGCCCGCCGATGGTGACCTCGGGCCTGCGTATCGGCACCCCCGCCCTGGCCACCCGCGGCTTTGGCGCCGGGGAGTTCACCGAGGTGGCAGAGATCATCGCCACCGCGCTGAAGGCCGGTTCCGGCGCCGACGTCGAAGCGCTGCAGGCGCGGGTGGACAAGCTCGCCGCCGACTTCCCGCTGTACCCGCAGCACGAGCAGTGGTGATCGGCATGACCGCCACCGAATCCACACCCGCAAACGCCGCCGCAGACTCCACACCTTCGCAGCCGCACACCGCCGGGATCCTCGACGGCAAGGCGACGGCGGCGGCGATCAAGGCCGAGCTGACAGAACGCGTCGCCGCGCTCAAGGCCCAGGGAATCGTCCCGGGGCTGGGCACCATCCTCGTCGGCTCCGACCCGGGCAGCACCTGGTACGTGGGCGGCAAGCACAAGGACTGCGCCGAGGTGGGCATCACCTCAATCCGCCGCGACCTGCCGGAAGAGACGAGCCAGGAGGAACTGCTGGCCGTGGTCCGGGAGCTCAACGAGAACCCGGAGTGCACCGGCTACATCGTGCAGCTGCCGCTGCCGGCGCACATCGACCAGGACGTCATCCTCGAGGCCATGGATCCGGACAAGGACGCCGACGGTCTGCACCCGATGAACCTGGGCCGGCTCGTGGCCAACGTTGCCGGGCCGATGAAGTCCCCGCTGCCCTGCACACCCAAGGGGTGCGTGGAGCTGCTGACCCGGCACGGGATCGACCTGAAAGGCAAGCGCGTCCTGGTGGTCGGCCGCGGCGTGACCATCGGCCGTCCGGTGGGCCTGCTGCTGACCCGCAAGGACGTCAACGCGACCGTCATCCTGGCCCACACCGGCACCGTGGACCTGCCCGCCGAAGTCCGGCAGGCCGACGTCGTCATCGCCGCGGCCGGGCAGCCGCACATGATCAAGGCAGCCGACCTCAAACCGGGTGCGATCGTGCTCGACGTCGGTGTCAGCCGGGTCGACGACGGCAACGGCAAGGCCGTGGTCACCGGGGACGTTGAACCCGCCGCGGCCGGCGTCGCCGCCTGGCTCTCACCGAACCCCGGGGGAGTGGGCCCGATGACCCGCGCCATGCTGCTGGCCAACGTCGTGGAGACCGCCGAACGCCACGCAGCCACCGGGAACGCCGCCGCCTAAAGCCAGAACCCTCAGGGCGCCCCCCTCCCTCGGGAGCGGGCGCCCTGAGGCGCTTAAACCGCCGTTCCACACCCAGACGGCGCCGAGCTGCCGCGGGCAGCTGCCGCCACCTGCGGGCCGACGGTCTAAAACGTGACCGGAACTTTTACGAAGAGACTCTTTCATAGTTTGCCCGGAGCGGGTACCGTGTTCCGGGTGTCCGAACTTGTCTCGAAAGACTTCCCCGTCAGCAGTCTCGCCGAAACCGGCGACCTCCAGTACGTCATCACCGCCGAAAACCTCACCAAAAGCTACGGCGACGTCACCGCCGTCGACGGCATCTCCTTCCGCGTGCCCGCCGGCGAAGCCTTCGGCCTGCTCGGCCCGAACGGCGCCGGGAAGTCCACCACCATGAAGATGATCGGCGGGGTCTCACAGCGGACCTCCGGCAGCCTGAACATCATGGGCCTGGACCCGGAGCAGCACGGGCCCGAGGTCCGCGCGCACCTTGGCGTGGTGCCGCAGCAGGACAACCTGGACGAGGAACTCAAGGTCCGCGACAACCTGCTGGTCTACGGCCGCTACTTCGGCCTGCCGATGAGCTACCTGAAGCCCAAAGCCGATGAACTGCTGGAGTTTGCGCAGCTGACCGACAAGGCCAAGTCCAAGGTGGACGCGCTCTCCGGCGGGATGAAGCGCCGCCTGACGATCGCCCGGTCCCTGATCAACGAACCACGGATCCTGCTCCTGGACGAACCCACCACCGGCCTGGACCCCCAGGCCCGCCACATCCTCTGGGACCGGCTGTTCCGGCTCAAGGAACAAGGCGTCACCCTGATCCTCACCACCCACTACATGGACGAGGCCGAGCAGCTCTGCGACCGGCTGATCGTGGTGGACAAGGGCAGGATCATGGCGGAGGGATCCCCGGCCAGCCTCATCCGTGAGTACTCCACCCGGGAGGTCCTCGAACTGCGCTTCGGCTCGGAACGCAACGCCACCGTCGGCGCCGAGCTCGAAGGTATCGGCGAACGCGTGGAAACCCTGCCGGACCGCGTCCTCATTTACGCCCACGACGGCGAAGCGGCGCTGGAACAGGTGTCCTCCCGGGGCCTGCACCCGGTCACCTCGCTGGTGCGCCGCTCCTCACTGGAGGACGTCTTCCTGCGCCTGACCGGCCGGAGCCTCGTTGACTAAGAAGGCAGCGTTGACTAAGAACACGACGGCGGCGGGAACGACGGGGGCCGCGCCCGCCCTGCGCGCACACTCACCGGCCGTCTCGGCTGCCCGGGCCCGCCGCTGGGGCTCCTTCTACTACGCCGAACAGGTCCTGCGGGTGATGAAGGGCTACGGCTGGACCATCGTCATGTACGGCGTCGGCCAGCCAGTCGCCTACCTCTTCGCCATGGGCGTCGGCCTCGCCACCCTGGTGGACACCAACGCCACCGCAGCCTTCGGCGGCGTCAGCTACCTGGCGTTCATCGCCCCGGCGCTGCTGATCTCCGCGGCCGTCATGACCGCCGCGAACGAGTTCACCTTCCCGGTGATGGACGGTTTCAAATGGCGCCGGGTCTACTACGGCCCGCACGCCTCGCCGCTGACTCCGGAGCAGATCGCCGCCGGCCAGGTCATCGCCGTGACGGTCCGCTTCGTGCTGCAGTCGGCGATCTACTTCGGGGTGGTGGCCCTCTTCGGTGCCTCACCGAGCGGCTGGGGCTGGGTCTCCATTCTGGTGGCCACCCTGGCCGGTCTGTCCTTTGGCCTTCCGCTGATGGCCTACGCCGCGACCATCAAGGACGACCGGGGCCAGTTCGCCATGGTCATGCGTTTCATCGTGATGCCGCTGTTCCTGTTCTCCGGCACCTTCTTCCCGCTGGACACGCTGCCGCTGGCGGTCCGCTGGATCGGCTGGATCTCGCCGATCTGGCACGGCACCGAACTGGGCCGGGTGTTCAGCTACGGCTACGACGAAGCGCCGTTGCTGACCCTGGTCCACGTCGTCTTCCTGCTCGGCCTGGCGGTCCTCGGCTGGGTGCTGACCCGGCGCCAGTTCGCCAAAAGGATGGGATCATGAGCACGCTCGCCGGACACCAGGATGCCGGACGTTTCGACGCCGCCGGCCGCAGCGTTACCGAGGCGGCCCGCAACCGCCGCTTCGGCCCGCTCTACTCCCGCAACGTCCGGGCCGTCGTCGCCCGCGGGCTGATGGCGACCAAGAGCGGCAACTGGATGGTCATGCTCTCCGGCTTCTTCGAACCGGTGCTCTACCTGATCTCCATGGGCGTGGGCCTCGGCGCGATCGTGGGAGCGGTGCAGGGCCCCGGCGGCCAGCAGATCTCCTACGCGGCCTACATCGCCCCGGCGCTGCTGGCGGTCTCGGCGATGAACGGCGCGGTCTACGACTCAACTTGGAACGTCTTTTTCAAGATGAACTTCGCCAAGCTCTACCAGGGAATGCTGTACACCTCGCTGGGCCCGATCGACGTCGCGATGGGCGAGATCTTCCTCGCCCTGCTGCGCGGGGCCATGTACGCCACCGGGTTCACCGCCGTGATGGGGCTGATGGGGCTGCTCACCACGCCGTGGGCGGTCCTGATGATCCCGGCCGCGGTGCTGATCGCGTTCGGCTTCGCGAGCTTCGGCATGGGCATCACCAGCTTCATGAAGACGTTCCAGCAGATGGACTGGATCAACTTCGTGATGCTGCCGATGTTCCTCTTCAGCGCCACCTTCTACCCGCTGAGTGTGTACCCGCAGTGGATCCAATGGCTGATCCAGGCGATGCCGCTCTGGCACGGCGTGGAGCTGCTGCGGCAGATCAGCGTGGGTGCGTTCACCCCGGCCACCGTCGTCCACATCGGCTACTACCTCGTCATGATCGTCCTCGGTGTGGCGCTCACCACCGGCCGGCTCCGCGGGTTGTTTCTGAAGTAACCCCCGGCGGGGAATGGCCCGCACCGTTCGCCGGGGGTGGAAGGACGTCCCCGGCTTCGGCCGGTTTGCGATAATGGGCTCATGCGATCTCTGGGCAACCCTTCTTCCACGCCGTCCGCGTTCAACACCGCCTCCGGAAAGTTCTCCATGTTCCGCCTCAGCGGACCCGGACTGATGGTCTTCATCATTGCTTTCTTGGTGGCAGTCATCTTCGCGGCCAACCAGAACGACGTCGTGGGCTGGGTCGTCGCCGTCATCGCGGCGTTCTGGCTCGCGCTGGCAGCGTTCGTCGTGTTCAGCATCCAGCGGGCCGCCAAGAAGGCCGGCGCCAAGCTGAACGAAGCGCAGAACGCGTTCAACTCAGCGGTCGGCCGCGCGCCGTCGTCGGGCAGCGCGAACCACGGCGCCACCCGCCTCGTCGCCAGCCACCGCGAGGCAGACGACATCCGCGACCTCAAGCTGGACCACTCCTTCAAGATCGTCCAGGTGCAGGTCCGGGTGGTGGAGCAGGAACGGGCCAAGGGCGCGGCAGCGGACCAGGAAACCATCCGCCGCGCCCTGGAAACCATCGAGATCACCGCCACCAACGCGCGGGACATGATGAAGGGCGCGGGCGGCGCTGACGAGCCGGTCAGCGGAACCATCATCGACTAGAGTGGAGCGGGTGAGCTCGGCATTGAAGAAGGACCACCTTCGCATCGCATCGGTCAACGTCAACGGCCTTCGCGCCGCCTACAAAAAGGGCATGGCGGAATGGCTGGCACCGCGCGACGTGGACATCCTCTGCCTGCAGGAGGTACGCGCCCCCGATGCGATCGTCCGCGAACTGCTCGGCGAGGGCTGGCACATCCTGCACGCCGAGGCCGAAGCCAAGGGCCGCGCCGGCGTGGCGATCGCCTCCCGCACCGAACCTGTTGCCACCCGGTCCTGCATCGGGGACGCCTACTTCACCACCGCCGGGCGTTGGGTGGAGGCTGACTATATTGTCCGCGACGCCGCCGGCGAGGCCTCGACGCTGACGGTGGCGAGTGCCTACGTGCACTCCGGCGAGGTCGGCACTCCGAAGCAGGACGACAAGTTCCGCTTCCTCGACGTGATCAGCACCCGGCTGCCGGAACTGGCCAAGCACAGCGACCATGCGCTGGTAGTGGGCGACCTCAACGTCGGCCACACCGAGCTGGACATCAAGAACTGGAAGGGCAACGTCAAAAGCGCCGGCTTCCTGCCTGAGGAACGCGCCTACTTTGACCGCTTTTTCG
This sequence comes from Arthrobacter sp. B3I4, assembly GCF_030816855.1. Lineage (NCBI taxonomy): Bacteria > Bacillati > Actinomycetota > Actinomycetes > Micrococcales > Micrococcaceae > Arthrobacter > Arthrobacter sp. B3I4. The sequence continues at coordinate 3,460,063 of NZ_JAUSYK010000001.1, read as the reverse complement.
GCGAGGAAATCGGTTGGAGGGATGTACACAGGGGCCTGGCGGGTAACGTCAACGGCCCCTACACCTGGTGGTCGCAGCGAGGGAAGGCCTTCGACAACGACGCCGGGTGGCGCCTTGACTACCACCTGGCTACGCCCGCGCTTGCCGCCGCGGCGGTGTCGGCCGTTGTTGACCGTGCGCCGTCCTGGGACACCCGCTTCTCCGACCACGCCCCGCTGGTAGTGGACTACCGGCTCTAGCTCTAAGGTTTCATCACATGACCTCTCCTCTCACCGCGCCGACCGTCTCCGGGACGGCCGCCGCCTCCTCCGACGCCGCCCTGTCGGCTGCCGCCGGGATCCCGGCAGCGGCCGGTACCCGGCACCGCATCCTGTCCGGCATGCAGCCCTCGGCAGACTCCCTGCACCTCGGCAACTACCTCGGCGCCCTGGTGAACTGGGTCCGGATGCAGGACGAATACGACGCCGTCTTCTTCATCCCGGATCTGCACGCCATCACCGTCCCGCAGGACCCGGCGGAGCTCGCGCACCGGACCCGGGTCACCGCCGCCCAGTACATCGCCGGCGGCGTCGACGTGGACAAGTGCACCCTGTTCGTGCAATCCCAGGTCCCCGAACACGCCCAGCTGGCCTGGGTGCTCAACTGCATCACCGGCTTCGGTGAAGCGTCCCGGATGACCCAGTTCAAGGACAAAGCCCTCAAGCAGGGCTCCGATCAGGCCAGCGTCGGGCTGTTCACGTACCCGATCCTGCAGGCCGCGGACATCCTCCTGTACCAGCCGCAGGGCGTGCCGGTCGGTGAGGACCAGCGCCAGCACGTGGAACTAAGCCGCGACCTTGCCCAGCGGTTCAACTCCCGCTTCGGCGAGACGTTCACGGTGCCGCAGCCCTTCATCCAGAAGGAGTCGGCCAAGATCTATGACCTGCAGAACCCGACGGCGAAGATGTCGAAGTCCGCGGAATCACCGGCCGGCCTGATCAACCTGCTGGATGACCCCAAGGTGATCGCCAAACGGATTAAGTCCGCAGTGACCGACGCGGAGACCGAGATCCGCTTCGACCGTGAAGCGAAGCCCGGCGTGTCCAACCTGCTGACGATTTATTCGGCGATCACCGGTCGGAGCGTGGACCAGCTTGTCGCGGCGTACGAGGGGAAGATGTACGGCCACCTCAAGGTCGACCTGGCCGAGGTCGTAACAGCGCACCTTTCGCCGATCCGCGACCGGGCCAACGAACTGCTGGCCGACCCGGCAGAACTGGACCGGCTGCTGGCAGTTGGTGCAGACAAAGCCCGGGAGATCGCCTCGGTCACACTCTCGGAGGTCTACGCCAGGGTCGGGTTCCTGCCCTACGCCGGAGCACGGGGAGGCCACTAGCGCGATGCCGTCCGCCAGCAAAGTCACCGCAAGCGACACCGGGCGTGCCGCCTACCATGGCCCGCGCACGGCTGCCGCCGGGGCACCGCGCAAAGACGCAGCAACGGGAAACGGGCAGTCGCAGGAGGATGGCATCAGCATCGGCATCATCCTGGGCTTTCCGCCGAAGGTCGCTGACGAGCTGCGGCGCTGGCGTGCCTCCTTCGGGGACCCCCTGGCGGCGACGGTGCCGGCGCACATCACGCTCGTGACCACCACCATGACCCAGGACTGGGAGGCAACCTGCGCTCATGTGCGGGAGGTGGCGCGGCGGCAGGAGCCTTTTACCGTCACCATCGCGGGCACCGGTTCCTTCCGGCCGGTTTCGCCGGTGGTCTTCCTGAAAGTCGAGGCAGGCTTCGGCGAATGCGTCAGTCTGCACCGGCAGCTCCAGACCGGGCCGCTGGAACGGGAACTGCCGTTCGCCTACCACCCCCACGTCACAGTGGCCCACGACGTTGCCCCGGAAAGCCTGGATGAGGCCGAAACGGTGTTGAAGAATTACAGGGCCAGCTTCCCAGTGGCTAGCATGGGACTTTACGAGCACGATGACAACGGCATCTGGCAGCTACGGGAAGAGCTACACTTTGGCACCGAACCTGACGACCAGCGCCGGGGACCGGCAGACGCAGCAGGCGGCCGCTAAGCCGCCCCTGCCCACCGACCTGGCCGGGCTGAAACTCGAAGTTATCCGCAAACAGGTCGAGCTGGGAAAAGCCCGTCGCTCCGGCGGGGGACCGGTACCGGCGATGGCGAAAGTGCCGTTACTGCTTGCCCGGCTCAATACGCTCCGGCCGCTGCGCGCCTTCCAGCACTACAACCTGCAGCGCGGCCCGCTGATGAGTGCCGGCATCGGCTTCCGTATGTTCTTTTCGATCACCGGTCTGCTGGCGACCGGATTTTCGCTGGCCGGCCTGTTCCTGAGCGGGCAGCCCCCGCTGCTGGACCAGATCATCAAGAGCGTGGCCAAAGCGGCGCCCGGCCTGCTGAAAGTCAACGGCGGCCCGGGGCTGGTTGATCCCTACCAGCTGCTCAACCCCGCCAACCTCGGCTGGGCCGCCGTGATTGCCGGCGCGGTGACCGTTTTCACCGCCCTGGGCTGGATCAGCGGTGTGCGTGACGGAGTCCGCGCCATGATGCAACTCGGTCCGCGCAGGATCAACCCGGCCCTGCTGATCGTTCGCGACGCTGCCACCTTGTTGCTGCTCGGCGCGGCGCTGGTGGTCAGCGCTGGCGCCTCTCTGGTGTTCGGCACCGCCGCGGACTGGGTGGCGGGGCTGTTGCGCCTCGATCCGCTGCTCGCCCGCCCGCTGGCGACGTCAGTGACGATTGTGGTGCCGCTGCTGCTGGGCTGGGGAACGGCGCTGATCATGTTCCGGGTGGCGGCCGGGCTCAAACTGAGCCGCCGCGCGCTCCTGGAAGGAACCATTCTCGCCGCCGCCGGGACCACGGTGCTGCAGATCTTCAGCACGCAACTGCTCGCCAGCGCCGGCCGGAACCCGATCCTGGCCCCGTTCGCCATCATCATCGGCCTGCTGATCTGGTTCAACCTGGTCAGTCAGGTGTACCTCGTCTCGGCTGCCTGGTCCGCGGTGCGTGAAGGGGACCTGTCGGCCGCGCCCGCCGCCAAGACGACGGGCTGGGGTGCCCGGCAGGTCCAGCCCGGAAAGACCCCTGCCGAACCGCGGGAGCGCCGCCGCGCGTCGGTCGCTATCTTCCGGCGTCGAGGTACTGATCAGACCACGCCGAAATAATCTTCGCCGCGCGGGCGGCCTGGCCCTTGCCGGTGAGCAAGTGGTCGGAGCCCTCCAGCGAGACGAAGCTGCGCGGATGCCGGGCCGTCTGGAAGATGTTGCTCGCGTTTTCGATGCCGACGGTGCTATCGGTGGGGGAGTGCAGCACCATCAGCGGTTTGTGCAGCTGCTGGATATGACGGGTCAGGTCGGCGTGCTCAAGGTCTTCGACGAAATGCCGGCGGATCTCCACGCGCTTGCCGCCGAGGTCCACCTCCGCGCTGCCCTCGCTTAGGATCCGGTCCAGGGCGGCGTCGAAGACGTGCGCGACATGTTTGGGTGAGAACGGGGCGCCGACGGTGGCGACCGCGTCAAGCTCGGGGATACTGCCGGCCGCCGCCAGCACCGCGGCGCCGCCGAAGGAATGGCCCACCAGCAGGGAGACCGGACGGCCGGCGTCGCGCATGAATTCAGCGGCGCGGACGGTGTCCGCGACCTTGTGGCTGAAGGAGCCTTCCGCCCAGAGCCCGGCGGACTCGCCGAGGCCCAGGTTGTCAAAGCGGAGCATGCCCACCCCGTTGTCCGCCAGCGCCTTGCACATGCGCGACGCCGCCGGACTGTCCTTGCCCAGGGTGAAGCCATGGGAAAAGACGCCCCAGCCCTTCACCGGCCCCTCGGGGAGGTCCAGAACGCCGGACAGCAGTTCGCCGGTGGAACCTTCGAAGGAGACTTTTTCGGAGCGGGACATGAGGGCCTTTCACTGGGGGAATGACGACGACGGCGCCCCCACCCGGAAAGGTGGGAGGCGCCGTCGTCATGGTGGTGCTGTGGTTTCGCTAGATCCTGCGGGACAGGATGGCCTGCTTGACCTCGGCGATGGCCTGCGTGACCTGGATGCCGCGGGGGCACGCCTCGGTGCAGTTGAAGGTGGTGCGGCAGCGCCACACGCCTTCCTTGTCGTTGAGGATCTCCAGGCGCATGTCGCCGGCGTCATCACGGGAATCGAAGATGAAGCGGTGCGCGTTGACGATCGCCGCCGGGCCGAAGTACTGCCCGTCGGTCCAGAACACCGGGCAGGACGAGGTGCACGCGGCGCACAGGATGCACTTGGTGGTGTCGTCGAACCGCTCGCGGTCCTCGGCGGACTGCAGGCGTTCCTTGGTGGGCTCGTGGCCGCGGTTGATCAGGAACGGCATGACTTCACGGAAGGACTGGAAGAACGGTTCCATGTCCACGATCAGGTCCTTCTCCACCGGCAGACCCTTGATCGGTTCGACCGTGATGGGCTTGGACGTGTCCAGGTCCTTCAGCAGGGTCTTGCAGGCGAGCCGGTTGCGGCCGTTGATGCGCATGGCATCGGAACCGCAGACGCCGTGCGCGCAGGAGCGGCGGAAGGAGACGCTGCCGTCCTGCTCCCACTTGATCTTGTGCAGGGCGTCCAGGACGCGGTCGGTGCCGTACATCGTAACGTGGAAGTCATCCCAGGTGGCCTCCTCGGAGACCTCGGGGTTGTAGCGGCGAACACGCAGGGTGACGTCGAAGGACGGGATTTCCCCGCCGCCGCCGACGCCGGCGGGCAGTTCGATTTTGGAGGCTGGCTCAGCGAGTTCAGCGGTCATCTTAGTACTTCCTCACCATCGGCTCGTAGCGCGTAAAGACCACCGGTTTGGTGGCAAGCCGGATGCCGGCAATCGCCTCCGCGGAACCATCCGCAGGAGCGTGCTCATCCTTGTACGCCATGGAGTGCTTCATGAATTTTTCGTCGTCGCGCTCGGGGAAATCCTCGCGGAAGTGTCCGCCGCGCGATTCCTCGCGGTGCAGGGCCGCCACGGTCATGACCTTGGCGAGCTCCAGCAGGAAGCCCAGTTCCACGGCCTCGAGCAGGTCCAGGTTGAACCGCTTGCCCTTGTCCTGGACGCTGATCCGCTGGTACCGCTCCTCGAAGGAAGCGATGTCCGTCAGGACCTGGTTCAGTGTCTCGGCGGTGCGGAACACCTGCATGTTGGCATCCATGGTGTCCTGCAGTTCCTTGCGGATCTGCGCGACCTTCTCGGTGCCGTTGGCGGTGCGGACGTGGTCCAGCAGGTTCAGCGTGTACGCCTCGGGATCAGCCGGCAGTTCGACGTAGTCCGCGGTCTTCGCGTACTCGGCGGCGGCGACGCCGGCGCGCTTGCCGAACACGTTGATGTCCAGCAGCGAGTTGGTGCCCAGGCGGTTGGACCCGTGCACGGAGACGCAGGCGACTTCACCGGCGGCGTAGAGGCCCGGGATGATCGTGTCGTTGTCCTGCAGGACCTCGGCGCTGATGTTCGTGGGAATGCCGCCCATGGCGTAGTGCGCCGTCGGGAAGACCGGAACCGGCTCCGTGTAGGGCTCCACACCCAGGTAGGTGCGGGCGAACTCGGTGATGTCCGGCAGCTTGGCGTCGATGTGCGCCGGCTCCAGGTGGGTCAGGTCCAGCAGGACGTAGTCCTTGTTCGGGCCGCAGCCGCGGCCCTCACGGACCTCGTTGGCCATCGACCGGGCCACGATGTCACGCGGGGCGAGGTCCTTGATGGTGGGGGCGTAGCGCTCCATGAAGCGCTCGCCCTCGGAGTTACGCAGGATCGCGCCCTCACCGCGGGCCGCTTCGGAGAGCAGGATGCCCAGGCCGGCCAGGCCGGTCGGGTGGAACTGGAAGAACTCCATGTCCTCCAGCGGGATGCCGCGGCGGAACGCGATGCCCATGCCGTCACCGGTCAGGGTGTGGGCGTTGGAGGTGGTCTTGAAGACCTTGCCGGCGCCGCCGGAGGCGAACACAACGGACTTGGCCTGGAAGACGTGCAGCTCGCCCGAGGCAAGGTCGTAGGAGACGACGCCGGCAACGCGCTTCTGCTTGTAGGGGGTGCCATCCTCCCGGACCGCGTCCTCTTCGACGGTCAGCAGGTCCAGCACGTAGTACTCGTTGTAGAACTCGACGTTGTGCTTGACGCAGTTTTGGTACAGGGTCTGCAGGATCATGTGCCCGGTGCGGTCCGCGGCGTAGCAGGCGCGGCGGACCGGCGCCTTGCCGTGGTCGCGGGTGTGGCCGCCGAAGCGGCGCTGGTCGATCCGGCCCTCGGGCGTGCGGTTGAACGGCAGGCCCATTTTTTCCAGGTCCAGGACGGCGTCAATCGCTTCCTTCGCCATCACCTCGGCGGCGTCCTGGTCCACCAGGTAGTCGCCGCCCTTGATGGTGTCGAAGGTGTGCCACTCCCAGTTGTCTTCCTCCACGTTGGCCAGGGCGGCGCACATGCCGCCCTGCGCCGCACCGGTGTGGGAGCGCGTGGGGTAAAGCTTGGTCAGTACCGCTGTTCGGGCGCGCTGACCGGATTCGATCGCCGCCCGCATGCCGGCGCCACCGGCACCGACGATGACGACATCGTATTTGTGGACCTGCATACCAGATGCTCTTTCTCTCAAAATTCGCTAAAACACCGCCGGCGGAGCCTGCACAGTGAAACCTCCAGATCCGGGCCTGCGCGGGCAGGCGGGGATCGGTGCCCGGGGGACCGGGCCGCTACGGAGCGGGGCAGAACCCGCCGGGCAGCTGCACGCCGTTGACCACGGGGCACGGGTTGAACGTGAAGATCACCAGGGTGCCGAGGATGACGATCGCGGCGGCGGCCGCGTAGAGAACCGTCTTCAGCCAGCGCCGGGTGGTGTCCTTTTCGGCGTAGTCGTTGATGATCGTGCGGACACCGTTGGTGCCGTGCAGCATGGCGAGCCACAGCATGGCGAGGTCCCAGACCTGCCAGAAGGGGTCGGCCCACTTGCCGGCGACGAAGCCGAAGTCGATGGCGTGGATGCCTTCGCCCACCAGGAGGTTGACGGTCAGGTGGCCAAAGATCAGGACCACCAGGACGACGCCGGAAAGCCGCATGAAGAGCCATGCCAGCATTTCGAAGTTGCCCTTGGAGCCGCCGCTGCGGTTGTACTCCGGGGCAACGCGGCCGGCACCGACCTTGGCCGCGCGCGGGCTCTGAATTTGTGCTGCATCCATGGCTAGTGACCTCCGAGGGCGAGCGACAGGTGGCGGATGGAGAAGCCGATCATGACGACGACCCAGAGACCCAGGACCGTCCACAGCATCTGGCGCTGGTACTTCGCGCCCTTCTTCCAGAAGTCGATGGCGATAATGCGCAGGCCGTTAAAGGCGTGGAACACGATCGCTGCGACGAGGCCCGTTTCACCCAGGGCCATAAGGGGGTTCTTGTACGCACCGATCACTGCGGTGTAGGCCTCGGGGGACACACGCACCAATGAGGTGTCCAGCACGTGGACCAACAAGAAGAAAAAGATCACTACACCGGTAACGCGGTGTCCTACCCAGGACCACATGCCTTCACGGCCGCGGTACAAGGTGCCAGCTGGTTTTGTCGGCACTGAATAAACCTCCCTGCAACACAGCGGCGCTGGCATGGGATCCACGCGGGGGGAACGCCTGCTGCGAGAGCACTCGTAAGCTCAAGCCTAAATCTAGGCTTCGGTTTGCGCTTATTCAATTCAGCCGCCCGCCGGTGCCCGCGCGGGGCGCCGTTTTGGGCCGGTTTTGAGACGAACGCCACATTCGCTGGCGCCGGCCGAGGATCAGGGGTCATGATTCCGGGGCGAAATCGCAGCATTCGGCTAAAGTAACCCTGATGACTACAGACAATGTGCCCAGCCACGAGTCGGCCCGGGAGATCGCGGCCGACTCCCCGCTCGACCGTTTCATTGCGGTGATCCCCGCCGGCGGCGTGGGGACCCGGCTCTGGCCGCTGTCCCGGGCTGCCGCGCCGAAGTTCCTGCATGACCTCACCGGGTCCGGCAGCACCTTGCTCCGCGCGACCTACGACCGGCTCGAGCCGCTCGCCGGCAGCCGCATGCTGGTTGTCACCGGCAACGCGCACCGCGAGGCCGTCTGCCGCCAGTTGCCGGAGGTGCACGACGCTGACCTCGTCCTGGAAAGCGAACCCAAGGATTCCGGCGCGGCCATCGGCCTCGCCGCCGCCATCCTGTACGAGCGCGACCCGGACACCATCATGGGCTCCTTCGCAGCAGACCAGGTCATCAGCCCCGACGATCTGTTCCAGGAGGCCGTCAGGGAAGCTATCTACACCGCGGCGGCCGGCAAGATCGTCACCATCGGCATCAAGCCCACGCACCCGTCCACCGGCTTCGGCTACATCCGCGCCGGCGACACGCTCAGCGTTCCCGGCGCCCCGAACGCCCACACCGTGGTGGAGTTCGTCGAAAAGCCCAGTGAGGAAGTCGCCCAGCAGTACGTGGACAGCGGCGAATACGTCTGGAACGCGGGCATGTTCGTCGCACCGGTCTCGCTGATGCTCAAGCACCTGGAGGCGAACCAGCCGGAGCTCTTCACCGGGCTGCAGGAGATCGCCAAGGCCTGGGACACCCCGCTGCGCGACGAGGTCACGGCTCGCGTCTGGCCCACCCTGCCGAAAATCGCCATCGACTACGCCGTCGCCGAGCCGGCCGCGGCCGCCGGGGACGTCGCCGTCGTGCCCGGCACCTTCCGCTGGGACGACGTCGGGGACTTCGCCTCCGTCGGCAGGCTGAACAGCGCCAAGGAGGTCGACGAGGTCACCGTGATCGGCGCCGGCGCCCGCGTGTTCACCGAAAACGCCAGCGGCGTGGTGGTCACTGACACCAAGCGCGTCATCGCCCTGATCGGGATTAAGGACGTGGTGATCGTCGACACGCCTGATGCGCTGCTCGTGACCACCAAGGCGCACTCGCAGCGGGTTAAGGCCGCGGTGGACGCGCTCAAGGCCAGCGGGGACACGGACGTCCTTTAGCCGCCCCGACGCCGGCGCCCGCGGCCTTGGCTCTTCGGCCTGCGGGGCCCCTCCGGGAACCGTAACGCGCCGACGCGATGCCGCTATTTTTTCGACGCTCGCTACAGTGATTGTGTGCGCAATTACACTACTGAAGCTGACCCAACCACTCTGGTGGGGCCGTGGCTGGAGCCGCTCCTGCCGGAGCTGACCGACTTCCGCCGCGACCTCCACGCGCACCCGGAGCTGTCCTTTAAGGAGTTCCGCACCACGGACAAGCTCGTCCACCGGCTCGAGGCGGCCGGCCTCAAACCCCGCCGACTTGAGGGCACGGGTGTGACCGTGGACGTCGGGGAGGGCCCGATCGCCACCGCGCTGCGCGGGGACATTGACGCTCTGCCCATCATCGAAGAGACCGGACTGGATTTCGCGTCCAAGAACCACGGCGTCACCCACGCCTGCGGTCACGATGTGCACACCACCACGATGCTGGGCATCGCCCTGGTCCTGCAGCGGATGCACGAATCCGCGCCGCTGGGCGGGACGGTGCGGATCATCTTCCAGCCGGCGGAGGAGACCATGCCCGGCGGTGCGCACGCGTGCATCGAGCAGGGCGTGCTCGAGAGGCGTGCCCCGGATCCTGGCACTGCACTGCGATCCGCGGATCGAGGTCGGCAAGATCGGCACCCGGATCGGGGCCATCACCTCTGCCTCGGACACCATCAAGATCGAGCTCACCGGCCGCGGCGGACACACCTCGCGGCCGCACCTGACCGAGGAACTGGTCTTCGCCCTGGCCCAGATCGCGATCAACGTTCCGGCGGTGCTGTCCCGCCGCGTCGATGTGCGCAGCGGCGTTTCCGTGGTGTGGGGCCACATCTCGGCCGGTTCCGCCCCGAACGCCATTCCTGCTAGCGGCTACATGGCCGGCACCATGCGCTGCCTGGACCGGGATGCCTGGCACAGCGCGGGGCAGATCCTCGACGAGGTGGTGCAGCAGATCGCCGCGCCCTACGGCGTCGACGTCCACCTGGAACACACCCGCGGGGTGCCGCCGGTGGTGAACTCCGAACACGAAACCGCGCTGATCGAAGCCGCCGCCCGCGCCGAGATCAGCGAGAACTCCGTTGTGCTGACCCCCCAGTCCATGGGCGGGGAGGACTTCGCCTGGTTCCTCGCCGACCTTCCCGGCGCGATGATGCGGCTCGGCACCAAAACCCCCGGCGGGGAAGAGTACGACCTGCACCGCGGTGACTACATCGTGGACGAGCGGGCCCTGGGTCTCGGCATCCGGGTGCTCACCGCAGCGGCCCTCCGCACCCTCCGCGACCTCTAACCCCGGCCGGCCCTCCCCACTCTCGCGCGAACGTACACTTCCGGCCCCGCACCCCGGCGCGAACGTACACTTCCGGCCCCGCACCCCGGCGCGAACGTACACTTCCGGCCCCGCACCCCGGCGCGAACGAACACTTCCGGCCCCGCACCCCGGCGCGAACGAACACTTGAGGCCCAGAAATCGGGAATTTCTGGGCCTCAAGTGTTCGTTCGGCCTCACGCCGGGGGGTTTGAGTTGTGCACAATCTAATTGTGCGTTAGGGTTTTGGGGTGGCCCAGAACATTCCCTCCGACGCACCGCGCCTAGACCGGCAGGTGTGCTTCGCCATGTACTCGGCGTCCCGCGCCGCGACGGCCGCGTACCGGCCAATGCTCGAAGAACTCGGCCTGACCTACCCCCAGTACCTCGCGATGATGGTGCTGTGGGAGGAGAACCCGCGCAGCGTCCGGGAACTCGGCGAGGAGCTGGGGCTGGATTCGGGGACGCTGTCCCCGCTGCTGAAGCGTCTCGAGGCGCTGGGCTTTGTCGAACGACGGCGGTCGGCGGCGGACGAGCGGCGCGTGGAGGTCTTCCTGACCCCGGAGGGATCGGCGCTCAGCGCCCGCGCGGCAGGTATCCCGCAGCGTCTCGCGGACGCCGCCGGGCTCTCAGCCGCCGAACTCGACCAGCTTCGCGAGACGCTGAGCCGGCTCACGGCCGCCCTGCACGCCAGCCACTGAGCCACTCGTCCGAGGCCGCGCGGCACGAAAACTTTCAGTACCCAACAGATTGGATTCCCATGAAACCCCTCTACACCGCGGAAGCACTCGCTTCCGGCGAAGGGCGCGACGGCAACGCCCAGACCAGCGACGGCAAGCTCAACGTCACCCTCGCCAGCCCGGTGGAGCTGGGCGGCTCGGGGGAGGGAACCAACCCCGAACAGCTCTTCGCCGCCGGCTATGCGGCCTGTTTCCATTCGGCCCTGCGCCTGGTCGGCCGCCAGCAGAAAGCGGACCTGACGGACTCCGCCGTCGCCGCCAAGATCCACCTCGGCGCCCTGGACGGCGGCGCCGGTTACGGCATTGCCGCCGAACTGGAAATCGCCCTTCCCGCCGTTGACCGGGAAACCGCCGAGGCCCTCGTAGCAAAGGCCCACGAGGTCTGCCCTTACTCCAATGCCACCCGAGGCAACATCACCGTAGACATCAAAATCCTGGAGGTCGCCGCATGAGCACCCAGACCGAAAACACCACCGTTCCCGCCACCACCCGGGAAATCCAGCTCGCGTCCCGGCCGCACGGCCGGCCGGTACCGGAAAACTTCCGGCTCACCGAATCGGCCCTGCCGGAGCTGCAGGAGGGCCAGGTCCTGGTCCGCAACCTCTTCATCTCGGTGGACCCGTACATGCGCGGCCGGATGAACGACGTGAAGTCCTACTCCGCGCCGTTCGCCCTGGACGCCGCCATGGAAGGCGGGGCCGTCGGCGAGGTCGTCGCCTCCCGTGCGGACGACCGCAAGGTGGGGGATACCGTCGTCCACAGCCTCGGCTGGCGTGAGTACGCGGTGCTGGACGCGGCCGCCACCACTCCGGCCCGCACCGACCTCGCGCCGGCGTCGGCCTTCCTCGGCGCGCTCGGGATGACCGGCCTGACCGCCTACGCGGGTCTGCTCAAGGTTGCCGAGTTCAAGCCCGGCGAAGCCGTCTTCGTCTCCGGAGCGGCCGGCGCTGTCGGTTCCCTGGTGGGCCAGATCGCCAAGGCCATGGGCGCCTCGCGGGTGATCGGCAGCGCCGGCACCCCGGAAAAGGTGGCCCGGCTGCTGGAACTGGGCTTCGACGCAGCGTTCAACTACCACGACGGCCCGGTTCGTGACCTCCTCAAGGAGGCTGCGGGGGAGAACGGCATTGACGTGTACTTCGACAACGTCGGCGGTGAGCACCTCGAGGCTGCGCTGTCGGTGCTGAACGTCGGCGGACGGGTGGCGATGTGCGGCGCCATTTCGCAGTACAACTCCACCGAGCCGACGCCGGCGCCGCGGAACCTCATGCTGGCCATCGGCAAGCAGCTGACCCTGAAGGGATTCCTGGTCGGCGGCTACTGGAAGTACATGGGCGAGTTCGTCGAGGCGCTCTCCGGCTGGCTGGCCGACGGCACCGTCCGCTACGACGAAACGATCGTCGACGGACTGGAAAACGCCCCGCAGGCCTTCATGGACCTGCTCGACGGCGCCAACACCGGAAAGATGCTCGTCCGCATCTAGTCCCCCCGGAAGCGCGAACGGACAGTTGAGGCCCTGATTTCCTTGGATTTCGGGGCCTCAAGTGTCCGTTCGCGCTGGTAGGGAGGTACTGCTAGGTAACAAGTTCTCAACAATCGGGGCAATGAGTGTGAAGTGTGTTACTGGGCGTGTTCCATGACACTAAAGTAGCTTCCATCAGTGCGCCTCGGCGCAGTGCTGCGAATCCGTCAGTGACAACAGTGTTTCAGGGGAAACCGGAAGCAGACACTCATTGAACTCCCGTCGTAGCGCCTATCTCTTTCTTCCTGGAGGAACTTTGAAGAACTCACTGCGCGCCACCGTCAAGCGCGGTTCAATGGCAGGTGTCGCCACCGTTGGGGCGGCTGCACTGCTGCTCACCGGCTGCGGGGCTGCCCCGGACGCCGGCAGCAGCGCCACCAAGTCGGCCAGCAACTACACCGGCTGCATCGTCTCCGACTCCGGTGGATTCGACGACCAGTCATTCAACCAGTCCTCCTACGAAGGCCTGAAGAAGACCGAAAAGGACCTCGGCATCAAGGTCAACCAGGTCGAGTCGAAGACGAACAACGACTTTGAGCCCAACCTCCGTGCCATGGTCACCGCCGGCTGCAACCTGACCATCACGGTCGGGTTCCTCCTCGGCGACGCCACCAAGGCCCAGGCCACGGCGAACCCGGACAAGCACTTCGCGATCATCGACTTCGGCTACGACAAGCCGATCGCCAACGTCAAGCCGATCATCTACGACACTGCCCAGGCCGCCTTCATGGCCGGCTACCTCGCGGCCGGCGCCACCAAGACCGGCACCGTCGCCACCTTCGGCGGCATCAAGATCCCGACCGTCACCATTTTCATGGACGGCTACGCCGACGGCGTCAAGTACTACAACGAGAAGAAGGGCAAGAACGTCAAGGTTCTTGGCTGGGACAAGGCCAAGCAGGACGGCTCCTTCACCGGCGACTTCGAGAAGCAGGACAAGGGCAAGCAGTTCACCCAGAACTTCCTTGACCAGGGCGCGGACATCGTCATGCCCGTCGCCGGCCCGGTCGGCAAGGGTGCCGGCGCGGCCCTGAAGGAAGCGAAGGCAGCAGGCAAGGACGTCAAGCTCATCTGGGTTGACTCCGACGGCTTCCTCACCGCCCCGGACTACAAGGACATCATGCTCTCCTCCGTGATGAAGCAGATGGGCGAGGCCGTGGAAACCGTTGTGAAGGAAGACAAGGACGGCAAGTTCACCAACACGCCGTACGTCGGCACCCTCGCGAACGACGGCGTGCAGCTGGCTCCGTTCCACGACCTGGACTCCCAGGTTCCGGCCGAGCTGAAGTCCGAGCTGGACCAGATCAAGAAGGACATCGCCTCCGGCAAGCTGAAGGTCGAATCCGCAGCAAGCCCGAAGGCCTAATTTCCGCCGCAAAGCGCCACGGCCCGCACGGTCATTGACCGCACGGGCTGTGGCGCTTTTCGTTGCGCCGGCCCGGTCCCTGCCCCGGCGGCAGGCACTAGGCTGGTTCTGCAGCCCGTCACCCGCGTCCCGGCTGTAACCCGGACACACTTCGAGATTGGTCAGAGTTTTGAAACTTGAACTCAAGGGGATCACCAAACGCTTCGGCTCCCTGGTAGCCAACGACCACATTGACGTGGTGGTTGAACCCGGGCAGATCCACTGCCTGCTGGGCGAGAACGGCGCCGGCAAGTCCACGCTGATGAACGTCCTCTACGGGTTGTATGAGCCCACCGAGGGCGAGATCCTCATCGACGACAAACCCGTCAGCTTCCGCGGACCGGGCGATGCCATGGCGGCCGGCATCGGCATGGTGCACCAGCACTTCATGCTGGTACCGGTTTTCACGGTCGCCGAGAACGTCGCGCTGGGAGCGGAAACCACCAAGGCCGGCGGATTCCTCAACCTCGATGACACCCGGCGCAAGATCCAGGAGATCTCCGACCGGTACGGCTTCGACGTCGACCCGGACGCGCTGATCGAGGACCTGCCCGTCGGCGTCCAGCAGCGGGTGGAAATCATCAAGGCCCTGGTCCGCGATGCGAAGGTGCTCATTCTCGATGAACCCACCGCAGTGCTGACGCCCCAGGACACCGACGAGCTGCTGGACATCATGCGGCAGCTCAAGAGCCACGGCACGTCGATTGTCTTCATTTCGCACAAGCTGCGCGAGGTCAAGGCCGTCTCGGACACCATCACGGTGATCCGCCGCGGCAAGGTCGTGGGAACCGCCAGCCCGACGGCGTCCACGACGGAACTCGCCTCAATGATGGTGGGCCGCGCCGTCAACCTGACCCTCGACAAGGCGCCGGCCAAGCCGCAGGAGACCACCTTCCAGGTCAAAGACCTCACCGTCATCGCCCCCAGCGGCCAGCACGTGGTGGACGGCATCAGCTTCGACATCGCCCGCGGCGAGATCCTCGCCGTCGCGGGAGTGCAGGGCAACGGCCAGACCGAGCTCACCGAAGCCATCCTGGGCCTGCAGGACCGGGTCCATGGCTCCGTCCTGCTCGACGGCGAGGAACTGCTGGGCCGCAGCGTCAAGGAGGTACTCAAGGCCGGCGTCGGCTTCGTCCCCGAAGACCGCTCGGTGGACGGGCTCATCGGCACCTTCTCGATTGCCGAAAACCTGATCCTGGACCGCTACGACCAGGAACCGTTCGCCAAGGGCATCAGCATGAGCCCGGCCAAGGTCCTGGAAAACGCCAAGACCCGAATC
The DNA here is from genome assembly GCF_030816855.1 of Arthrobacter sp. B3I4. NCBI lineage: Bacteria > Bacillati > Actinomycetota > Actinomycetes > Micrococcales > Micrococcaceae > Arthrobacter > Arthrobacter sp. B3I4. The sequence continues at coordinate 3,444,821 of NZ_JAUSYK010000001.1, read as the reverse complement.
GATGAGTTCGACGTCCGCACCCCGTCCGGTTCGCTTGCCGCCGGGACGCTCTCCGGCGGCAACCAGCAAAAGGTCGTCATGGCACGCGAACTCTCGCGGCCGCTGCGCCTCTTCATCGCTTCCCAGCCGACCCGCGGCGTCGACGTCGGGTCCATCGAGTTCCTGCACAAGCGGATCGTCGCGGAGCGGGACCACGGCACTCCCGTGATGATCGTGTCCACCGAACTCGATGAAGTCATTGAGCTGGCGGACCGGATCGCGGTCCTCTACAAGGGCAAACTCGTCGGCATTGTGCCGGCAGGCACCGGCCGTGACGTGCTCGGCCTGATGATGGCCGGACTCGCCCCGGACGAGGCCTCCGCAGACACCACCAAGACCCCGGCAACCGCAGCCGCAGCCGCTGCCGCGCCCGCCGCCCAGCCCGCGCAGGAGTCCGTTTCCGGCGCCGTAGGAGAGCACCATGACTGAAACCAACCAGCCCCGCCACGCGGCCGACTCGGCGCCGGACGCGCCCGGGACCGAGCGGGACGTCACCGAGCAGACCCCCGGGCAGACCCCCGGGCAGGCCGCGGCGGACAGGGATACTCCGGAGGTTGACGCGGCGACCGCCACCTCGCTGGATACCGCCGGCGGCGCGCTGCGCCCTTCTGCCGTTCCGGTCTCGGCCCAGAGCGGCACGGTGCCCGGCGGGCCTGACTCGCTGCTGCGCAAGATCTTCACCGGCAGCGGCATGGTGTCGGTGCTGGCCGTGCTGCTCGCGCTGATCCTGGGCGGCCTGCTGATCGCCAGTACCGACAAGGCTGTCAGCGCATCCGCGGGCTACCTGTTTGCCCGGCCCAGCGATTTCTTCTCCGCCGTCTGGTCGGCCGCCACCCGCTCCTATGTAGCGCTGTTCCAGGGCTCGGTGTTCAACCCGCGCGGCAGCGGCGTGGCTGGCCAGTTCGCCCCGTTGATGGAAACCCTCACGATCGCCACCCCGCTGATCACCGCCGGCCTCGGCGTCGCGCTGGCCTTCCGGGCAGGGCTGTTCAACATCGGCGCGCAGGGCCAGATCATCATCGCCGGCATCCTCGCGTCCTGGGTCGGCTTCGCCCTGCACCTGCCGATGGGCCTGCACCTGCTGCTGGTCCTGGTCGCCGGCATCGTCGGCGGCGCCCTCTGGGCCGGCCTGGTCGGGTTCCTCAAGGCCCGCACCGGCGCCCACGAGGTGATCCTGACCATCATGTTCAACTACATCGCGCTGTACTTCCTGCGCTACCTGCTCAACACCCCCGCGTTCCAGCGGCCGGGAGAGACGAACCCGATTTCGCCGATCCTGGATCCCAGCGCCGTTTACCCGCAGATCCTCGGCACCCAGTACCGGCTGCACCTGGGCTTCCTGCTGGCCATCGCCGCGACCGTGTTCGTCTGGTGGGTGCTGAACCGCTCGACCATCGGCTTCGAGTTCCGCGCGGTCGGCGCCAACCCGCAGGCCGCCCTCACCGCCGGCATCGACGTCCGGCGCGCCACCGTCCTGGTGATGGCCATCGCGGGCGCACTGGCCGGCATGTCCGGCGTCGCGCAGGTGGCCGGCACCGAAAAGGTCCTCACCGACGGCGTCGCCGCCACCTACGGCTTCGACGCCATCACGGTGGCACTGCTGGGACGCTCGACGCCGTGGGGCACCTTCGCCGCGGGTCTGCTGTTCGGCGCCTTCCGCGCCGGCGCCGTCCAGATGCAGATCCAGACCGGAACCCCGATCGACATCGTGCTGGTGGTCCAGTCGCTGATCGTGCTCTTCATCGCCGCCCCTCCGCTGGTGCGGGCGGTGTTCGGCCTGAACCCGCGCAAGAAGAAGGCCGCCAAGGCCACCCCGTCCTCGAAGGCAGCAACCACCGGAGTAGCAGCATGAGCACAACAGCAACCTCGCCCCAGCCGGGTAAGCAGCCTGCTCCCCGGCAAGGCGCAACTGCCGCGGCAGGTACCCACACACCGGCGGTCACCGCGAAGCCGGTTACCTGGAAGGTGCCCGTCACCCTGGCCGTCCTCGCCGTCGTCGCGTTTATCTTCTTCGGACTGATGGGCCCGCACCAGACCGCGAAGTTCGGCATCTCCACCGGCACCGACTTCTTCCAGCTGCCGGCCCTGGAGGTTCCGGCCTTCCTGGGCGGCGTCGTTCTCTCCGTGCTGATGCTGGCCCTGGCCGGTTACGCCGTCTGGCTCAAAACGCGAAGCACGAGGGTCCCGGGCTGGGTGCCGATCGTCTTCATCGTCTTGTTTGTTGCGGCGTTCCTGATCTGGGTCGTCGGCGGCGCCCGCACCACCAGCATTTCGCTGGCCGGCCTGATCGCCGGCTCGGTGACCCTCGCCGTGCCGCTCGTGTTTGGCTCCCTCTCGGGCGTGCTCTGTGAGCGCGTCGGCGTCGTGAACATCGCGATCGAAGGCCAGCTCCTCGGCGGCGCCTTCACCGCCGCGATCATCGCGACCCTGACGCATAACCCCTTCCTCGGACTGCTGGCGGCGGCCGCCGCCGGAGCGCTCGTCTCCATGGTCCTGGCGCTGTTCAGCATCAAGTACGTGGTCAACCAGATCATCGTCGGGGTCGTGCTCAACGTGCTGGTCTCCGGCGTCACCGGCTTCCTGTTCAGCACCGTCATGCAGGCGGACAAGGCGAAGTTCAACGCGCCCGAACACCTGGACCCGATCACCATCCCGATCCTGGGCGACATACCGCTGATCGGTCCGATCCTGTTTAAACAGTCCCTGATCGGCTACCTCATGTACATTGCCGTGATCGTGGTCTGGGTGGGGCTGTTCAAGACCAAGTGGGGCCTGCGCGTCCGTGCCGTCGGGGAACACCCGCAGGCCGCGGACACCATGGGCATCAAGGTCAACGCCACCCGTTTCTGGAACGTCACCCTGGGCGGCGCCATCGCCGGCATCGGCGGTTCGTTCTTCACCCTGGTCGCGATCGACAGCTTCACCAAGGAAATCTCCGGCGGGCGCGGCTTCATCGCCCTGGCGGCCCTGATCTTTGGCCGGTGGAACCCGATCGGTGCGTTCTTCGCCGCGCTGCTGTTCGGGTTCGCGGACAACCTGCAGAGCATCGTCACGATCATCGGCACCCCGGTCCCGAGCCAGTTCATGGCCATGCTTCCCTACCTCGTGACGGTGCTGGCCGTCGCCGGCCTCGTCGGACGTTCCCGGCCGCCGGCGGCCAGCGGCATCCCGTATGTGAAGGGCTGACCGTGGCTGCCACCGAAGAGAACCAAAGCCAAGAAGCAACCAAAGCGGGCGACGGCGCCGGCTCCGGCGTCGACTGGGCAGCCCTCGAGGCCGCGGCCGTCGCCGCGATGCAGCACGCCTACGTGCCGTATTCGAAGTTCCCGGTGGGGGCAGCGGCCCTCACCGCGGACGGCCGGATCGTCAGCGGCTGCAACGTGGAGAACGCCAGCTACGGCCTCACGCTCTGCGCCGAATGCGCGCTGGTCGGCAACCTGCACATGACCGGCGGCGGCCTGCTGCGCGCCTTCTTCTGCGTGGACGCCGGCGGCGCCGTGCTGATGCCGTGCGGGCGCTGCCGGCAGCTGCTGTACGAATTCCGCGCCCCGGACATGGAGCTCATGACCACGCAGGGCATTAAGACGATGGACCAGGTGCTTCCCGACGCATTTGGCCCCCAACACCTGGAGGAAACCCGGTGACCCAGACCAACAGCAGCACTGAAGCATTCGACGCCGTCGACATCATCCGCGTCAAACGCGACAAGGGCGTGCTCAGCGCCGCCCAGATCGACTGGACGATCGATGCCTACACCCGTGGCGCCATCGCGGACGAACAAATGGCGGCCCTCAACATGGCCATTTTGCTCAACGGCATGGACCGGGCCGAGATTTCCCGGTGGACCTCGGCGATGATCGCCTCGGGCGAGCGGATGGACTTCTCCAGCCTGCGCCGGCCCGACGGCGGCGTGAAAGCCACCTCGGACAAGCACTCTACCGGTGGTGTGGGGGACAAGATCACCTTGCCGCTGGCCCCGCTGGTGGCCGTGTTCGGCGTCGCGGTGCCCCAGCTGTCCGGCCGCGGCCTGGGCCACACCGGTGGAACCCTGGACAAGCTCGAATCCATTCCGGGCTGGCGCGCGGACCTGACCAACGAGGCGATGCTGGCCCAGCTGCAGGACATCGGTGCGGTCATCTGCGCTGCCGGCGCCGGCCTGGCCCCGGCCGACAAGAAGCTGTACGCCCTGCGCGACGTCACCGGCACCGTGGAGGCCATTCCGCTGATCGCCTCCTCGATCATGAGCAAGAAGATCGCCGAAGGCACCGGCTCGCTGGTGCTGGACGTCAAGGTGGGCAGCGGAGCGTTCATGAAGGACGAGGCGCGCGCCCGCGAGTTGGCCGAGACCATGGTGGCCCTGGGCAAGGACGCCGGAGTTAACACAGTCGCGCTGCTGACCAACATGAACACACCGCTTGGCCTCACCGCCGGAAACGCGATCGAGGTGGAGGAGTCCGTGGAGGTGCTTGCCGGCGGCGGTCCGGAAGACGTCGTCGAACTGACGGTCCGGCTGGCCGAGGAAATGCTTGCCTGCGCCGGCGTGCACGACGCCGATCCGCGCGCTGCGCTCAAGGACGGCCGTGCCATGGACGTGTGGAACCGGATGATCGAGGCTCAGGGCGGGGACCCGCGCGCCGCACTGCCCGTGGCCAGGGAATCGGAAACCATTTACGCGCCGGCGGACGGCGTGCTGGTGGAACTCGACGCGATGGCCGTTGGCGTCGCGGCGTGGCGCCTCGGTGCCGGACGGGCCCGCAAGGAGGACCAGGTCCAAGCCGGTGCCGGAGTGCGGATGCACGCCAAACCCGGCGCGACGGTCCGCGCCGGGGAGCCGCTGATGACCCTCCTGACGGACACCCCGGAAAAGTTCGAGCGTGCCAAGGAAGCCCTCGAGCACGCGGCCGTGATCGCCCCCGAGGGCTCCCGCCCGGCGCAGCAGCTCATCATCGACCGCATCGCGTAGGCCGGCGGACCGAACCGGGCTCAGCGCCGCCCGGCCGGCGGCCGACGGTTGCCCTATCATTTGGAGTCCTCAAAAGCCCGGCTTGGCAGCTCCGAGTGATAGGGCAACCGCCCAACCGACGCCGCAGTACACTGGCACGACCGATTCCGGGAGAAACCGGGCCCCGCCGTGCGTTAGGAAACCGTGCAGGCAATCAACGACTTCATCCTGGCAGCCGCAGGCCAGCCGTGGGTCCTGCTTCTGGTGTTCGCCTGCTGCGTGATCGACGGCTTCTTTCCGCCGGTGCCCAGCGAATCGGTGGTGGTAGGCCTGGCCGCTGTCGCCGCCACCGCCGACGTGCCGAATCCGGTCCTGCTGGTGGCCGTAGCGGCTGCCGGTGCGTTTTGCGGCGACAACATCGCCTACCTGATCGGACGGTCCACCGGAACCGGACGCTGGGCCTGGATGCGGCGGCCTCGGGCGCAGCGGGCCTTCCGCTGGGCCGGCCGGGAACTTCGCAGACGGCCCGCCTCGTTGATCATGGTGGCCAGGTTCGTCCCGATCGGCCGGGTAGCGGTCAACCTGACTGCCGGCGCCACCGGCTACCGCCACTCCCACTTTGTCGGGCTGACAGTACTCTCGGCCCTGCTGTGGTCCTCGTATTCGGTTGCCATCGGGCTGTTCTTCGGGCAATGGTTCGAAGACAACCACCTGCTGGGCGCCACCATCGCGATCGTCTGTGCGGTTGTCCTCGGCATCGCCGTCGACGTCGTCCTCAACCGGGTCCGCGGCCGGGCGCCGGGCGAACTCGTGCCCGACGGCGAGGACCGGTCCGTCCCGCCCGCGGAGGGCTAAACGCTGTGCGGACTCCGGAGCCCGGCCCGTGCCGGTGCCCGTCTCAGGGAACGTTCGGGCAACGCCGCAATAATAGTGTTCGGCGCGTAGCGCAGGCAGCGCCGCCCGTGGGACACTTAGGTGCGATTCACGTCACGTCGGTGCCGTAACCACTCCGTTCCAGCCCAGTCCGTTCCGGGTACGTCCCGACCCTTTCGTTTTCTAGGAGCACAGCCCGCGTGGAGTTCATTAGTGAGGCCGTGCTCCATGCCGCCGGCCAGTGGTGGATTTACCCCCTTTTGCTGGTGTTCTTCTTTGTCGACGGCTTCGCCATGATCGTTCCCAGCGAGACCTTGATTGTGGCCCTCGCCGCGTTCTCCCGGCAGAGCGGGCTACCCAACCTGTGGATCCTCGGCCTGACCGCCCTGATCGGCGCCATCGCCGGTGACAACATGGCCTACCTGCTGGGCAGCAAAATCGGCCTCGAGCGCTTCCGCTGGATGCGCAAACCCAAAGTTCAGAGAGTCTTCGGCTGGGCCCGGTACGAACTTGAAAAGCGCGGCGCCGTGCTCATTTTCACCGCCCGCTACATTCCCTGGGGCCGGGTCGCCGTCAACTATGTCGCCGGTACAACGGGCTTCCCGCACCGCCGGTTCTTCCTCCTCGACGCCTTCGCCTGCGTCACCTGGGTGGCCTACTCGCTCGGCATCGGACTGCTGGCCAGCTCCTTCCCCTGGCTGCATCACAATCCGCTGCTGAGCGCCGGAATCGCCGTCGTCTTCGCGATCATCCTCGGCGTCGGCGTAGACCACGCGCTGCGCTGGTGGCACAAGCGCCTCGGCCGGCACGACGACGCGCCGTCCGCGCACGGCAGCGGTCCGGCCGGTTCCGCGTCCACGCCGTCGGCCACCCCGTCGGCCCCGCCCCCGGCCGGCACCCCGCACGTTTCCCGCAAGTAGCGCATGACGCCGTCCGACCCTATGGTTGGAACGTGACTGAGACTATGCCTGACGCAGCCCCTGACCTCGAATTTGACCTGAAGGGCCTTCCCAAGGTTTCCCTTCATGACCACCTGGACGGCGGACTCCGACCGGCCACCATCATTGAACTGGCGGAGAAGGCCGGCCACGCGCTGCCCTCCACCGACCCGGTGGCACTGGGGGAGTGGTTCCGCGAATCCGCCGACTCCGGCTCCCTGGTCCGCTACCTCGAAACTTTCGACCACACCATCGCCGTGATGCAGACCAAAGAAGGCCTGTTCCGCGTCGCCAAGGAGTTCGTCGAGGACCTGGCGGACGACGGCGTGATCTACGGCGAGGTGCGGTGGGCACCGGAACAGCACCTGCAGCAGGGCCTGTCCCTGGATGACGCCGTGGAGGCCGTCCAGGCCGGGCTGGACGCCGGCGTCGACGCCGTCTCGGAGACCGGCCGCGAGATCCAGGTCGGCCAGCTCATTACCGCCATGCGCCACGCCGACCGCGGCCAGGAGATCGCCGAGCTCGCCGTCCGCCACCGCTACCAGGGCGCCGTCGGCTTTGACATTGCCGGGGCCGAGGACGGCTTCCTGCCGTCCCGTTTCAAGGACGCCTTCACCTACCTTGCGCAGCACAACTTCCCGGCCACCATCCACGCCGGCGAGGCAGCAGGCCTGGACAGCATCCAGTCGGCCCTGGTGGACGGCCGGGCCCTGCGCCTGGGCCACGGCGTGCGGATCGCCGAAGACGTCACCGTCGAATTCGACGAGGACGACGACGCGGCCCTCGACGTCGACAGCGATGAAGTCAACGACCGGATCGGCATGGTGACCCTGGGCGAACTGGCCAGCTGGGTGCGGGACCGCGGTATCGCCCTGGAGATCTGCCCGTCCTCCAACCTGCAGACCGGCGCCATCGCGGGCTTCGGCGAGGGCATCGAAAGCCACCCGGTGGACATGCTCTACCAGCTGGGCTTCAACGTCACCATCAATACGGACAACCGGCTGATGAGCGGCGTGACCCTTACCGACGAGTTCGAGCTGCTCGTGGAGACCTTCGACTACGACCTCGATGACCTGCTCGAGCTGACCCTGAACGCCGCCGAGGCCGCGTTCCTGCCGCTGGAGGAAAAAGAAGCCCTGGTCGAATACATCAACGAGGCCTACGCCGACCTTGGCTAAGCACTCCGACGCCGTGGACGCGCTTCTGGACGTCATTGCCCAGTTGCGCGTCCACTGCCCCTGGATGGGTGCGCTCAGCCACGAATCCCTCGTTGAGTACCTCCTCGAGGAGGCCTATGAGGTGGCGGAAACCATCGAAACCGGCGGCGACGACACCGAGTTGAAGGCTGAACTCGGGGACGTTCTGCTGCAGGTTGTGCTGCACGCCCGTCTCGCCGAGGAGCGCGGCGCCTTTGAGTTCGACGACGTCGCCCGCGGGCTGCGCGACAAGATGATCCGGCGCAACCCGCACGTCTTCCAGCCCGATGGCTCGCTGCAACAATCCTTCCCGGCCACGGTGCAGGAGATCGAGCTCACGTGGGACGCGGTCAAGAAAGCCGAGAAGCCCGGACGCGGCCATGCCTTCGACGGGGTGCCCGCCGCGCTGCCGGCACTGGCCCGGGCGCAAAAGCTGCTGGACCGCGCCGACCGTGCCGGACTGCTCCCGCCGCCTGGGCCGCCCGCCGCCCGCCCCACCGCTGAGGCCGACGCTGAGCCGGCCAGTGAGCACAAACTCCCGCCCGCCGTCGAGCTAGCCACCGAGGACGAACTCGGGGAGCTGCTCTTCGGTATTGTCGTCGCCGCCCGCCGCGGCGGCCTGGATGCCGAACGGGCCCTGCGGGCGGCCAACCGCCGGTTCCAGGACAACAATGCCGGCGGTCCGGGTAACGGCAGTCCGTCCCCGGCGTCCGGGCGTCCGGCCCCCGGATAACTTTCCGTAATTTATCCCACTCTCGACTAGGCTAGGGGCGACGAGGACGTCGGATTCCAGCTTGATCCACCGCGAACTTTCCAGCAGTCAGATTCCCCAGCCGCTTCACCTAAAGGAGCATATTCATGGCCCTTATCGATGCCATTCACGCCCGCGAAATCCTTGATTCCCGCGGCAACCCGACCGTAGAAGTTGAAGTCCTGCTCTCCGACGGCCAGATCGGCCGCGCGGCCGTTCCTTCCGGCGCGTCCACCGGCGAGCACGAAGCCGTGGAACTCCGCGACGGCGACAAGGGCCGCTACCTCGGCAAGGGCGTCCAGAAGGCCGTCGACGCCGTCATCGATCAGATCGCCCCCGCCCTGATCGGCTTCGACGCGACCGACCAGCGCAGCATCGACCAGGCCATGATCGACCTGGACGGCACCGCCAACAAGAGCAAGCTCGGCGCCAACTCGATCCTGGGCGTCTCCCTCGCCGTGGCCAACGCCGCAGCCGCCTCCGCGGACCTGCCGCTCTACAAGTACCTGGGCGGCCCGAACGCGCACGTCCTGCCGGTGCCGCTGATGAACATCCTCAACGGCGGCTCGCACGCCGACTCCGACGTCGACATCCAGGAGTTCATGGTTGTCCCGCTGGGCGCCGAAACCTTCTCCGAGGGCCTGCGCTGGGGCGTTGAGGTCTACCACGCGCTCAAGGCCGTGCTGCAGTCCAAGGGCCTGGCCACCGGCCTGGGCGACGAGGGCGGCTTCGCCCCGAACCTGCCGTCGAACCGCGCCGCCCTGGACCTGATCCAGGAAGCCATCAAGAACGCCGGGTACACGCCGGGCAAGGATGTTGCGCTGGCCCTGGATGTCGCCTCCTCCGAGTTCTTTAAGAACGGCTCCTACGAGTTCGAGGGCAAGACCCTGAGCTCCGCCGACATGAGCGCGTACTACGCGGAGCTGGTGGCCGACTACCCGCTGGTTTCCATCGAGGACCCGCTGGACGAGAACGACTGGGAGGGCTGGAAGACCCTCACGGACTCCATCGGCGACAAGGTCCAGATCGTTGGTGATGACCTGTTCGTCACGAACCCGGAGCGCCTGCAGACCGGCATCGATTCGAAGACCGCCAACTCCCTGTTGGTCAAGGTCAACCAGATCGGTTCGCTGACCGAGACGCTCGACGCCGTGTCCCTGGCCCAGCGCAACGGGTACACCACCATCACCTCGCACCGCTCCGGCGAAACCGAGGACACCACGATTGCCGACATCGCGGTGGCCACCAACGCCGGCCAGATCAAGACCGGGGCGCCGGCACGGTCCGAGCGCGTCGCTAAGTACAACCAGCTGCTGCGCATTGAAGAAGAGCTCGACGACGCCGCACGCTACGCCGGCCGCAGCGCCTTCCCGCGTTTCAAGGGCTAGTACCGGCATAAACCAGTAACCGGTGGCTATGGTGGAAGAACCATGGCCACCGGTTCTGTTTTGGCCGGTTCTTTTTGGCCTGTTTTAAGGAGTGACATGGCAACCCGCCGACCCAAGGTTCCCCGGGCCGCCGCAGCGGCCCCGAAGCCCACGGCCGCCGGCCACGGGGGAGCCGACGGCGGCGACGTCATTCGAGCCGACTTCGGCGGGCGGCAAGAGCCCCGGCCGGAAGCCGGCGCCGCCGGCTCTGCCCGGTCCGCGCCCGCGCAGCCCTCGCCTGCGCAGCCGTCCCGTGCACGGGCCAGTGCCGGAGCCAATGCAGGCGCCGGCAAAGCCCGGTCGGAGGGCGGGTCCAAGACCAGGCCCGGCTCGGCCACGGAACGCGGGAGCGACGCCGGCAACCTGGATCCCGTTCCGGCGAAAGCGTTCTCCGGCCGGATGCTGGCCCTCGCCCTGGTAATGGTCGCCATCACCATCATGCTGGCTCCGTCGGTCAAGATCTTCGTGGAAAAGCGGGCCGAGATCGCGGCGCTGGAGGCCGACATTTCCGCCAAACAAACGAAGCAGAACGACCTCAAGCGCCAGGTCTCGCGCTGGCAGGACCCGAACTACGTGAAGCAGCAGGCCCGCGACCGCATTAACATGGTTATGCCCGGTGAAACCGGCTACTGGGTTTTCGGCAGCGATCTTCCTGCCGGGACCTCCGGAGCCGGTGCCGCAGCAGGAACAACCTCAGACCCGGCCGATCTGCCATGGGTGGACTCCCTCTGGGAGTCCATCAGGCGGTCGGCAACAGACTAAAAGCGGTGCCCGCCGCCGGATTGCCGCAGCCGGTAACCCCAACAGGGCAGGAAGGTGCCGCGCCAGTGGACGAGAACCGAACGGACGCTCCCCGGAGCGGGACCATCGGCGAAGCGGATCCCGCCGCCGCGCCCGAGGACTCCCGCAAGCCGTCGGCCCGCGACCTGGACGTGTTGAGCCGCCAGCTCGGCAGGCCGGTCCGCGACGTCGTCGAAATTCCGGCCCGCTGCGTCTGCGGCAACCCCCTGGTCGCGGCCACCTCGCCGCGGCTCAGCAACGGCACGCCGTTCCCCACCACCTTCTACCTCACCCACCCGGTCATCACCTCGGCGGTGTCCCGGCTGGAAGCAGCCGGCACCATGAACGAGATGAACGAGCGGCTGGGTGCGGACGCCGCACTGGCGGACCGCTACCGCGCAGCGCACGAGGCCTACCTGCAGTCCCGCGCGGACATCGGCGCCCGCTCCGGCATCGGTGCGGTGCCCGAGATCGACGGGATCTCCGCCGGCGGCATGCCCACCCGGGTCAAATGCCTGCACGTCCTGGTGGGCCAGTCGCTGGCCGCCGGGCCCGGCGTCAACCCGCTGGGCGACGAGGCGATCGCCGGCATCAGCCAGTGGTGGACCCGGGACCGGTGCTACTGCGACGGCGCCTGGGACACCGGGGGCGAGGCACCGTCGCGGGACCTCAGCCGCCACGGCCCGCAAGGCCTTCCGGACATCGTCGGCCGGCCCGCGCCGGTACGGAAAAGTGGAACCGGCACCGCCGCCACCGACGCAGCAACCACCGGCGCTGCAGCCGGCACCGGAGCCGGCCAGTGAGCCGCGTGGCCGCGATCGACTGCGGCACCAACTCCATCCGCCTGCTGATTGCCGACGTGGCGGCTGCCGACGGCGCTGCGCCACAGCTCACCGACGTCCACCGCGAGATGCGGGTCGTCCGCCTCGGACAGGGCGTCGACGCCACCGGGGAATTCGCCCCTGAGGCGCTGGACCGCACCCTCGACGCCACCCGCGACTATGCCGAGCTGATCCGCCGGCACGGCGCCGGAAAGGTCCGCTTCGTCGCCACTTCCGCCACCCGCGACGCCCGCAACCGTCAGGTCTTCATCGACGGTGTGCGCGACCTGCTCGGCGTCGAACCCGAGGTCATCAGCGGGGACGAGGAAGCCGCGCTGTCCTTCGCCGGGGCCAGCAGCGTCCTGCCCTCGCGCGGCCAGGACCCCGTGCTGGTGGTGGACCTGGGCGGCGGCAGCACCGAGTTCGTCCTCGGGGACGCCGACGGCGTGATCGCCGCCAAGTCGGTCGACGTGGGCTGCGTCCGCATGACCGAACGCCACCTGAAAGCCGACCCGCCCGCCGCGGAGCAGATCGCCGCCGCGGAAGCCGACGTCGATGCCGCCATCAGCCAGGCCGCACAGACCGTGCCGCTGGGCCGGGCCACGGCCGTGATCGGCGTGGCAGGGTCGGTCACCACCATCACGGCGCACGCGCTGAAGCTGCCGGAGTACTCACCGGCGGCCATCCACGGCGCCGAACTCGACCTCGCCGCTGCCCGGGAAGCCTGCACCTCGCTGCTGGAAATGAGCCGGGAAGACCGTGCGGCCCTGCCGTACATGCACCCCGGCCGCGTGGACGTTATTGGTGCCGGGGGACTGGTCTGGCGCCGGGTGCTGGAACGCATGGCGGAGGTCACGGAGGGCCGGATCACGACGGCGATCGCCAGTGAGCACGATATTCTTGACGGAATTGCCTTGAGCATCAGCTAGCTTTCGCGCCAATCTGCGGCGCCCGCAGACGTACCGCCGATTGGACCCGAATGACCAGAGCAACAGCCCGGCGACGCCGGACCGCCTCCGTGTTAATGGCGTTGGCCCTCGTCGGCAGCAGTGCCGCCCTCTCCATGGCACCGGCAGCCCACGCCGACGCCACCAGGGACAAGGAATACTGGCTGGCCGAGTCGGGGATCACCAAGGCCTGGGAGGTTTCAAAGGGTGCCAACGTCAAGGTCGCCGTCATTGACAGCGGCGTGGACGGCAAGCACCCGGACCTCAAAGGCGTGCTCGCCGGGGGAGCGGACGTGTCCGGAGCAGGCGGCCCCGACGGCCAGAAGAGCATCGGCGCCAAGCCCGAACACGGCACCCTCGTGGCGACGATGCTCGCCGGCCGGGGGCACCAGCCGCCGCCAGCCAGCCCGAGCCCCGGCGCGAGCGCCAGCCCAACCCCCAGCCCGTCGCCGACGCCGGGACCCGGCCCGGACGGGATTGTCGGGGTGGCCCCGGAAGCCCAGATCCTCTCCGTGTCGACCTGGCTCGGCTCCGCCAACCCCGGCGGCAAAAGCGACCAGGACCAGATACCTGCGGCTGTCCGCTGGGCCGTGGACAACGGCGCCCAGGTCATCAACATCTCGCTGGGAAGCACCTCTCCGGAGTGGCCGCAAAGCTGGGATGCGGCGTTCCTGTACGCCGAACAGAAAGACGTCGTCATAGTCGCCGCTGCCGGCAACCGGGTGGGCGGGAACGTCCAGGTCGGTGCGCCGGCAACAATCCCGGGCGTGCTGACGGTGGCCGGTCTGGACCGCAACGGCGTCGCCAGCGTCGACTCTTCCTCCCAGGGCATCAGCATCGGGGTGGCCGCCCCGGCTGAGAACCTGGTCGGCGGGCTGCCCGGCGGCGGGTACGCCGAGTGGGCGGGCACCTCGGGCGCCTGCCCCATCGTCGCCGGCGTGGCAGCGCTGATCCGTTCCAAGTGGCCGGAAATGCCGGCCAGCCAGGTCATCAACCGGATTGTCAGCACCGCCAAAGACGCCGGGAGGCCGGGCAAGGACCCGCTGTACGGCTTTGGCGTGCTCGACGCCGAAGCCGCCCTCAAGGCCGACGTACCGGAGAGCGAGGTTAACCCGCTCGGGTCTATCTCCGACTGGATCCGCGTGCACCGGCGGGGCAACCCGGTCAGCCCTGCGCCCGTGGCACTTCCCAGCCCGTCCAGCGCGGCTCCAACGCTGCCGGAGCCGACCGTACCGGTGGCAGAAGCACCCTCACCGGCCGACACCGCCGTCCCGGCCATGGTGGTGCTCGGCTTTGGCGGCCTCTTCGTCTGCATTATTGCCGGCGCTGCCATCCAGCTCCGCAGGGTTGTCCGCGGAACCCCGGCCGAGGACGGCGGCACAACGGATCCGGCCGGGGAGCACCCGCCGGCTAGTTAGTGAAGTTTTTCACAAACTGCGGTATTCTTAGACCCATGGCATCCACTCCTCAGCTCCAGGACCGTCCCAGGGTACTCGTCGTCGGCGGCGGGTACGTCGGCCTGTACGTAGCCCTCAAACTGCAGAAGAAGATCGCAAAAGCCGGTGGCATCGTCACCGTCGTCGACCCGCTGCCCTACATGACCTACCAGCCGTTCCTGCCGGAAGTCGCCGGCGGAAACATCGAGGCACGCCACGCCGTCGTCTCGCACCGCAGGCACCTCAAGCAGACCGAACTGATCGAGGGCCGCGTCACCTCGATCGACCACGCCAACCGCACCGCCGTGGTGGCTCCGGTCGACGGCGGCGAGAACTTCGAGATTCCCTACTTCGACGTCGTGCTGGCCGCCGGTGCCATCACCCGCACGTTCCCGATCAAGGGCCTCGCGGACAAGGGCATCGGCCTGAAGACCATCGAGGAAGCCGTCGCACTGCGGAACAGCGTTCTCGAGCGGATCGAAGCCGGCTCGCTGATGACCGACCCGGCAGAGCGCGCCCGTGCCCTGACATTCGTCGTGGTCGGCGGCGGCTTCGCCGGCATCGAGTGCCTCACCGAAATGGAAGACCTCGCCCGCGCCGCGGTCAAGAACAACCCCCGCGTCAAGCAGGAGGAAGTCCGCTTCGTTCTGGTCGAGGCCATGGGCCGCATCATGCCCGAAGTCACCGCCAAGCAGGCCGACTGGGTCGTCGAACACCTGCGCAGCCGCGGCATCGAGGTGCTGCTGAACACCTCGCTGGACAACGCCGAGGGCTCCCTGAAGCTCATCAACCTGCCGGACAAGACCCCCGCGCAGGAATTCGAGTCCGACACCCTCGTCTGGACCGCCGGCGTGCAGGCCAACCCGATGGTCCGCTCCACCGACTTCCCGCTCGAGCCGCGCGGCCGTGTCCGCGTCCTCGCCGACCTCCGCATTGCCGGCGACGAGGGCATCGTCGAGAACGCCTGGGCAGCCGGCGACATCGCCGCCGTACCGGACCTGACGGGCAGCGGCCTGCCGGACGGTACCTGCGTTCCCAACGCCCAGCACGCGCTGCGCCAGGCAAAGGTCCTGGCCGAGAACGTCTGGGCCTCCCGTTGGGGCAAGGACCTCAAGGACTACAAGCACAAGAACCTGGGCGCCGTCGCCGGCTTCGGCCAGTGGAAGGGCGTTGCGAACATCAACCTCCTCGGCCGGATCGGGCTAAAGGGCCCGCTGGCCTGGCTCGCGCACCGCGGCTACCACGGCCTGGCCATGCCGACGGTCGAGCGCAAGATCCGCGTCATCTCCGGCTGGTTCTGGACGCTGTTCCTGGGCCGGGACACCACGCAGCTGATGGACCTGGACAACCCCCGGGCCGCCTTCGTCGCCGCCGCGACCCCGGCTCCCAAGCCGGCCGCCGCCCCCGCGGCTCCGGCGGCTGAGAAGCCTGCAGAGGCAGCTGCCAAGCAACCGGTCGCGGCCGACTCCAAGTAGCCCCCAGCACCACAACGACGGCGGTCGCCCCCTTCTCCGGGGGCGGTCGCCGTCGTCGTTGGTCCCGCCGGCCCGCTTCGCCCGTTCGCGAGCCGAGTCGGCTCACTCGGCCGGCCCGCTGTCTAGACTGGGTCGATGACTCCCGCTGAAAAGGACCTGCATACCCTCCTCGCTGCCCTGCGGCCGGTGACCCGGGAAGGCGAGTACGTCTATGCCCTCTGGCCGGACGGCAAACCGCTGGCCGGCCACATCGCCGCCGCCGTCCGGGAAGCGGAGGGCCTGACCGTCGTGCTCCCGCGGACGGACGCCGATGCTTTGGGCCTGAAGTACGACTTCGTGGCAGCCTGGATCACCCTGCAGGTGCACTCATCACTGGAGGCGGTGGGGCTCACAGCGGCTGTGAGTGCCGCCCTGACCGAGGCGAAGATCAGCTGTAACGTACTGGCGGGCTTCCACCATGACCACCTGCTGGTTCCTGTAGCCGACGCCGAACGCGCGCTGGAGATCCTCCACGAGGTCTCAGCCGCCAGCCGCGTAGGCAACGGTGGCACCGAACTGCCGGCGCCCGAACTGGTGCTGCGCACCGAGGAGCCGGCCGACCGGCCTGAACTGCTGGCGCTTACCGCGGCGGCTTTCGCCATCTCGCCCGTCACGGGCCTGCCGGTCGAAGGGGAGCCGGAGGAAGTGGACCTCCTGCGGCGGCTCTTCGACTGCGCGGAGTATCTGCCGGACTTCAGCATCGTGGCGGAACTCGGCGGCGAAGTCGTTGGCCATGTGATCAGCACCCGGGGCCGGGCGGGGGAGCTGGAGCTGCTGGGCCTCGGGCCGCTCGGGGTGGTGCCCCGGCTCCAGCGGCACGGCATCGGGTCGGCGCTGATGAAGGAGACAATCGACCGGGCGAACGCGGCGGGGGAGCGAGGCATCGCGCTGCTGGGCAGCCCTGACTACTACGCCCGGTTCGGTTTCGTCCCCTCCACATCCCTCGGCGTCCAGCCGCCCGAGTCCGCTTGGGGGGACAACTTCCAACTGCTGCCTCTGGCGCTCTGGCCCGGCGGCGTCAGCGGAACCTTCCGCTTCGCAGAACCCTTCAACGGTCCCAAGGCCGGGGCGTAAGGTCTTCCCGGCGGGATACCATTGACCGGGCGCCCCAGTAGCCCAATTGGCAGAGGCAGCGGACTTAAAATCCGCGTGTTGTGGGTTCGAGTCCCACCTGGGGTACAAAACTGCCGTCGGCTGAGCCGCGGAAAGGGGTCATTCGACGGCGGCCCGCGGGACAGCCCCAGCCGGCAACCCGGGCCTGATTCCCCCTAGGCAACCAGTGTTATAAGGATGTGACCCTAGTCACTTATCTTCACGGGTAAATTGCATTAGCTTGAAGTAAATCAGGAACACCTGATCTTTCGCATCAAAGGCCGTTCGCACCTTTAGATCGAGGAGACTTCTCTATGACTTCACTCCCCCAGGTGGCGCCGCGCGTCGCTAAGCTCACAGCGCTTAGCATCGGCGTCGCCCTTCTGGCTACGGCTTGTGGCGGTTCGTCCACTCCCACGTCAAGCGGTTCAGGTTCAGCTTCAGGTTCCGCATCCGGTCAGGCCGCAGGCATCTCCTGCCCGGCGCCCAGTGCCTCAGGTGGGGCCAGCAGTTCCGCGGCCGCGGCAGGTTCCGTGCCGCCGGCCACGACCACCACGGAAACCGCGCTCAAAATCGGTTCGCTGCTGCCGACCACCGGATCCCTGGCGTTCCTCGGCCCGCCTGAAATCGCCGGTGTCAACCTTGGCATCAAGGAGATCAACGACGCCGGCGGCGTGCTGGGCAAGCCCGTTGAGGTGATTCACCGCGACTCCGGTGACACCAAGACCGACATCGCCACCCAGTCCACCTCGGCGCTCCTGGGCCAGGGCGTCAGCGCCATCATTGGTGCCGCCTCTTCGGGTGTCTCCAAGACCGTGATCAACCAGATCACCGGTGCAGGCGTCATCCAGTTCTCGCCGGCCAACACCTCGCCTGACTTCACCACGTGGGACGACAAGGGCCTCTACTGGCGCACCGCACCCTCCGACGTGCTGCAGGGCAAGGTCCTGGGCAACTACATGACCACCTGTGGCGCCCAGACCGTCGGCATGATCGTGCTCAACGATGCCTACGGCACCGGCCTGGCCAAGAACATCCAGTCCGCGGTTGAGGCCGCCGGCGGCAAGGTCGTGGCTCAGGAGCTGTTCAACGAGGGCGATTCACAGTTCAGCAGCCAGGTGGACAAGGTCCTCGCGGCCAAGCCGGACGCGATCGCGCTGATCACCTTCGACCAGGCCAAGAGCATTGTTCCGCTCATGACGGGCAAGGGCATCAAGCCCACCCAGATCTTCATGGTGGACGGCAACATGTCCGACTACAGCAAGGACTTCAAGCCCGGCACCCTGAAGGGCGCCCAAGGCACCATCCCGGGCACCTTCGCCAAGGATGACTTCAAGAAGAAGCTCCTCGCGATCGACCCGGCGCTCAAGGATTACAGCTACGCAGGCGAATCCTACGACGCCGTGAACCTGATCGCGCTGGCATCTGAAGCGGCCAAGAGCACGAAGGGCGTGGAGATCGCCAAGCAGCTCAAGGCGGTCTCTGAAGGCGGCGAGAAGTGCAACAACTTCGCCTCCTGCGTCACCCTGCTCCGCAACGGCAAGGACATCGACTACGACGGCCAGTCCGGCCCCGTAACGTTCTCTGACGCCGGTGACCCGACGGAAGCCTACATCGGCATCTACGAGTTCCAGGATGACAACACCTACAAGCCCGTCAAGGAAGAATTCGGCAAGCTGTAAGCTCGCCCCTCCCTAACCACAAGAGACCCCCGTCCACCCGGACGGGGGTCTCTTGTGCGCCGCCGGGGGAGACGCGAGGCGCAGGCCCGGAACCGGTGCGAAAACGTCCTGGCGAGCAAACAATGCAGGCGACGGGGGCAGGCGCTTGCGAAAGCGCCGTTGTTGCGGTGGGCCCACGGCGGTAGGGTGCCCTGCCCGAGCTTGCGAGGGGAGGGTGCCGCCGGGGAGGAACGAGCGCAGGCGCCGAGCAAGTGCCTGCTAGCCGGAGCCGGAAACTGCCGGGCACGCAGAAGGGCCGCCACCGGTGTGACGGCCCCTCGTGACGGCGGAACTACTCGACGGTGTCGGCCAGGGTGCCCAGGTACAGCTGGATCACCTTGGGGTCCTTCATGAGTTCCCGGCCGGTGCCGGTGTACGCGTCCTTGCCCTGGTCCAGGACGTAGCCGCGGTCGCAGATCTGCAGGCAGCGCCGGGCGTTCTGTTCCACCATGATGACGGAGACACCGGCCCGGTTGATCTCGTGCACCCGCAGGAACGTCTCGTCCTGTTTGACGGGGGAGAGGCCTGCCGAGGGCTCGTCGAGCAGCAGCACGGCCGGGTCCATCATCAGGGCACGGCCCATGGCAACCATCTGGCGCTCGCCGCCGGAGAGCGAACCGGCACGCTGGGCCCGCCGCTTGGCGAGTTCCGGGAACAGGCCAGCGACAAAGTCGAACCTCTGGGCGAAGTCCTTGGGCCGCTGGAACATGCCCATCTGCAGGTTCTCTTCGATGGTCAGCGCCGCAAACACGTTGTTGGTCTGCGGAACGAAGCCCACGCCGCGGCTGACCAGCTTGTTTGCCTTCAGACCGGTGATGTCCTGGCCGCGGACCACGACGGAGCCGGAGTGCACCTTGACGAGACCGAACATGGCCTTAAGCAGGGTCGACTTGCCGGCACCGTTGGGACCGATGATGCCGATCAGCTCGCCCTTGCGGGCTTCGATGCTGCAGCCGTTGAGGATGTTGACGCCCGGAATGTAACCGGCCACCAGATCGGTGACCTTGACGACGGAGTCCCCCTCGAAGGCGTTAGCGGCGGCGGTTGCCGGGCTGACGGTGCTCATTCTGTCTCCCTCACGTTGCTGGGCGGCTGTTCGCCGCTGGGCGGTTCCTCCGCGCTGCGCCTGCCGCGCGAAGTGTTCCTGGTGCCCTCACGAGCAGCAGCCTCTTTCGCCAGAACGTCGGCGGAGATCAGGCCCGCGTTCTCGGTGCCGACGATGGATTCCTCGTCCGCCTCGAGTTCGGCAGCAAGTTCCTTGAGGCCCTCGGAGTCGCCGAGGTCCACGTCGTGGTGGGCGCCCAGATAGGCGTCGATCACGGCCTGGTTCTTCATGACCTCTGCGGGCGGGCCTTCGGCCACAATCTTGCCTTCGGCCATCACCACGACCCAGTCGGCGATGTGGCGCACCATGTGCATGTCGTGTTCGACGAACAAGACGGTCATGCCCTCCGCCTTGAGGTTCTTGATGTGGTCCAGCAGGGACTGGGTCAGCGCCGGGTTGACGCCGGCCATCGGCTCATCGAGCATGACGAGCTTCGGGCGCACCATCAGCGAACGCGCCATTTCCAGCAGCTTGCGCTGGCCGCCGGAGAGCGAAGCGGCGTAGTCGTCCCTCTTGGCGTCGAGCTTGAATTTCTCCAGCAGCACGTTGGCCTGTGCCGTGATTTTCTTTTCCTCGCCGCCCCAGATCCCTTTGAACAGGGCCTTGTAGAGCTTCTCACCGGATTGGTTGGAAGCGCCCAGGCGCATGTTCTCCATCACGGTGAGCTTGCCCATCACCTTGGTCAGCTGGAAGGTGCGGACCATACCCATCCGCGCCACCTTGTAGGAGGAGACGCCGGCGAGGGCGTTGCCTTCAAACTGCCACTTGCCCGAGTTCGGAGTGTCGAAGCCGGTGAGCAGGTTGAACAAGGTGGTTTTGCCCGCCCCGTTCGGACCGATCAAAGCGGTGATCTTGTGCCGGGGGATTTCGAGGTACTCGACGTCGACGGCGTTGATGCCGCCGAAGCTGCGGGTGACGTTCTCCGCCACCACAATCGGATCGCGCTTCTTGCAGCCGGGCGCGATCTCGCCGGCAGCAATCGGACGCGTATCCGTCATGTAGTCGATAGTGTCGGCGGCACCGGACGTCCCGCCACCGGCTTTTGGTGCTTCACTGTTCATGCTCGTGCTCATGCGAACGCCAGCTCCTTCTTGTTGCCGAAGACGCCCTGGGGCCTGAAGATCATCAGCAGCATCAGTGCGATGCCGACCAGGATGTAGCGCAGCTGCCCGGCCTGGACCGTGTTCAGCCACGTGATGGCGCCCGATTCGATCAGGCCGTACAGCACTCCCTGGGTGAGGGAGAGCACGACCCAGAAGATCATCGCGCCGATGACGGGACCCAGCACAGTGCCAAGTCCGCCCAGCAGCAGGCAGGTGTAGAGGAAGAACGTCAACTCAGTGCCGTAGTTGGCCGGCTGCACAGCTCCGCGGGGGAGCGTGAACACCATGCCGGCCAGGGCGCCGAGGACACCGCCAATCACCAGAGCCTGCATCTTGTAGGAGTAAACGTTCTTACCGAGTGACCGGACTGCGTTTTCGTCCTCGCGGATGCCCTTGAGGACGCGGCCCCAGGGGCTGCGCATCAGCAGCCAGACCAGCAGGCAGCAGACGATCACGAGCGCCCAGCCGACCACCCGGATGAAGAAGTCACGGTTGTTCATCCCGAAGTAGGACCCCTCGGGGAACGGGTTCATGGCGTAGAAGTCGCCCTCGAAGGCCGCCAGACCGTTGGCCGAGCCCGTCACGGACGTCAGCTGGTTGGTGGTGACGATGTAGCGGACGATTTCCGCGGCCGCGATGGTGACGATCGCTAGGTAGTCGGCCCGCAGCCGGAGCGTCGGGATGCCGAGCAGCAAGGCGAAAATCGCCGAGCAGACGACGGCGATCAGCAGGCCCACGAAGAACGGCACGTGGAACGTCAAGGTGGAGATGGCGAAGCCGTAGGCTCCGACCGCCATGAAGCCCGCCTGGCCGAAGTTCAGCAGGCCGGAGTAGCCGAAGTGGACCGCCAGGCCGAGCGCGGCAAGCGCGTACGCCGCCGTCGTCGGGCTGAAAAGTTCACCGGCTGCGCTGGAAAGAATGAATCCGAAGTCCATGTCTGTCTCCTAACCCACGCGCTCGCGGCGGCCCAGGATGCCCTGCGGCCGGAACAAGAGGACAACGATCATGATGAACAGTGCTCCCACGTACTTGAGGTCGGCGGCGAGGCCGAAGACGGTGGTCAGCTCCACGAAGATGCCGACGATGATGGATCCGAGCAGGGCGCCCCAGACGGTGCCCAGGCCGCCGAGGGTGACGCCCGCGAAGATGAGCAGCAGGATCTGCGACCCCATGTCAAAGGTGACGCCGGGCCGGTAGTAAGCCCAGAGGATGCCGCCGAGGGCGGCGAGCATTCCGCCGGTGACCCAGACAATCCGGATCACGGAGTCGACGTCGATGCCGGAGGCCGCGGCCAGTGCCGGGTTGTCCGCCACCGCGCGGGTCGCCTTGCCCAGCCGGGTCTTAAGCAGCACGACGCCGAGGATGGCGATAACGACCACGCTGATCAGCAGGGACCAGAGGTTGTTGGGTGAGATCGACACCGGCCCGAGCTGGATTTCGGCGCTTTGGGCGAAGGGCAGCTGCTGGGTGGCGCCGCCGAAGTAGAACTGGATGATGTAGCGGACAGCAAGGGCCAGGCCGATGCTGACGATCATCATCGGGACCAGGCCGGTGCCGCGGCGCCGCAGCGGCTTCCACAGCCCGGCGTCCTGGACGTAACCAAAGAGGCCGCCGCCGAGGAGTGCGAGCAGAATGGCGAGCCAGAACGGCAGGTTCATGGCGTTGAAGGCGAAAACCAGCACGGCGCCGAGGGTGACCATCTCGCCGTGGGCGAAGTTGGTCAGGCCGGTGGTGCCGAAAATCAGCGACAGGCCTACCGAAGCGAGCGCCAGCAGCAGGCCGAAGCTGAGGCCTGCCACCAGACGGTTGAGCAGGTTCTTGCCGAAGTCCTGCTGCTGGACGACGATGCCCTTGCCGAAGGCGAAGATCACCGAGAGGTTGGAGGTCTGGCTGAAGGTGACCTTGCGCGGGTTTTCCTGCCCGTCGGCCAGTTTGATGCCTTCAGGGAGCGTCTTGGTGTCCAGCTCGACCTCGTACGTTCCCTGCGTGGGGACGCCGATGGTCCAGGAGCCGTTGGCAGCCGACTTGGTTGTTCCGGTGAAGTCCCCGCCCTTGGCGGTGATGGTGACACCGGCAAGCGGGGCGCGGTCATCGCCGCGGAGGAAGCCGCTGATGCTGTTCTGGAACGAGGTGCTCGACGGCGACGGTGTCGGCGAAGGGGTGGTGGCCTGCGACGCCGGGGCGATGACCAGCAGAAGGGCGGCCACGGCGGCGAACACGGCCCCCACCGCTTTCAGCAGTCCGCCGCGCCGTCTCAGCGACAGGCCTTTCGATGTGCTTCTCAAATTGAAAACCTCCACAGGGGGGTGGTCTGGGTTGCGCCGTTGCAACCGCTGCGAACGATCAGGGGACGGGGCGGTGCTGATACTTCGATGCGATGGAGACGAACTGGTTGTGACGCCCGTCACCCTGTTGGCCCAATGCTACCGCCCCGGGAGCGTCCCGAATGCCGCTCCGAGGTGCTCAAACGTCGCGATCGTGTAACGACCATGAAGCTGTGGCCAAACGATAGTTCAGTTCGGCTAATGAAAACTTTTGTTGTTTGGGATGCTGCCTAAACAATCCGTTTTCCGGGCCCCGAGGGCCCGCTTCACGTCTCAAGCCCGGGAGCCGGCGCCGCGGCCGGGACGGCAGAGATCACGGTTGTGTTGCGGCCGGGGACGGCGGGAACTTTCCCTGCCGCCCGGACGTGGAAATTGGTAGCGTGGAGAGTACCGATCTTCGCGACCACTCATCACTTACCCCCTTATTTGGAGGACACCAGCAATGGCACTTGGCGGAAACCCGATCTTCAACGGAAAGAACTTCCGTGGAGCCACCCAGGCGCCTCCGGCCCCTTACGGGCAGGGCTACGGTCAGAACTACGGACAGGCTCCCTACGGTCAGGGCTACGGTCAGCCCCAGTTCGGCCAGACGCAGGGCGGATGGAACCCGGCACAGCAGGCGATGAGCAGCGACCAGCTGCAGGACATGTACAACCGTCCCGCCGCCGGACCGGCCGACTCGGGCCGGATGACCTTCGACGACGTCATCATGAAGACGGCGGCCTGCCTGGCCGCCGTCATTGCCGGCGCGGCCGTCACCCTGGTGGTGGCGCAGGGCCTGGCCTCCATGCTGATGATCGTCGGCGCCCTGGGTGGCTTTGTCCTGGCCCTGGTCAACACCTTCAAGAAGCAGCCGTCGCCGGCCCTGATCCTCGCCTACGCCGCCCTTGAGGGCCTTTTCCTCGGCGGCCTGACCCGGATCCTCGACGGAATGTTCCCCGGCGTCGGCCTGCAGGCCGTGATCGGTACGCTGTCGGTCTTCGCCGTGACCCTCGTACTGTTCAAGAGCGGGAAGGTCCGGGCCACGCCGAAGGCGATGCGCTTCTTCATGATCGCCCTGATCGGCTACGCGGTGTTCGCGCTGATCAACATGGTGATGATGTGGACCGGCGCCGTGCAGTCCCCGTTCGGCCTGCGCACCTCCTTTGAGATCTTCGGCATCCCGCTGGGCGTCTTCATCGGCCTGCTCGCGATCGGCCTGGCCGCGTTCTCCCTGATCATGGACTTCACCAGCATCGAGGCCGGCGTGCGCAGCGGCGCTCCGCAGCGCTTCTCCTGGACCGCGGCGTTCGGCCTCACGGTCACCCTGGTGTGGCTGTACGTGGAGATCATCCGCCTGCTGGCCATCCTCCGCGGCGACGACTAGTCCTTAGCCGTACACAGTAAGACAACCGCGAGAAGCGGGCCCTGCCAGACGGCGGGGCCCGCTTCTCGCGTTTCGGCGCCGGCACGTTCGGCCGTGGGCACCGGAAGGTTTGCCCCGGAAATTTGGGAACCGGGGGGCGCCGCCGGGGCCGGAACGGTTCAGGCGAGGCGTCGGGCTCCCGCTGCCGGGCGGACGCGGAAAATGTCCGGCGCGGTGTAACCGGCACGGGCGAACGCGCGTCCGACGGCGTCCCGCACCTCCTGCTCGGCACCGGCCGGCGCGAGGGCGATCGCGGAGCCGCCGAACCCGCCGCCGGTCATCCGGGAACCGATGGAGCCGGCGCTCCGGGCGGTATCCACCGCCAGGTCCAGCTCGGGACAGGAAATCTCGAAATCGTCCCGCATCGAGGCGTGCGAGGCGTCCAGCAGCCCGCCGATCGCCTCCGGTCCGGTGCGCTCCAGCAGCTCCACGGCCTGCAATACGCGGTCGTTCTCGGTCACGACATGCCGGACCCTGCGGAACGTCTCCGGATCCAGCAGGCCTGCGGCCTCCTCAAGGTCCGCCAGACCGACGTCGCGCAGCGCCTGCACGCCGAGCACGTCGGCGCCCAGTTCGCAGGACGCGCGGCGGGCCGCGTAGCCGCCGTCGGAGTGTGAGTGCGAGACCTTGGTGTCGATAACCAGCAGCACCAGGCCAGACGCTTCGGCGTCGAACGGCACGAGCCGGACGCCCTGGTCCCGGCAGTCGAGGAACACGGCGTGCCCGGCAGCGCCCAGCAGCGACGCCGACTGGTCCATGATTCCGGTGGGTGCCCCGACGAAGTCGTTCTCCGCGCGCTGGGTGGCCTGGACCATGTCGTGCGCGCTGAGCCCGCCGCCCGCGAGTTCGTTGACGGCCAGGATGGCGGCGCATTCGATGGCGTGCGAGGAGGACAGGCCGGCGCCGCGCGGCACGTCGGAGTCAAGCAACAGGTCCAGGCCGGGGACGTCCAGTCCGCGCTGCTGCAGCGCCCACAGCACTCCCAACGGGTACTTGGTCCAGCCCCTCGCGGTCGCGGGGTCGAGAACATGCGCATCCGCCGTCGTCAGTCCCTGGTTCCCGAAGGTGGACAGCATCCGCACGGCCGAGTTGGCGCGGAACCGGACCGCCACCCGGGCGGTGCGGTCGATGGCGAAGGGGAGCACGAAGCCCTCGTTGTAGTCGGTGTGCTCGCCGATCAGGTTGACCCGGCCGGGGGCCTGCCAGACGCCGTCGGGAACCGCCCCGAACACCTCCGTGAACCGTGACCGGAGTTCGTCCAGGTCCAGGGCCGGAGTGCCGGTGCCGGAGGAATTGCTCATGGATTGCCGCCTCCCGTGCGGGCCGGAGAGGTCGCTGCCGCAGCGCGAAGCCGGGCCGCCACTTCCTCCGGGGTGGTGTCGTTAATAAAGGCGCCCATGGCGGCCTCGGAGCCGGCCAGGTATTTCAGCTTGTCCGCCGCGCGGCGGGGCGAGGTCAATTGCAGGTGGAGGTAGCCGGCGGGGCGGAGCAGCCGGTCCAGCGGCGCCTGCTGCCAAGCCGCGATGTACGGCGTGGGGGTGGGGTAGAGGGCGTCCAGCCGCCGCAGTAGATCCAGGTACAGCCGCGCCAGTTCATCCCGTTCCTCGCCGTCCAGCCCTGCGAGGTCGGCGACCTGCCGGTGCGGAACCAGATGGACTTCAAGCGGCCAGCGCGCAGCGAAGGGAACGTAGGCGCTGAAGTGCTTCCCTTCCAGCACCATCCGGCTGCCGTCTTCCCGTTCGGCCCGCAGCAGTGAACCGGTCAGCGTCTCCCGGCCCCCGGCGTCGTCGTAGTGCTTCCGGGCGGCAGCGGCAAGCACGGCGGCGCGCGGCGGCAGATACGGGTAGGCGTAGATCTGGCCGTGTGGATGGTGCAGGGTGACGCCGATCTCGGCGCCGCGGTTCTCGAACGGAAAGACCTGGCGGACACCGGGCAGCGCGCTGAGCGCCGCGGTCCGTTCCGCCCACGCCTCCACCACGGTGCGGGCCCGGGTATCACTGAGGCCGCTGAAGGAACCGGTGTGCTCCGGCGTGAAGGAGACCACCTCGCAGCGCCCGGAGGCCGGCACGCTGGTTCCCCATCCCGGCTGCTCCGGGAGCATCCCGACGTCGGGGCCAAGGGAGGGGAAGCGGTTTTCAAAGACGACGACGTCGTAACCCGGCGCGGGGATCTCCGACAGGTTTTCCGGGGTGCTGGGACACAGCGGGCACTGATCGGCCGGCGGCAGGTGCGTCCGGGACTGCCGGTGCGCCGCAACGGCCACCCATTCGCCGGTCAGCGCATCAAACCGCAACTCACCGGCGGACGAACGCCCGCCCAGTTCGCGGCGGTCCGTGAAAGCGGCCAACATGGTTGCTCGGCCGGCGCTCGCCGAAGAGTCGGGTCCGCTGGCCGGAGCATCAGCAAAATAGAAGAGCTCCCGGCCGTCTGCGAGGGTGCTTCGGGTGATGCTGGTGGCGGGCATTCCATCATTCGATCAGACTTCGGGAGAATCCGGCAAAGCCCCGCCGGTGACGGTCCGGCCCGGCGTTGGGTACCGTGGTGCCCATGGACCCCTCAACTTCCGCCACAGCTTCCCGTGACGCAGCGTCCGCCGTCCCGGCGGGGCCGGACGCCTCCGCCAGACGCTACGCGAGCGGCCGGCAGTACGAACTGCGCCGGGGCGATGCCCTCGCCGTGGTGACCGAGCTCGCGGCCGGGCTGCGGCTCTACAGCCGTGCCGGGGTCCAGTTAACGGAGAGCTACGGGGACGCAGACATCTCTCCGGGAGCCGCCGGCATCACCTTGGCGCCCTGGGCCAACCGGGTGGAGGACGGGGTCTGGTACCTGAACGGGAAGAAGCAGCAACTCGACATCACCGAGGTGTCCCGCAACAACGCCAGCCACGGGCTGCTGCGCAACGCCTCGTACACCCTGGTGGACGAATCGGAATTCTCCGTGACGCTTGAAGCGGCCATTTTTCCGCAGCACGGCTACCCGTTCCTGCTGCGCCACCGGGTGCGCTACGAACTGGAGACCGGCCTGGGCCTCACGGTCCGGCAGACACTGGTCAACGATTGTGCAGAGCCGGCTCCGTTCGTCCTCGGCGCACACCCGTACCTGCGCCTCGGCGACGTTCCCAGCGAGGACCTGACCGTGACAGCCAGCGGACGCACCCGGCTGGTGACGGACGAGCGCCAAATCCCGCGCAGCACCGAACCGGTCAGCGGCCACTTCGATCTCCGTTCCGGAGTGCTGGCCGGGACGCTGGACCTGGACTGTGCCTACACGGACCTGGACTTTGACGATGGCGGCATCGCCCACAGCACCCTTCGGGCGCCGGACGGGCGGAGCGTGAGCCTCTGGCAGGATGCGCACTGCCGCTATACCCACGTGTTCGTCACCGACCGGCTGCCCGGCCGGACCAAAGCCGTGGCGCTGGAGCCGATGACCGGCCCGGCCAACGCCTTCAACAGCGGCGACGGGCTGGGCTGGCTGCCGCCGGGGGAGTCCTTCACCATGACCTGGGGCATCACCGCCGCGCTGGAAGGGTAGTCCGCCGGGAACGCCTTCGGCAGTGGTGGCGTCGGCGGTTCAGTGCCCCGGGCGGCTGCTGCGTTTCCTTTAGCGGCCGCGCTGGTGAATCATGGGTAAATGACGCCAGCTGAGGACGCCGCCACCCGCCCCGACTCCCAACTCCCCGGATACGCCGCCCCGGAGCTCTCCGCCCCGCCCGCGGCAACCGGCACGACGCCCGCCGCAGCAAACGGCGCGGCGGCCGCCACGGTCCCGGGCGCCGCACCCGTGCCAGCCCGCACCGGCGTGCCGCTTCCGGCCCAGGCGGCCCGCAGCGGCCGGAAGCTGCAGGAAGAGGACATTCCGTACGGCGTGCGCATCGCGGCCGAATGGGCCTGGCGGATCGGTCTAATCCTGCTCGTGACCGGCGCGTTGATCTGGCTGCTCAGCAAGATCACGTTCCTGATCATCCCGGTGATGGTGGCCGCGCTGCTGGCCGGGCTGCTCAGCCCCGTCACGCACTGGCTCCGCAAGCGCAAAGTTCCCAACGGAGCCGCCGTGGCCATCACCATCCTCGGCTTCATCGGCCTCGTCGGCGGCGCGCTGACCCTGGTGGGCCGCCAGCTGACCACAGGTTTCAGCGAGCTGTGGGGCCAGGCGCTCACCGGCGTGCAGCAGGTCCAGGACTGGCTTGGCGAGGGCCCGCTGCACCTCTCGGCGGCCGAAATCGACACCTACGTCAAAGAAGCGGCCAACGCACTTCAGAACAACAGCAGCAGCATCGTCAGCGGGGCGCTGAACTTCGGCAGCACCGCCGGCCACTTTGCCGCCGGCCTGCTGATCGCCTTGTTCGTCACGATCTTTTTCCTCCTCGAAGGCCAGCGGATCTGGCGCTTCCTGGTCCGTCTGATGCCGCGGCGGGCCCGTCCGGGCTTCGACGGGGCCGGCCGGCGGGGCTGGAAGTCCATGGTCAGCTACACCCGGATCCAGATGCTCGTCGCGGCCGTGGACGCCCTGGGGATCGGCGTCGGCGCCGCAATCATCGGCGTGCCGCTGGCGCTGCCGCTCGGTGTGCTGGTCTTTATCGGTTCCTTCATCCCCGTGGTCGGCGCGCTCGTGACCGGCGTCATCGCCGTGCTGCTGGCCCTGGTAGCCAACGGGCCCGTCAACGCGCTCATCATGCTCGGCATTGTGCTGCTGGTCCAGCAGCTCGAGAGCCACATCCTGCAGCCGCTCATCATGGGCCGTGCGGTTTCCCTCCACCCGGTCGCCGTCATCCTGTCCGTGGCTGCCGGCTCCTACCTGGCCGGCATTCCGGGCGCTTTGTTCTCCGTGCCGATCCTCGCCGTAGCAAACTCGTCGATTCGGTACATCGCCGCCCGAACGTGGGAACATGATGGAGAGCTGGCAGCCGCGGGCTGGCAGCAGGCCCCTGCACTCGCCGGCGCCGGCGAGGACCCAAGTATCAGGGAGGCCCGCCTCCCCGGCGCCGACGCCGGAAACCCCAAAGGAGACTAATTCGTGAACACCCTCGAGAGCCTGCCCGTCACGCTGGACGATGTCCTGGAGGCGCAGAAGCTGCTCGACGGGATTATTACCCGAACCCCGGTCGAATCGTCCCGCGCCCTCGGCGCCCTGGCCGGCGGGGAAGTCTACTTCAAGTGCGAGAACCTGCAGCGTGCGGGCTCCTTCAAAGTCCGCGGTGCGTACGTTCGGATGGCGAAGCTTTCCGCCGAGGAGAAAAAACGCGGAGTGGTCGCCGCCTCGGCCGGCAACCACGCCCAGGGTGTGGCAGTGGCGGCAAAGGCGCTGGGGATCAAGGCGCGCATCTACATGCCGCTGGGCGTTGCCCTGCCGAAGCTGGCTGCCACCCGCAGCCACGGCGCTGAGGTGGTGCTGCACGGCCACAACGTCGACGAGGCCCTGGCCGAGGCCAAGCGCTACGCCGATGAGACCGGCGCCGTCTTCGTGCACCCGTTCGACGACGTCGACATCGTCGCCGGGCAGGGCACGGTCGGACTCGAGATCCTCGAGCAGATCCCGTCCGTCGACACCATCCTGATGGGGGTCGGCGGCGGCGGTCTGCTGGCCGGCGTCGCCGTTGCGGTCAAGGCCAGGGCCAAGGAGCTTGGCCGGGAGATCAGAATCATCGGTGTGCAGGCCGAGAACGCCGCCGCCTATCCGCCCTCCCTCGCCGCTGACGCGCTCGTACCGCTCAAGCGCGTGTCCACCATGGCCGACGGCATCGCCGTGGGCCGTCCGGGACAGCTGCCCTTCAGCATCATCCGCGAACTTGTCGACGACGTCGTCACGGTCAGCGAAGATGCGCTGGCCCGGGCCCTGATCTTCCTGCTGGAGCGGGCCAAGATGGTGGTCGAGCCGGCCGGCGCCGTCGGCGTGGCCGCCCTGCTGGAGGGCAAGATCGAAAACCCGGGGACCACCGCCGTCGTGCTCTCCGGCGGCAATATCGACCCGATGCTCATGCTCAAAGTGATCCAGCGCGGCCTCTCCGCCGCCGGCCGCTACATGACGGTGCGGATGATGCTCGATGACCGGCCCGGTTCGCTCGCGACCATCGCCCGGATCATTGCCGAGAACGACGCGAACGTCACCGGCCTGGACCACACCCGGGTGGGCGGCTCGATCAGCATGGGCGACGTCTCCATCACGATCAACCTCGAAACCAAGGGCCACGAGCACTGCGAACAGGTCCTCGGTGCGCTCCGCGCCGAGGGCTTCCAGCCGATCGTGGTGCACTAGGCGGCCGCCGTGCTCGAAGCGCCCAAGGGGGAGCGGCGCCGCGACACTCCCGCCGCCCGGGCCCGCCAGGGCCTGCTGGTGGTGGGCTGCTTCGTGCTGCTGCTCTACGCGGTCGAGATCCTCAATACGCTGATGCTGCACTCGCTGAACCGGACCTTCGGGCTGCGCCCGCGGAGCCCGGACGGGCTCCTGGACGTACTGACGTTTCCCCTGCTGCACGCCAACCTGGGCCACCTGCTCTCCAACACCCTGCCGCTGATCATCTTTGGGTTCCTGGTCTTCCTGTCCGGGTTGCGGGTCTTCCTGACCGCGCTGGCCTCGAGTTGGCTCGGCTCCGGGGCCACGGTCTGGCTGATCGGCGACAACGTCACCGTCGGAGCTTCCGGGCTGGTCTTCGGCCTGTTCGCATTCCTGCTGGTCCGCGGCTTCATCAACCGCCACTGGGGCCAGATCCTGCTCTCCGTGGTGCTTTTCCTGGCCTATGGCGGCATCCTTTTCGGCGTGCTGCCCACCTTCGCCGGCTACATTTCCTGGCAGGCGCACCTCGGCGGCGCTGCCGGCGGGATAGTTGCGGCGTTGCTGCTGCGCCCGGCCCGGCGGGACGTCCGGAACGCCGGGAACTTCTGACCTTCTTCCGGGAACGCGGTTAAACATCGACGCCGGCCCTCCCGCTGCGGGGAAGGGCCGGCGTCAGGGCTGCGCGGGAGTCAGCCTGCGTAAGGCTTGGCGGAGAGAATCTCCACCGAAATGTCCTTGCCGTTGGGGGCGGTGTAGCTGAGCTTGTCGCCTTCCTTGTGGCCGACGATGGCGGCACCGAGCGGGGACTTCTCGCTGAAGACATCCAGATCGGAGTCACCGGCGATTTCCCGGGAGCCGAGCAGGAACGTCTCTTCGTCGCCGGCGATCCGCGCAACCACGAGCATGCCGGGCTCCACGATGCCGTCGTCTGCGGGGGCAGCGCCCACGTGCGCGTCGCGCAGCAGGACGGTCAGCTGGCGGATCCGCGCCTCGATCTTGCCCTGCTCCTCCTTGGCGGCGTGGTAGCCACCGTTCTCCTTGAGGTCGCCTTCCTGGCGGGCAGCTTCGATCTTCTGAACAATGTCTGCACGGCCGGCGCCGGAGAGGTGGTCCAGCTCTGCCTTCAGGCGGTCAAAAGCTTCCTGGGTAAGCCAAGCTGCAGTTGCGCTGTTGGTGGTCGACACGGACTTCTCCTTTTGGTGGTCAAACAAGCTGGTCAAACAAGCAAAGACCCCGCCACGGTGGCCACTTATGGATCTCAGTAACCAGCTCAGCGGGGCAGGGGTATTAGTCCATTGTAGGCAAAGGATGTGGATAAACCCAAGAACCGCTGCGGCGCAGATCACACCGTGTTACGCCCGGGCGGACGCCGGTGGGTGGCAAACGTTACTTGGCGCGGTCCGGAATCCAGCAGCTGTCGACGACGGCGGACACGGATTGCGTCTCCGTGCGGACCTTCTCCCGGTGCACCGTGGTGTGGCCGCCGT
The DNA here is from genome assembly GCF_030816855.1 of Arthrobacter sp. B3I4. Classification (NCBI taxonomy): domain Bacteria; kingdom Bacillati; phylum Actinomycetota; class Actinomycetes; order Micrococcales; family Micrococcaceae; genus Arthrobacter; species Arthrobacter sp. B3I4. Next base: position 3,412,647 of record NZ_JAUSYK010000001.1, on the reverse strand, counting down.
CGGTGCCGGCGTCGGCCGCGTTGGGGCCGATATCCACGACCTTCCAGCCGACCACGGCGAACTTGGCATCGAGGGCCTTGACCGCACACTTGGCAGCCGTGTCCGGATTCTTGGTGACCTGAAAGTCGATCTCGGCGAGCGTGGCGTCGGGGGTGCTGTAACCGACGTCCTTGAAGCTGACGGACTCGGCGGCGCCCGACGTCGACACCCAGGCCAGGAAGCCGATCCCGGCGGCGAGGGCCACGATCACGATATTGCGCTTCGCCTTACCTCCAAGCGCGCGCTTTTGACGGCCGTAGCGATTGGCTAGGCTGGTGGGGGCCGGCGCGGGCGCGGCGGGCTGGTCCTCGGAAGTCACCAGTCCAGTTTAGTGTGGATCGGGCAGCGGCAGTTCCGCACTACCGCTCCGCCTCGTCCAGCTCCAGCCGCAGCAAAGATCTCCGCAGTACGAAACCCGCAGAAGAAAGAGGAGCCGTCCGCCCATGACAGCGTCCCCCAGCCCGTCGGCACCGCTTCGGCTGCTCGCCGTCCACGCCCACCCGGACGATGAGTCCAGCAAGGGCGCCGCGACTATGGCCATGTACGCCGCCGCCGGCGTCGACGTTCTGGTCGCCACCTGCACGGACGGTTCACGCGGCGACATCCAGAACCCCGCCATGGAATCCGCGCCGCATCCCAAACGGGACATGGCCGGCGCCCGCCGGCTGGAAATGAACAACGCCGCCAGCGTCCTGGGCATCCGGCAGCGGTGGCTCGGCTTCGTTGACTCCGGCCTGCCGGAGGGGGACCCGTTGCCGCCGCTGCCCCCAGGGTCCTTCGCCACGCTGCCCTTGGAGCGGGCAGCCGCGCCGCTGGTCCGGCTGGTCCGCGCGTTCAAGCCCCAGGTCATCCTGAGCTACGACGAGAACGGCGGCTACCCCCACCCGGACCACATCATGGCGCACCGGGTCGCGGTGGAGGCTTTCGAAGCCGCCGGCGACCCCGCGCGGTACCCGGGAACGGGCGAGGCCTGGGAACCCAGCAAGCTCTACTACGACCGCGCGTTCAGCCCGGAACGCTTCCGGGCCCTGCACTACGCCCTGGAGGAAGCCGGGCTGCAGTCGCCGTACGCCGAACGGATCGCCGCCTGGCTCGAGGCAGACGCCGAGGGCCACACGCCGCCGGCCCCCACCCACGAAACCACCACCCAGATCCAGTGCGGGGACTTCTTCGAAGCCCGCGACGACGCCCTGCGCGCCCACCGCACCCAGATCGACCCGGAAGGCTTCTTCTTCGCCGTGTCGCCGGCCCTGCAGCGCCAGACGTGGCCGTGGGAGGACTACTCGCTCATCCAGTCCAAGATCCCCACAGAGCTGCCTGAGACCGACTTCTTTGCCGGGCTAAGATAGATCCAGCAGGAACTTCTATTCCGCGTAGAAGAGCGGCGTTGAAGGCCTGCAGGACAAGCTCCCCATAGAAGGTTTCCACCGTGCATTCGTTGCTCGTCGCCCTGGCGACTTCCCCGGCGCCCGCCCCGTCGCCGTCATTGCGCCCCGGGCTGGACCCGAGCCAGGTTACGCCCGGCCTGCTGGGGTTCCTGCTGACCGCGTTCATTGTGGTCCTCACGGCCTTGCTGATCGTGGACATGGTGCGCCGGATCCGCCGCGTCCGGTACCGGGCGCAGGTGGAGGAGGAGCGCGCCGCCGCCGAGGAAGCCGAACGTGACGCCGGAACCGGGAGCCGCTGAGCCCGGCTCCGCCAACGACTCGTCCGGGGCGAACGCCCTGGGCGGGGAACCCTCCGCCTACCTCCGCCAGCACGCCGGGAACCCGGTGCACTGGCGCCCCTTCGGCGATGACGCCTTCGCCATGGCCGCGGCCCGCGACGTTCCGGTCTTCCTGTCGATCGGCTACGCGGCGTGCCACTGGTGCCATGTCATGGCCCGCGAATCCTTCGAAGACCCCGCCACCGCCGAGTTCCTGAACGCGAATTTCGTTTCCGTGAAGGTGGACCGGGAGGAGCGTCCCGACGTCGATGCCGTCTACATGGCCGCGACCCAGGCCATCAGCGGCGAAGGCGGCTGGCCGATGTCGGTCTTCCTGCTCCCTGACGGCCGGGCTTTCCACGCCGGTACCTACTATCCGCCCCGGCCGATGCCCGGACGGCCCTCCTTCCGCCAGCTGCTGGAAGCGGTCCACGAAGCGTGGCTGGAGCGGCGCAGCGCCATCGAGGAGAACGCAGATGCGCTGGCGCGGGGCATCGCCGCTGCCCAGGCCGGCGCCGCGGTCCGCGTCGACGGACCGGCGCCGGAGCTGGACCCGGCGCTGCTCGCCGAGGCGGTGCGCGCGCTGGCCCGCTCCGAGGACGCCGCCGGCGGCTTCGGGACCGCGCCCAAATTCCCGCCGTCGGCAGTGCTGGAGTTCCTGATCCGGCACGCCGCCGCGCCCTCCGGGACCTCTCGCGACGCGCAGGACCTCGCCGCCCGCACACTGGCCGCGATGGCCCGCTCGGCCCTGTTTGACCTGCTCGAGGGCGGCTTTGCCCGGTACTCCGTGACCGGAGACTGGTCCGTCCCGCACTTCGAGAAGATGCTCTACGACAATGCCCAGCTGCTGCGCGGCTACGTCCACTGGGTCCGGCTCGGCGGCACCGGCGTTTACCCGGCCGAGGAGGCAGCGGCCGTCGCCGGCGGCACCGCGGACTGGATGCTCAGCGCCCTGGGGCTGCCCGGAGCAGACGGAAAGCCGGCGGCGCTGGCCTCGTCCCTCGACGCCGACACGGTGGTGGACGGGGAACACTTTGAAGGCGCCAGCTACCTGTGGACCCCCGCCGAACTCGCGAAGCTGCTGGGGGAGGACGACGGCGCCGCCGTCGCGCGGATGATGAACGTCCGGGCCCGCGGCACGGTCTCCGAGGCCGGGTCCCCGCTGCACCCGGGGCGCCGGCTCCAGGGACCGGACAGCGAGCTGTGGGAACGGGTGCGGCCGGTGCTGCGCGCTGCCCGTGCGGTGCGGCCGCAGCCCGCCCGTGACGACAAGGTGGTGGCCGGCTGGAACGGGCTCGCCGTGGCAGCCCTGGCCGAAGCCGGTGCCGTGCTGGACCGGCCCGACCTGCTCGACGCCGCCGAACGGATCGCCGGGTATCTGGAACGCGTCCACTGGAACCCCGGACAGGGCCAGGAACCGGGCCTGCTGGTGCGGGTCTCCCACGCCGGGCAGGCCCGCGGGATCGGCGGCCTGCTGGAGGACTACGCCTTCTGCGCCGAGGGCTTGTTCGCGCTCTACGCCGCCACCGGGAGGAGCCGCTGGTATGCCTTCGCTGAGGCGCTGCTCGCCGCCGCGTGCAAGCGGTTCGCCGGCGACGGCACTCTCCGCGACACAGCCGGGGAATCATCCCAGGTGTTCAATGCCCAGGGCCGGCGCGCCGGGACGGACCCCTACGATGACGCCACCCCCAGCGGTGCTGCCGCTTTTGCCGGCGTGCTGCTGAGCTACTCCGCCCTCTCCGGGTCGGCCGAACACCGCGCCATGGCGGCTAACATCCTGGCCCTGCTGCCGCCGCTGGCGGTCCGCGCACCCCGGGCGGCCGGCTGGCTGCTGGCCACCGCGCAGGCGGCGCTGGCCGGTCCGCTGGAGGCCGCCGTCGCCGGAGCAGCTACGCCGGAACGGGCGGCCCTGCACCGCGCGCTGCTGCTCACACCGAGCCCCGGGCTCGTCATTGCCGTGCAGGACACGGCCGCGGAGCCCGGCGCGGAAGCCACTGGGTCCGCCAGCGCTGTCGTCCCGCTGCTGCGCGGCCGGACAGCGGCGGACGCGGAGCCGACGGCCTACCTGTGCCGCGGTATGGTCTGCAGGCTCCCGGTGCGTACCGTTGCCCAACTGCGGGAGCAACTGGCTAGCATGGCGGAATGACTTCTGCCCCGGCCGCCCCGGAACCGTTTGAACTGGTGCTCTTCGACTGCGACGGCGTGCTCGTCGATTCCGAGAAAATCTCCGTCCGGGTGGACCAGCGGGTGCTCGCCGATCTCGGCTGGGAGCTGGAACTTGAGGAAATCGTGCAGCGTTTCGTCGGCCGGAGCGAGGCAAACTTCATCGCAGCGGTGGAACACCAGCTGGGCATCGAACTGGCCGAAGGCTGGGACCGCCGCTACGAACCGTGGTACCGCGACGCCTTCGAGCGCGGGCTCACCGCGGTGGACGGCGTGGAAGAGGCCCTGGACCGGCTGGGTCTGCCGCACTGCGTGGCCTCCAGCGGCAGCCACGAGAAAATGCAGCGGACCCTGGGCCAGACCGGCCTGTTCCACCGCTTCGCCGGCCGCATCTTCAGCGCCACCGAAGTGGCCCGCGGCAAGCCCGCGCCGGATCTGTTCCTGCACGCGGCCGGAACGCTGCGAACCGACCCGGGCCGCTGCGCCGTCGTCGAGGACAGCGCGTATGGGGTGCAGGCCGCGCGGGCTGCCGGGATGCATGCGTTCGCCTACGCCGGCGGGGTCACGCCGGCGGAACGGCTCGCCGGACCCGGCACCACTGTTTTCTTCGACATGCGGGAGCTTCCGGAGCTGATTGCCGCCGGCAGGCCCCGCTGAGCGGAGCCGGTCAGCCCAGGACGGCGATCGCGATCGCGACGTAGTGCGCGGCGAAGGCGAAGACCGTGAAGGCGTGGAACAGCTCGTGGAAGCCGAAATGCTGGTAGCTGAAGTTCGGCTTCTTCAGCGCGTAGAAGACGGCCCCGGCAATGTAGAGAGCCCCGCCGACGCAGATGAGGACCGCGGAGGGCACACTCGCGGCGAAGAAATCCGGCAGGTAGAACAGGGCGCCGCAACCGAGCGCGATGTAGATCGGCACGTAGAGCCAGCGCGGGGCGTGCGTCCAGAACAGCCGGAAGAGCACGCCTAGCACCGCGCCGGACCAGATCAGCCATAACAGGAACACCGCGGTGGGCCGCTCCAGGAGAGCCCAGGCCAGCGGAGTGTAGCTGCCGGCGATCACCAGCATGATGTTGGTGTGGTCCAGCCGCTTGAGCACCATCTTCACCCCTGGGGACCAGTTGCCCCGGTGGTAGACGGCGCTGACACCAAAGAGCAGCACGCCGGTGAAGGCATATACCGCCGAGGCGATCTTCAGATCGGTGCTGGGAGCCAGGACCACCAGGACCAGGCCGGAAACCAGCGCCAGCGGCGCGGTGACGGTGTGGATCCAGCCGCGCCACTTGGGCTTGATCGTCAGGAGTTCGGCGATGCGGACGGCGGCGTCGTCGATCGGTCCGCCGGGCCTGGTGCCCTGTTTGTCGTCCTGCGGTGCGCCGTTCGCGGACGGCCCGTATCCGGGTTCCGGGTTGTTGCTCTCCATTCCGTCATAATAATCTACGGCGCGGTAAGTTACTGGTGGGTAACAAGCGGTGCAGGGTGAATCGCGGGACCGGGGTGCGCGGCACCGGCCGTCCTGCGGGTAGCCTAGGTATGCACTGCCGTCAGACCCAGGAAGCCAGGTGAATCTCCGGATGGAACTGCCCGGGTTTCTGTATGGCTTCTATGAGCGCAGGCTGCAGCGCTCCCTGGACCAGGAGCGGATCCCCCGGCACATCGGCGTCATGGTCGACGGGAACCGGCGCTGGGCCCGGCAGTTCAATGCCCCCACAAGCCAGGGCCACCAGGCTGGAGCGGACAAGATCCACGAGTTCCTCGGCTGGTGCCAGGAACTCGGCGTCAAGGTCGTCACGCTCTACATGCTCTCCACGGACAACATGAACCGTTCGGGCGAGGAGCTGGAGCTGCTGATGGGCATCATCGCCAACACCCTGGACCGGCTCGATGAGGATGTGGACGTTTCCGTGCACGCCATGGGCGCCCCCGAACTGCTCCCGGACTATCTTGCTGAACGGCTCAACAAACTCACCGCGCGCACCCCCGTGCACGAGAAAATCCACGTCAACGTCGCCGTCGGTTACGGCGGCCGCCGTGAGATCGTCGACGCCGTCCGCGAACTGCTGCACGACGCCGTCGCCCGCGGAGCGGACATCGGCCGGCTCGCCGACAACCTCAGCGTCGATGACATTTCCCGTTTCCTCTACACCCGCGGCCAGCCGGACCCCGACCTCGTGATCCGCACCTCAGGGGAGCAGCGGCTCTCCGGTTTCCTCATGTGGCAAAGCGCCTACAGCGAGTTCTACTTCTGCGAGGCCCTCTGGCCCGCCTTCCGCAAGGTGGACTTCCTCCGGGCACTGCGTGATTACGCCGGCCGGCAGCGCCGGTTCGGCGCCTGAACTGGTTCACCCGGTCTTCACTCGCCGGCAACACGAATCGCTGACAAATGGGTGGGCAATACGCCGGCCGCGGGCGTACGTTATTCCCATCAGCGGGCAAACCGCCGGTTGATGGGGGAGGCCAGTACATGCAGCGGAAGTTCGCACCGGATGTATGGGAGGCCGCGTCCGGCCTTCCAGCCGAGCCGCCTCACCACTAACAATTCCGGGCCGGCGGCCCGGGGCTGGAGTCGAAGTGGCTATTTCTGACACAGTGCCCGATGTTCATTCCTACGTGATTGACACCTCCGTGCTGCTTTCGGACCCGCGCGCGCTGCTGCGCTTTGCCGAGCACGAAGTCATCCTGCCGATCGTGGTCATCACCGAACTGGAAAGCAAACGGCACGACCCGGAACTGGGGTACTTCGCCCGCAAAGCGCTGCGGCTGCTCGATGACCTCCGGGTGGAACACGGCGGCCTGGACCGCCCGATCCCGCTGGGCGACCAGGGCGGCACCCTCACGGTGGAGATGAACCACATCTCCGCCGAGGTGCTGCCGGCCGGCTTCCGCGGCGGCGACAACGACAGCCGGATCCTCGCCGTCGCTAAGAACCTCTCCAACGGGGGCCGGAACGTGACCGTCGTGTCCAAGGACCTCCCGATGCGGGTCAAGGCCTCAGCGGTGGGGCTGCTCGCCGACGAGTACCGCAATGAACTGGTCAAGGACTCCGGCTGGACCGGCATCGCCGAGATCGACGCCGCCGAGGACGAGGTGGCGACGCTCTACGGCCACGAACCGGTCTTCATCCCCGCCGCTGCCGAACTGCCGGTGAACACCGGCCTGGTGCTGCTCTCCGGCCGCGGCTCCGCCCTGGGCCGGGTGGGGGAGGACAAGCAGGTCCGCCTGGTCAGGGGCGACCGTGACGTGTTTGGACTGCATGGGCGCTCCGCCGAACAGCGGCTCGCCATCGACCTGCTGATGGACCCCTCCGTGGGCATCGTCTCGCTCGGCGGCCGTGCCGGAACCGGCAAGTCCGCGCTGGCCCTGTGCGCCGGTCTCGAAGCCGTGCTGGAGCGACGGGAGCACCGCAAGGTGGTCGTCTTCCGGCCGCTTTACGCCGTCGGCGGCCAGGAGCTTGGCTACCTGCCAGGGTCCGAGTCGGAGAAGATGAACCCGTGGGCGCAGGCCGTCTTCGACACCCTCGGCGCGCTGGTCAGCCAGGAAGTGGTGGAGGAAGTGATGGACCGCGGCATGCTGGAGGTTCTGCCGCTCACCCATATCCGCGGCCGCTCCCTGCACGACGCGTTCGTGATCGTCGACGAAGCCCAGTCCCTGGAGAAAAACGTCCTGCTCACGGTGATGAGCCGGATCGGCCAGAACTCCAAGATTGTGCTGACCCACGACGTCGCCCAGCGTGACAACCTTCGGGTCGGTCGGCACGACGGCGTTGCCGCCGTCGTCGAGACCCTCAAAGGCCATCCGCTCTTCGGCCACATCACCCTCACCCGCTCGGAGCGCTCACCGATCGCGGCGCTGGTGACGGAGATGCTCGAGGGGGCGGAGATTTAGGGTTTAGCCCAGCGTGCCCGGATCGGTGTTGCCGCCGCAGACAACCACCGCAACGCGTTCACCTGCCCGGGGCACATACGCCCCGGAGGTGAGCGCCGCGAGGGCCGCGGCCGCTCCGTACTCCGCCGGGATCCGGTAGTCGCTCCACAGCTTTGCGCGGGCGGCAATGATGTCCGCGTCCTCCACCAGAACGGACGTCGGTGGAACCCGCGATGCCATGCTGAAAGCGATCTCACCCACCCGCCGTGCGCCCAGGGAATCGGCGGCGATGCCCGAAACGGGCACATCGACGGGGTGTCCCGCGGCAAGAGCGGCGTGCAGGGTGGGAATGCTCACCGGCTCAACCGCCACCACGTGCGCCCGGCCTTCCGCCGCTGCTGCGATGCCCGCGTACAGTCCGCCGCCGCCGACGGCGACGACGATGGTGTCGATGTCCGGCTCGTCCTCAAGGATTTCCTCGGCGAGGGTGCCCGCGCCTGCCGCGATTTCGGGCTGGTCGTACGCGTGGCAGAACAGTGCCCCGGTCTGCGCTACGTACTCCATCGCGGCGGCGTAGGCCTCGGCATACTCCGCGCCGACCTGGCGGACGGCCGCGCCGTATCCGCGCAGTCGCTCGACCTTGACCTGCGGGGCTGTCTCCGGGACAAACACCGTGGCCGGAACCCCGAGGGCGGCGGCAGCGTAGGCGTTGGCCAGGCCCGCGTTACCGCCGGAGGCCGCCACCACCCCGACGCGCGGGTCCAGTTCGCCGCGCTCGCGGGCGGCCAGCAGGCGGTTGAAGGCGCCACGGGCTTTGAAGACCCCTGTGTGCTGCAGGAATTCGCACTTCAACCACAGCGGAGCCGCCGCGGTACCGGCGCTGAGCAAGGGTGTCCGCCGCACGTAGCCACTGATGCGGTTCTTCGCGTCGAGTACGTCGCTGCGATCGATCACCGTTTCTCCTTCTGGTCGGCACTTCGCCGGGATTCCTGAACACCTTACGCCAGCACGCGGTCCTAGCCGATCCCAAGGTACTTAGCTGTTGGTTCGTGGCCCTGGACTTCCAGCGTCCACGCGGGGCGGTTGAAGCTGGCGGGGGTGAGGCGGACTCTCTGGGCGTCCTGGCGGATGCCGCCCCAGTTGGCAGGGGAGGTGCCGTTGAGCTCGTAGCCGAGCGACCGGGAGACGCCCAGGGACTGCTGGTTCCAGGCGGCTGCTTCAGACTCAGCCACTTCGGCACCGAGCCAGTCGAAGGCGTACAGCGCGACGGCGGCACGCATTTCCTTGCCGAGCCCCCGTCCCTGCGCACTGCGCTTCAGCCACGAACCGGTGCTGACGGTCCTGAGCGTCGCGAAATCCTTCGCCTCGATGTCCTGGCAGCCGATGAAGTCGCCGTCGTGCCAGATGCCCAGCAACAGAGTCCACTGCTGCGGCGACGCGCCGGCACGGCAGCGCCAGTACCACTGCGCCATCTTGGGGCCCAGTTCCTCGGCCGGGGATTCCGCCCAGGGGTTGCTGAAGGGGCTGCGCCCGGGTTCGTGGACTCCGCTCAGTGCCGCGTCCACCGCAGCCGGGATGTCCTCGTCGCGTATCGGGCGGAGCGTGAGGCGGGGTGTGCTGAGCGCGAGGGCAAACGGCGGCCAGTAGGAGGCGGGCGAAGTCATCCCGGAAGCCTAGCCGCGGCATCCCGCAGCCGCCAGTCACGGCGGCAGCTGGATTCCCCGTGGCGGCGGGCAGTGCCGGCGCAGCATATCCAGTAGCATCCGAGGGTGATCGATCGTCTTGGCGAACTTGGGGGAGCCGCCCCGCCGGCCTTCTGGCTGGCGTTGCTGGCGTGCCTGTATTTCGCCGTGATGGCTGCCCGGCTGACGGTCATCGACGTCAGGCATCACCTGCTGCCCAACCGGATCATCTTCCCCTCCTACGCGGTGGCAGGCGTGCTCCTGCTCGGATCCGCAGCGGCACAGGCCGCCGCGGTCGAGTCCGCCGGAGTCCCTGCGGAGCCGGCGACGGCCGCCGGAGCTGCTGCGCTGTTCGGTGTGCCGGGGCTCCGGGTGCTGGCTGGCGGAGCTGCCCTCTGGCTGTTCTACTTCCTGTTGCGGGCCGCCTATCCGCCGGGAATGGGGTTCGGCGACGTCAAGCTCGCCGGGGTGCTCGGCATGTACCTGGGCTTCCTGGGCTGGGCGCACGTCTTTGCCGGCACGTTCGCGGCCTTCCTCTTCGGCGGGCTCTGGGGACTGGCCCTGCTGGTGTCCCGGCGCGGCACACTGAAGTCCGACATTCCGTTCGGTCCGTTCATGCTCGCCGGGGCGACGGCTGCGATGCTGCTGCTGCCCGCAGGCTAGGCTGGCGGGATGGCCACCCCGGACTTCATTGTGAAATTGCGCGAAAAAATCGGCCACGATCCGCTCTGGATCCCGGGCGCCCGGGCCGTGGTGTTCGACGGCGACGGCAGGGTGCTGCTGGGCCAGCGCGCCGACAACGGGCGGTGGGGCCTGATCACCGGGATCCTCGAACCGGGCGAGGAACCCGCAGCGGGCCTCCTTAGGGAGGTCTTCGAAGAGACCGGCGTGGTCGCCGTGGCGGAGCGGCTGGTTTCGGTGGCCGCCGTCGGTCCCCTCACCTATCCGAACGGTGACGTCTGCCAGTTCCTGACCCTGGTGTTCCGCTGCCGCTACGTCTCCGGGGAGGCCCGCGTCAATGACGACGAGTCCCTCGCGGTGGGCTGGTTCGCGCCCGGGGAGTTCCCCGACCTGATGCCCGGCCACCGCGAAGCCATCGAACGGGCCGGCGATCCGGACGGCCCGGCACATTTCCAAAGCTGAGAACGCCCGACGGCGGCCGGCGCCTTTCGCTGGAAAGACGCCGGCCGCCGTCGGGCGTTTGGCCTCCGGTGTACCCGGTGTGGAACCTGCCTTAGCCGCTATGCCTTGTGCGGCGGACGCGTCATGGACATGACGTCCAGGGCGGTGTCCAGCTGCTCTTCGGTCAGCTCGCCGCGCTCCAGGAAGCCCATCGCCACGACGGTTTCGCGGATGGTCAGGCCTTCGGCGACGGCTTTCTTGGCGATTTTGGCGGCGTTTTCGTAGCCGATGTACTTGTTCAGCGGCGTGACGATCGAGGGCGAGGCCTCGGCGAGGAAGCGGGCGCGCTCGACGTTGGCGGTGATGCCGTCGATCATCTTGTCGGCCATGACGCGGCTGGTGTTGGCCAGCAGGCGGACCGATTCGAGCAGGTTGGCGGCCATCACCGGGATGCCGACGTTGAGCTCGAAGGCGCCGTTGGTTCCGGACCAGGCGATGGTGGTGTCGTTGCCGATGACCTGCGCGCAGACCATGATCGATGCCTCGCAGATGACCGGGTTGACTTTGCCCGGCATAATCGAGGAGCCCGGCTGCAGGTCCGGGATCGCGATTTCGCCGAGGCCGGTGTTGGGGCCGGAGCCCATCCAGCGCAGGTCGTTGTTGATCTTCATGAAGGAGATCGCAATGTTCCGCAGCTGGCTGGAGGCCTCGATCAGGCCGTCGCGGTTGGCCTGGGCTTCAAAGTGGTCGCGGGCCTCGGTCAGCGGCAGGCCGGTGTCGGCGGCGAGGAGTTCGATCACGCGCTCCGGGAAGCCGGCCGGGGTGTTGATGCCGGTGCCGACGGCGGTGCCGCCCAGCGGAACTTCGGCCACGCGGGGGAGCGAGGCGTTGATCCGCTCGATGCCGAAGCGTACCTGCGCGGCGTAGCCGCCGAACTCCTGGCCCAGGGTCACCGGGGTGGCATCCATCAGGTGCGTGCGGCCGGACTTCACAACGTCCTTGAACTCGGCGGACTTCCGCTCCAGCGATTCGGCGAGGTAGCCCAGCGCCGGGATCAGGTCGTTGATCAGCGCGGACGTGGCGGCGACGTGGACCGACGTCGGGAAGACGTCATTGGAGGACTGGGAGGCGTTGACATGGTCGTTCGGGTGGACGACCTTGTCGCTGCCGCCGGCCTTGAGCGCCCGGGAGGCGAGTTCGGCAATGACCTCGTTGGTGTTCATGTTCGAGGAGGTGCCGGAACCGGTCTGGAAGACGTCGATCGGGAAGTCACCGTCGTACTTGCCGGCCGCAACCTCATCGGCGGCGTCCGCAATCGCCTGGGCCAGCTCGCCGTCGAGCACTCCCAGCTCCGCGTTGGCCTGGGCAGCTGCCTTCTTGACCCGGGCGAGGGCCTCGATGTGGGCGCGCTCCAGGGTCTTGCCGGAGATCGGGAAGTTCTCGACTGCACGCTGCGTCTGGGCGCGGTACAACGCGTTCACCGGAACGCGGACTTCGCCCATCGTGTCGTGTTCAAAGCGGAACTCTTCGGTGTTCAAATCTGCTGTTGAAGTCATGGGGCTAGCTTATTGGGCCAAGGCGCCGCACCGAAAACCATGAACCCGCGCCGAAACGCAGCTCCTAGAGCTCGCCGATCCCGGAGACCAGATCCGCCCGGCCTTCGGCCAGCCGGTAAGAGAGTCCGATCACAGCCGCGCGGCCGTTTCCGACGGCCTCGGAGATCACCCGTGAGCTGTCCACGAGGCGCTGCGACGTCTGCTTGACGTTCTCCACCACCATGTCGTTGACCTCGTGCTGGTCGTTCCGCATGGAGGTCAACACCGAAGGCGTGATCCGCTCGACCAGGCTCCGCATGAACCCGACCGGCATTTCGCCGGTGTCCACCGCGTTCTTGGTGGCGGTAACCGCGCCGCAACTGTCGTGGCCGAGCACCACGATCAGCGGTACGCCCAGCACGCTGATGCTGTACTCGAGCGAGCCGAGGACGGCGTCGTCCATCACCTGGCCGGCGGTACGGACGACGAACGCGTCCCCAAGCCCGAGGTCGAAGATGATTTCGGCAGCAAGACGTGAATCCGCGCAACCGAAGATGACGGCGAAGGGGTGCTGGTTCTCCACCAGGGAGGACCGCCGCGACGCATCCTGGTTGGGGTGCGAGGATTCACCGGCGACGAAACGTTCGTTGCCTTCGCGCAGGCGGCGCCAGGCAAGGGCGGGAGTCAGTTGAGTGGTCACCCTGCTTACTTTACGGCGCCGAAGTGGCCGAGGGTGAAACTGTAGCCGCTGGATTACTTTCCAGCGACTTCACGACGGCGGCGCCCAGCACGGAGAATTCGTCCAGCTGCGCCGGTCCGGTCAGGACGACGGTGGTGCCGCGGTAGTCGAGCACCATGCTCTTCTCGCCTTTGCCGGTGTCACGGAGTTCCCAGTCCCGGCCGCCGGCGTTCCTGGTCCCGGTTACCGGTGCGTTCTTCGTCAGCTGCAGCAGCCAGGTCGGGTTGGACTGGCGCGTCTGGACCAGCCCGATGAAGGATTCCTTGGGCGTCAGGTAGCCGACCTCCCAGGTCGGCACCCCCTTGCCGGCCCCGGACTCCCAGCGGGCGTAGTTGGGCCGGAATGTGTCGCCGGTGTCCGGCGCCACCGGTGTGAATCCCGCCACACCTTCGGCGTTTTTGGCGATGGCGCTCACATTGACGTCGGGCCGGTACCCGCCGCTCTTCGGCGTCGGGTTCATCAACACCACGGGGAGGAAGGCCGCGATGCTGAGCACCAGGGCGACGATCATGCCGATCACGGACGCGTTCGCGCGCTTGGCTGCGGCGGCCCGGATCACGGGCTTGACGGGCTGTTGGCCCTGTGGGTTCCCGGCTTCGGGTGCTGCTGCGCGGGCCGGGGTTTCGGAAGCCCCGGGCGGCGGGTCCTGCAATTCATTCACCCCTCTATAGTCGCCCATTGCCTGCCGATCTCACATTCCGGGGGAGGGCGCGGGCAGCCGGCCGGCGTTTCACTGTTGCGTCATGCCATGACCGATGCCCGCGTCCGCGACTATGATCGGTAACAGACGACTCACCGCAGCGGCCGGAGCCCGGCCGCGCGGGTCCAATGATCGCCACTCGAAGAAGAGGTTCACGTGTCACCAGCGTCCATGACCCAGAAGTACTCCACGCTTTCCCCGTCGCTCGCCGTCGGAGTCGATGAGCCTGACCGCAACCTCGCCCTGGAGCTGGTGCGCGTCACCGAAGCCGCCGCCATTGCCGGCGGGCACTGGGTGGGATTCGGCGACAAGAACAAGGCCGACGGCGCCGCCGTCGACGCGATGCGCTCGTTCCTCCAGACCGTCCACTTCAACGGCGTCGTGGTCATCGGCGAAGGCGAAAAAGATGAAGCGCCGATGCTGTTCAACGGCGAGCGTGTCGGTGACGGCACCGGTCCTGAGGTCGACGTCGCCGTCGACCCGATCGATGGAACCCGGCTGACCGCCCTCGGCATCAACAACGCCCTGGCCGTCCTTGCGGTGGCCGAGCGCGGTTCGATGTTCGACCCCTCCGCCGTGTTCTACATGGAGAAGCTTGTCACCGGCCCGGAAGCCGCCGACATGGTCGACCTGCGCCTGCCGGTCAAGCAGAACCTGCACCTGATCGCCAAGGCCAAGGGCGTCAAGGTCAACCAGCTCAACGTGATGATCCTGGACCGCGACCGGCACCGCCCGCTGGTCGAGGAAATCCGGGAGGCCGGTGCGCGCACCAAGTTCATCATGGACGGCGACGTCGCCGGCGCCATCGCAGCGGCGCGGGCCGGTACCGGCGTCGACGCGCTGATGGGTATCGGCGGCACCCCGGAAGGCATCGTCACCGCCTGCGCGATCAAGTCCCTTGGTGGCGTCATCCAGGGCCGGCTCTGGCCCACAAGCGACGAGGAGAAGCAGAAGGCGATCGACGCCGGACACGACCTGGACCGGGTGCTCTCCACCAACGACCTGGTCTCCAGCGACAACTGCTACTTCGCCGCCACCGGCATCACCGACGGCGACCTGCTGCGCGGCGTGCGCTACTCCAAGGACAAGGTCCTGACCCAGTCCATCGTGATGCGCTCCAAGTCGGGCACCATCCGTTTTGTGGACGGCGAGCACCAGGCCAGCAAGTGGGAAGGCTACGCGCGCAAGCACTAGCCACTGCGCGAACGTACACTTGGGGCCCCGAATCCTGACGGTTCGGGGCCCCAAGTGTACGTTCGGCCCGGTCCCTTCCGGTTCAGGGCGGCCCGTACCTTCTCGACCACGAATGGCCGCTCTTCGTCGAGGTCTTCCTTGAAGACGCGGACTTCCTTCCAGCCGAGGGCCTCCGTCATGGCGCGTCGCCGGAGGTCCAGTTGCTGCTGGTGCGCCTCGGCATGGTGGGCGCCGTCGTACTGCAGGGCGATACGGGAATCGGGGTAGGCCGCGTCGGGCCAGACGCAGGGCTGGCCCCAGGTGTTGCGGATGATGTGGTTGAGGACCGGTTCGCCCAGACTCGAGCGGCACAGGATCAGCCGCATTTGTGTTTCCTGCGGCGAGTCTGCGCCAATCCGAATGTCTGACAGCGCGGCGCGGGCGGTGCGCACTCCCCGCATCCCGGGGTGGGCAGCGACCATCCGTTCCAGCTCTGCCGGGGTGGCCAAGGCTGTACGGGGAACAGGGAATTCCGGCCCGTGCGCGACGACGATGGAGTCGCCTGCCGCCACGAGTTCATCCGGGTTGAGGACAGCGGCGAGGTCCAGCCATGTCCTTGCCGGCGAGGTGACCCGGAGGCCGTCCACTACAACGACCTCACCGGGCAGAAAGGTCAGCCGGTGACCGACCACGTTTCGTCGCCTCGGTTTGCTGCTGTCGCGTTCCCGCGCCACATGGATCCGCCAGTCCTCCTGGAGCCAGGCCGGCAGGCCCATGCCCCAGAACCGGCCCCCGGAATGGTGGGTGATCGTCGATTCATCATCAAGCGCCGAAAAGGCGTGCAGGGCGTCGGCGGGAGCGCTGGCGAGGGCAGCGGGAACGCGGATTCCACGAGAGGGCACGTAGACGTCCGGCCGCCGGGTCCGCTTGCGGGTGACACCCGCCCTGTCAGCGTCCGCCGCGGTAAACGAGCGGGCGAGCAGTTCCGGCGGCAACGGAAGACGGGCCATGTTTCAGTGTGCACGGGCCGAAGCCGCGCCTGCGGGTTATCCACAGCTTTGGTGGCGTCCCCTGCGCGAACGGACACTTAGAGCCCCGGAATCTGCGCCGCCGTGGGCGTTAAGTGTCCGTTCGCGCCGGGTGCCGGGCGTTAAGTGTCCGTTCGCGCTTCGGGGTGCGGGGCGTTAAGTGTCCGTTCGCGCTTCGGGGGGCGGGGCGTTAAGTGTCCGTTCGCGCTTCGGGGGGCGGGTGAGGGGTTAGCGGCCCAGCTTTGCCCGAACCGCCTTGACGAGCGTCTTGCCGCTCTGCGCTGCCTTGCGGGCCAGCTGGTACGCGCCGTAGCGAAGCTTGTTCACCGGCAGGTCCCAGGTCCCCGGGTAGGCGGCTTCGCGTCCGCCGAAGGACTTCTTGAACGCAGAGAAGCCGGCCCACTTGTGGTCAGGCTGGTCCGCCGGGGCGACACCCCAAAGGTCCACGTGCTGCAGGCCGCGTTCCTTGGCGTCGGCCATCAGCGTCACGAGCAGCGGAATACCGGCGCTGAGCTTCCGATGCGCGTCGTCCAGGGCGGCGTGGGCGTAGGTGCGGGTGTCCGCTGAGTCGTAGGCGAGGGCCGCCGCGATCGGTGCGCCGTCGAGTTCGGCGATGAAGAGTGTTGCCGCGCCCACCGGCATCAGGGTCCGTGCCACCTGGCTGAGATACTCGTCGCTTTGCGGCTTGAAGCCGTTGCGCGCTGCGGTCAGGTGCAGGAACCTCAGCAGCACTGAGATCTCCGCCGGGTCCTGGCTGGAGCGGATCTTCACACCCTTTTTGTGGATGTTGCGGTAAAGGTTGCGGTTGACCGGTTTCATATCGGCCAGAACGTCCTTGAAGTCCCGGTCCAGGTCCACGATCCAGCTCAGCTCGGGCTGCAGGTTGGCCGGCGCCGGACGCAGACCCCGGCTCCGCAGCACAGAGTCAGCCTCGGCCGCGGTGAAACCGGCGCTGACCGGTTCCAGCCGGACGAATACTGCCCCGCAGGCCCGTGCCAGCCGGGTCAGGGACGCCAGCGCGGCGTCGAATGCCTCAAGAGTGTCCGCCAGCGGACCGTAAGGCACGTAAAGCAGCTTCCCGGCCGGGTTGCTTTCCTCCACGGCGAGGTAGCGCCAGCCTTCGCCGGACTCCTCGTGTACGGAGCGGCCCAGATCGCGCTGGACCTTGGCCCAGTGCCGGCCCTGCAAAAAGTGATCCATGGTTCAGGCCTTCATTCCAGTGGTAACGGCAAAAGCCACGGCAGGCCCGGTGGCCTCCGCGACCGGGTGGACGTTGACCGGAGCCTCGGACGCCGGCACGAACGCGCTGCCGCCTCGGTCCAGCTGCAGGTCGCCCTTGGGCGAATCAAGGTACACCGACCCTGACACCACAAGAATGACCGCAGCGCCGGCCATGGCCAGCGGGACCGGTCCCGCCCCGGGGAGCACCTCCACCCGTTGCAGCTGGAATTCCCGGAACGGCGGCCGAAGCAGTTCCTGGTCCAGCATCGTCGTCTCGGTCTCGAGGGCCGGCACTCCGGCTGCTTCGAAAGAGATCGTTTTCAGCAGTTCGGGCACGTCGATGAACTTCGGCGTCAGCCCGCCGCGCAGCACGTTGTCGGAGGAGGCCATCACCTCGATGCCCAGGCCGCGCAGGTAGGCGTGCACGTTACCGGCGGGCAGGTAGACAGCCTCGCCGGGGGACAGCGAGATCCGGTTCAGCAGCAGCGAGATCAGCACGCCGGGGTCGCCGGGATAGTCGTGGTTGAGGTTCACCACGGTGGTCAGTTCCGCGACGTGGGCAGCCATCGGGGCGCCGGAGACCAGAGCGGCGACGACAGCGTCGGTCGCGGCGCCGACCTCCTCGCCGCCGGCGATCAGCCGTTCGAAGGCGGCCCGCAGGGCGGCAGCCTCGTCCGGTTGCGCCAGGTCCTCCAGCAGCTGCGGAAGCAGGGGCGGCAGATCCAGTCCTGCCAGCTCAAAGCAGGCCGCCAGGTGCGCGAACACGGCATGTGCCTCGGTTGCGGGCCGGAAACCACACAGCGCCTCGAACGGCGTCAGCGCGAAGATCATCTCCGGCTTGTGGTTGTCGTCCTTGTAGTTGCGGGTGGCGTCGCCGCGGTCGACGCCGGCCGCTTCCTCCCGGGCAAAGCCGGCCCGGGCCTGCTCCAGCGTCGGATGCACCTGCAGGGACAGGGGGTGATCCGCCGCCAGGACTTTGAGCAGGAAGGGCAGTCGCGGGCCGAATTCCGCCACGCTGTCGGCGCCCAGGTGGTGCTCGGGGTCGCGGGCGATCAGGGCATCCAGGGCCAGCCGGCCGCCGTCGTACGTGCCCGCCCCGGTGAGGGCCGTGGAGGGGGAGTCCGGGTGGGCTCCGATCCACAGCTCCGCCTCCGGGCCGCCGGAGGCCGGCCGTCCCAGCAGTTCAGCGATCGCGGTGGTGGAACCCCAGGCGTAAGGCCGGAGGACGTTCTCAAGTTCGTACATGGTCCCTATTCTGCAGTCTGCGTTCGAGGAACGGCGGGCGGGCGGCCTGAGGCCGAGTTCGGACATGCCGGGCATCCGCTCCTAGAGCGGCGCGCACTGCCCGTTGGTGGCGACCAGGTTGCGGATGGACTGCTCGTCGCCGTTTCGCTTGAAGTCGTTGAGCATCTCTTCCGTGATCGGTTCGCCCTCCGGCGTCGTGGTCACCGGGGTGAAGTCCGACGACGTCGGTGACGGCGCCGGCGCGGTGGCGGGCTCCGACCCTGGCACCGCACCGGCCGCGGACAGCGGCCCGGGTGCCGGAGCCGGCTCGCGGACCGAATCCTCGGCGGCGCCGGCGGCAGGGGCCGGGCCCAGGAGCTTGTCCACGGCCTGGTGGATCTTGTCGAAGTCCGGCACCGTGGAGAACGAGGCATCGAAGTCCGGCGGCCCGATCGTCAGCCGGCCCACCGGCTGGCCCTTGGACTTCATCGCGAGATCGACGAAGCTGCCCAGCTGGCTGGAGGAGATGTTCGAGTCGACGACCTTGGTGCCGGCTTTGACGATGTCCTCGAACTTTGTGAGCAGTTTCGCGGGGTCGAGCTGCTTGAGCATGGCCTGCTGAACGCACTGCTGCCGGGCGATCCGCGCGTAATCATCCACGAATTCACGGGAGCGTCCGTACCAGAGGGCGTGGAAGCCGTCCAGGGTGTTGTCCCCGGCCGGAATCCAGCCCAGCGGCATGCCGTGGATACCGTTGGCCTCATCGATGGTTTCTCCGCTGATGGGGACCCAGCCGCCGGCTTTGATCCTGATCCCGCCCATGGCGTCAATGAGCTTGGCGAAGCCGTCCATGTCCACGAGCACATAGGCCTGGACCTTGATGCCGAGGGTGCCGGAGACCGCCTCAAGGGTGGCCTGCGCGCCCGGATCTTCCACACCCGGGTACAGGTTCTTGTACTTGTTAGTAACCTCGGTGTTAATGGCGTTGATCAGGCACTCGTCGCCGCAGTCGTAACCGTCCGGGTAGATCTTCCGCATCGGGGAGCCCTCGCTGAACTGGGCGTTCTGCAGGTTCCGGGGAATGGAGATGATGGCGGATTTGCCGGTTTTGGCGTCCACGCTGATCACCGAGAGGCTGTCCGGGCGCCGGCCGGTGCGGTCCGCGCCGGCGTCGCCGCCCATCATCAGGAAGTTGTAGCGGCCCTCGGAGGGCTCCATTGCCGGGCCGTTGGCGAAGATCGTGCCGATCGCGTCGCGTCCGACGTTGAGCAGGTGGGCCGCGTAGCCGAGGCTGCCGCTGCTCAGCAGCATGGCCAGGACCAGGGCGACGACGACGGCGGTGCGGGCCCGCGCCCGGAGCAGAACCGGCCGGATCAGGCGCAGGGTATTGAGGAACAGCGCCGCCCAGCCGAAGGCCAGTGCGGCGAGCACGATCACCAGCAGGAGCGCGGTGACCGGGTTGGCCACGAGGTTAATCACGGTCGTCCGGGACACCAGCAGCAGGATGAGTCCCACCAGAACCAGCGCCCAGACCGTGAGTGTGACCCGGAGCGCGGTCCGGCCAAGACGGCGGTTGCCCGCTACTATCTGCGCGCTGCCCGGGACCAGCAGGGTCAAGAGAATCAGTAGGAAGGCGCGCTTAGCCAGGACCGGCTGAGCTGCCCCGTTGGGATACCGGACCGGATTCGTCAGGGCGCCCCGTGGCGGCTGCGCCTTTCCCCGCCCCGTGGTTCCGTATCCAGCGTTTCCATGCGCGGCGTTTTCAGGCACAACGGCGATTCCTTTGCTCATGAACGCAATCCTTACCGGCCGCCCCGCGGAACGCTGTTCTCGTCGGAGAACACTTCAGCCACCTTGCTGCGCAGGTTCGCGCCCTTGCGGGTGGCGGCGTCGTTGAGCTCCCGGGCGAAGTCGATGAGGTCTGCCCGAAGCCGCGCCGCGAGCGGGTCCGTGCCCGACGCGAGCATGCGGACCGCCAGCAGCCCGGCGTTGCGGGCTCCTGCGATGGAGACGGTGGCGACCGGCACGCCGGCGGGCATCTGCACGATGGACAGCAGGGAGTCCATTCCGTCGAGGGTCTTCAGTGGCACCGGCACACCGATGACCGGAAGCGGCGTCACCGAGGCGAGCATGCCCGGCAGGTGCGCGGCACCGCCGGCACCGGCGATGATGACCCGGAGCCCGCGTTCGTGCGCGTCCTGCCCGTAGCGGATCATCTCGGTGGGCATCCGGTGGGCAGAGACGACGTCGGCTTCGAAAGGGATCCCGAATTCGGCCAGTGCCTCGGCGGCCGCCTCCATGACCGGCCAGTCAGAGTCCGACCCCATGACGAGTCCGACGATCGGAGCGGTCCCTCCGCTTCCATTGGTCAGGCCCTGGGCATCGGTGCTGGCGTTCACGCGTTCTCCTCGGAGGCCGCCGCGACGGTGCCGGCCTGCGCCTGCCCGTCCCGGATGATGTTGGCGACGGTGCCGGCGCGCTGCCGGACGGACTCGACGTCAGTGGTGGAGCCGCCGACCAGGTTGACATGGCCGATCTTGCGGCCGGGACGGACGGCTTTTCCGTAGCAGTGCACCTTGGCAGCCGGCTCGCTGGCAAGGGCCGCGGGGTAGGCGGAGAACAGGTTCTGGTTGGCGCCGCCGAGGAAGTTTTTCATGACGACAACGGGACCCAGCAGGTCCGTGGCGCCCAGGGGCAGGTTCAGGATGGCCCTCAGGTGCTGTTCAAACTGGCTGGTCACCGAGCCGTCCTGCGTCCAGTGCCCGGTGTTGTGCGGGCGCATCGCCAGTTCGTTGATCAGGAATCCGGCGCCGACGCCGGGTGTTTCGAACATCTCAACGGCCATGACGCCGGTGACGCCGAGCTCGTTGGCGATCCGGACTGCGGCGTCCTCCGCTGCGGCGGCGACCTCCACCGGGATGTCCAGGGCCGGGGCGATCACTTCGTCGCAGACACCGTTGACCTGGATGGTGTGCACCACAGGCCAGGCCCGGGACTCGCCGTCGGGGGTGCGGGCGACCATCGCGGAAAGCTCACGGCTGAACTCCACCTTGGCTTCGGCCAGAAGCGGGGACATGGCCTCGAACCAGTCGGCTGATGCGGCGGCGTCCTCGGCGGAGGCGACGATCCGCACGCCCTTGCCGTCATAGCCGCCGCGCGGGGTCTTCAGCACCACGGGCCAGCCGATCTCTTCCCCGAACGCCACCAGCGCCTCGACGTCGGCCACGGCCGCCCAGCGCGGGTTGGGCAGCTCCAGCCCATCGATCGCGGCGCGCATCACCAGCTTGTCCTGGGCGTTGACGAGCGCGTCGGGGCCGGGGTGGACGTTGACGCCGGCATCGATTAGTGCGCGCAGATGGCCGGTCGGGACGTGCTCGTGGTCAAAGGTCAGCACATCCAGCCCGCGGGAGAACTCCAGCAGGTGGTCGAGGTCGGTGTAGTCACCGACCGGTGCCTTGGCCACAGCAGCGACTGCGGAGACGTCTTCTGTCTCGGCCAGGACGCGGAGTTCGAAGCCGAGAGCGGTCGCGGCAGGGGCCATCATGCGGGCAAGCTGGCCGCCGCCAACGACGCCGATTACTGGAAAAGTCACATCGACCAGCCTACCGAACACCTCGCCGGAACCGGCCCCGGGACGCCCGAGCCGTCAAAACAACGCTCGTTTTCGCTCCGGGCCGGCGGGAACGGGAGCCCTACTCCCTCCAGCTGGGTCGTCCTCCCGGGAATCGGCGCTAAAATAGGTCGTTGGCCATACGGCCGACCGGTTCAAAGGCCACGGAGGGTCATGATTAACACACTTGCAGACCGTGTGCGCGGGCTAGCCTCGCTCTTCTGGCGTGAAGTGGCGAAGTTCGGTGCTGTCGGCGGCGTGGCGTTCGTCATCGACAACGGCCTCACGTTTTACCTGATGCACGGTCCGATGTCTGACAGCGAGGCCAAGGCCCGCTTCGTCGGGGCGACCGTCGCCACGATTTTCTCCTGGATCGCGAACCGTTTCTGGACGTTCCGCCACCGCCGCCAGGACAACGTCCTGCGTGAATTCTTGATGTTCATTCTGATTAACGGCATCGGGATCGGAATCTCCACCGGCCTGACCGCCCTGGCCAAGTACGGCATGGGCATCACGGATAAGAATATGCTTTTCTCCGCCGGCATCGTCGGCATCCTCGTTGCAACCGTGGTGCGGTTCTTCGCCTACCGCTTCCTGGTCTTTAACAAGGAACTGGACGACGAACCGGAGTTTTCTCACGACTACGAGATCCTCGACCTCCACCCGGCAGGCCAGAAGGCGGACGCCTCTGGGGTCCGGGAGCCCGGCGTCGCCGGCTCGGAGCCGGACCGCCCCTGACTCCCTGGGACGGGCGGGTCAGCCCCCGGTGACGCGCTCGTCGCCGAGCAGGCGGTCCGTCACCGCGACGTCCGGGTGGACCAGCACCACGGAACCGTCCGCCAGCCACGCCGCCAGCGCCTGGGACAGGACCGCCTCCAGACCGTCGCCGGCGCGGACCAGCAGCCGCGGCGCATCGTGCGGCTGGACAGCGACGGCGGCGGCAAAGCCGTCGAGCAGTTCGGCGTGGGTGTGGGCGGCGCCCGCCGAGGTGCGGACGGCCATACGGCCGGCCTCCGGATCCACGTGTGCCATAAAGAAGTCGCCGTGGGAGCGTACCTCGGTGGCATAATCGACGACGCCGGACGGCAGTTCATCCTGCCAGCGCATCGCGAGGGCCGGCAGCGCCACCGCCAGCACTGCTTCGAAAGCGCCGCCGGCGGCCGCCGGAGCCGGCTCGGAAGTGGCGAGCAGTTCCGCTTCCGCGCCATCGAGCACAACTTCCATGCCGAGCTGCCACGCAGCCAGGGCGAGCACCAGCGACTTCCAGTGCGCGGGAAGATCCAGCCGCAGCCGGGTTCCCGGTTCCGCGTCCAGTTCGTCCTGGAACAGGTTGCTGGTCTTGGCCACCCAGTTGTCCAGCACGCGGCCGGAGAGTTCCACCCGTTCCGCACCCGGGCCGTACCAGGTCAGGCGCGGGGAGGTGGACTGGCCGGAGCGCAGCGCTGTCAGGAGTTCGATTGCCGGGATGCTCATGGCTTCATCTTGCCACGGGCTCCGGCGCGGTGATCTCGGTCACTTGGGGGCCGCGGGGTCCGGGTGGAGGTACGCCGGGACGGCCGGGGGAGGGAGCCCAAGATTGCCGGAAAGCACAGGAAACTCCGGCAGCTGGTCGGGTTGGACTCCGTAAAGTAGTCAGCAGGCTGTCAAATCGGCGGCGGGGCCGGGCGGTCCGGCGGAAAAATCCCGGGCGTGGCGTGCCGGGCAAATTGTCCGAAAACTGATTATTATCTCCGCTGCGGCTTGACTCCTAGATACTTACACGCGTGTAATTAGGTATCGAAAGCCACTGCGCAACAGCCGGCACACAACCGAGTGTCCGAGGGTCAGGCAGTGGCTGCAAATCAGAGAGGGAACGCCAATGGGGCTTGCAGAGCGTATCCATGAAGATGAAGTCGTCGCCGGGCAGGCGACGGCTAAATACCGTTCACGCGGGGTGCCGAGCGACTGGTACGTAGACCCGGCCGATCCCGAGGCGGCGGAACGGTACAACGAACACACCCAGGATTCGCTGCAGAGCCAGGCCACGGCCTTCCTCGCGGCCCACGAAGCACTTCTGGCCGGCGATCTTGAGCTGGACAACGATCCGCTCGACCCGCCGATGGAACTCCAGACCCTGCACTCCGGAACCACGGCCCAGCCGGTGTGGATCGGACTGCCCTCCCAGCAGGACTTCGACGATGAAGGCGAACTGGGATGGCAGACGGACGCGCTGTGCGCACAGACCGATCCGGAGGCCTTCTTTCCGGAAAAGGGCGGCTCCACCCGTGACGCCAAGAAAGTCTGCGGTGCGTGCAACGTCCGCTCCCAGTGCCTTGAGTACGCGCTGTCCAACGACGAGCGCTTCGGCATCTGGGGCGGGCTGTCCGAACGGGAACGCCGCCGGCTTCGGAAGCGGGCAGTCTAATTCTTTCAGAAGTTCACGTCACCGCCGTCGTGGTAGCGCACGACGGCGGTGATTATCTACCTAGAACATTAGCGGCGCTCGCGCAGCAGACCCGGCCTGCCGATGCAGTGATCGGGGTCGACGCCGGATCGCGTGACCACTCGGCGGCGCTCCTCACGCAGGCGCTCGGTGCCTCCAACGTCACCGCCGTCGAGCAGTCGCGAACCGGCATGGGCGGGTCGGTCCAGGCAGGCCTGCAGGCGCTCGCGCCCCTGCGCGCGGCGGAGTCCGCCGGCACGGAATGGATCTGGTTGCTGCACGACGACGCTGCGCCGGCTCCCGAAGCCCTCGCCGAACTGCTGCATGCCGTCGAACGGGCGCCGTCCGTGACCGTGGCGGGCTGCAAGCAGCTGGACTGGCACGAGGGCCGCCGGCTGATCGACGTCGGCCTCTCCACCAGCCGCTGGGCCGAGCGGCTGACACTGATCGAAGCCGACGAACTGGACCAGGGCCAGTACGACGCGCGCAGCGACACGTTCGCCGTGAACTCCGCCGGCATGCTGGTGCGCCGCGACGTCTGGGAGCAGCTTCAGGGATTCGACCCGGCCCTGCCGGGCAGCGGCGATGACGTCGACTTCTGCTGGCGCAACCGGCTCGCCGGCAACCGGGTGGTGGTGGTCCCCACCGCGAAAATGTTCCACGTCTCGCACCGGCCGCACGCCCTGGGGAACTCCGCGGCGGCCCGCAAGGCCCAGGTCCACCTGCGCCTCAAGCATGCCCCCGCCTGGCAGGTCCCGCTGCATGGTGTGGGGGCCCTGTTGGGTAGCCTTTTCAAGCTGGTCCTCAGCGTTGCAGTGAAAGACCCCGGCCATGGTTTCAGCCAGCTGCTGGCCACCCTGGGTGCCCTGGGCCGGCCGGCCGCAGTGCTTCGCGGCCGGCGTAGCGCCGCCCGTACCCGGCGTATCCGGCGGTCCGTGATCAAGGGGCTGCAGACTCCCCGCCGCGAGGTCTGGGCCCACCGCCGTTCCCTGATGGAAGCGCTCGGCTCCGACGATGCCGGCGAGCCGCAGTCTTCCCCTGACCTGCTGGTCGAACAGCCCACCGGTGATGCCACCGATGATTTCGCCGCGCTGGGCACCACCGAGCGCGCCTGGGTGGGCAACGGGGCTCTGGCAGCGGTGCTGGTTACGACGGTGGCCTCCATCGTTGGCCTGCTCAACCTGTTCCGCGCCCCCGCCGTCACCGGCGGGGCGCTGATTCCTCTTTCGGCCGGTCTCGGCGACATCTGGGACCACGCCTCCAGCTGGTGGATCACCCTGGGAGCCGGCCTGCCCGGCCACGGTGACCCCTTCGGCTACGTGCTCTGGCTGCTCGGCGTTCTGGGCACCGGGGACGCCAACGCTGCGGTGGCGTGGCTGCTGATCCTTGCGATGCCGTTGTCCGCGCTGGGGGCGTGGTTCGCTGCCGGCGCCCTCACCCGGCGGCGCCGGCTCCGGCTCGCGGCCGCCTTGGTCTGGGCGGGTGCGCCGGCCCTGCAGGTGGCCCTTAACCAGGGCCGCCTCGGTGCGCTGATCGCGCATGTGTTGATGCCGCTGCTTGTCCTGGCACTGCTTCGCGCCACCGGCTCCGTTCCGGGCCGCGGACGTTTCGCCGTGCCGGCCCCGGGGGAGCGCCGCTTCACCGAGGCACCTCCGGTCAAGCCCGGCGTCAACGGCACACCGTCCTGGACCGCGGCTGCAGCGGCTGGCCTTGCCCTGGCTGTCGTCACGGCGGCCGCCCCGTCGCTGCTCCTGCCCGCCTTCGCCGTCGTCGTACTGTGCGGCGTGCTGCTGGGGCGCCGCGGACGCACGATCTGGTGGTCGCTGCTGCCCAGCCTCGCGCTGTTCGTTCCGTTTGCTTTCTCTGCCCTGGACCGGCCGCGCGCCCTGCTGGCTGACCCGGGCCCGCCCCTGCGGTTCGACGCCGCCCCGCTGTGGCAGCAGGTGCTCGGCCAGCCGCTGCGTTTCGAAGCAGCTGCCGGCCTGGCCGGACTGCCGGCGTTCGGGCCCGGTGCGGTGCCGTGGGCACTCCTGCTGGCCCTGGTCCTCGGCGTCCCGGTCCTGCTCCTGGCACTGGCCGCACTCTTTCTCCCGGGCCGGAACGGCACCGCCCGCCGGCCGCGGCTGGCCCGCAGCCTCTGGGCCGGCGGGACGCTGATGTTGGCCGGCGGCTGGCTGGCCGGGCACGTCGCCACCGGCGCCAGCGCCGAGGTCCTGGTCACCCCCTTTCCCGGTGCCGCAGTCTCCGCCGCGGCGTTCGCATTGCTGGGAGCGGCGCTGATCGGTGCGGAGGCGCTGCTCGATGCCGCCGACGCGTCCGCGCGTTCCGCCCGTGCCGACCCCGACGAGGAAGAACAAGGGACCGGCAAAGAAGGTGCCGGCAAACCCGACCGCCGCAACTCTCCGGCCCACGGGACCCGGCTCCGGAAACTGGCCCTCCGGGGTGCCGCGATTACCGCCACAGCGTTGCTGCTTGCCGGGCCGCTGGCCGGACTCACCGTCTGGGCGGCCCAAAATGTGCTGCAGCCAGCTCCGCCGGCGGCTGCTGCCCCCGCCGATGCCGCTGCGGGTAGCGCCGCCGAGCCCGTGACCGGCGCGGACACCGATGGCCCGGCAGCAAGTGACGGCGCGCTGGGCACCCCCCGGCTCGTTCAGGCCCACAAGGGCCGCACCCTCCCGGCAACCGCGATCGACCGTGGCGAGGGCCCAGAACAGGCACGCACCCTGGTGGTCTCAGCCAGGGAAAACGGAACCTTCGCGGCGTCCCTGATGCGCGGCTCCGGCACCAGATTCGACGCGCTGTCCGCCATCGCCTCCGCCCGACAGGTCATCGGGGCGCCCGGCGAGGAAACAGTGCGCGACGACGACGCCGTCAACGCTTCCCTGCGCCAGGTGGTCGCCACCATCGTCGCTGGCCAGGGCGTGGACCCGCGGGCGCAACTGGAGGATCTGGGCGCCGGCTTCGTCGTCCTGGAGGCCAACGACAGCTCGGCGCAGCTGACCGCCGCCCGGATCGACGCCGTGCCCGGCTTGGTCGCCGTAGGACGCACCGACGTCGGGTGGCTCTGGCGGATCAGCCCCTTGAACCAGCCGGTCATCAAAGCCGCCGACGTCGCCCACCGCCTCCGGATCGTCGACGGTTCCGGAACAACCGTCGGCCTGCTTCCGGCCGGGGTTCTCACCGCCGACGCCGCGGTGCCGGCCGGGCCGGAAGGCCGGCTGGCGGTCCTGAGCGACCGCGCGGACCCGGGCTGGAGCGCCTGGATCGACGGGCGGCGCCTGACAGCGACGTCCTCGGACTGGGCCCAGGCATTTACCCTGCCCGCCCAGGGCGGCCAGTTGAGCATCAGATACGAAAACCCGTGGGCACTCTGGACCGGAATCGCGCAGGCCGTCGTGATCGGGCTGACAGCGCTGCTGGCGATCCCGGTGCCTGCCCGACGCCCGAACACCGGGCTCTCCAGGGACGAAGGCTCCCTGCGGAAGGAACATCAGCATGTCTGACGACCACGTTGACCCCACGCCGCCGGAAGAGCCTGTTCCGGCACCGCAGCATCCTGCACAGCAGTCTCCTGCACAGCAGTCTCCTGCACAGCAGTCTCCTGCACAGCAGGGAGAGGACAAACGGGACCGAAGTGCCCGCGGGAGCAGGCCTGACAAGCCAGCTCCCGCAGCGCTGGCCCGCTTGAAGGTCCTTGCTGGTCCCGTGGGCGGCGTTCTTTCCGCGGCGGTGCTGGCCGCAGCCACCGGCGGGTTAGTCGCCGCCGCCGCGCTGTCCCCGCAGAGCCCCGGGAGCCGGCCCCTTGACGCGCCGCTGGCCGCCGTCCCCGCCGGCAGCAGCGTCGGCAGCTGCCCGGGGCCGGCCCGCCTGTTCGAGGCCACGCCGGTTGGAACCGATCCGCAGTTCAGCCCCGAGTCGGCCACTGCCAAGAGCGCGGTCAACGCCGTTGTGCTCAGTTCCAGTGCCGGCGAACTCCCCGGCAGCAGGCTTGCCACGCTTACCGGTAACACGCTGGTCGAATTGGCGAAGGCCGTGCCGGGGTCCGCTTCGGCTGCCCCTAAGCCTCCCGCCGGCCCGGCCGCCACGCCCCCTGCGCTTAAGGCGGGCGTCGTGCCGCAACGGGCCGTCGACGCCGCCACCGTGCTCAGCGCCGACCCGCAAGGCAACCAGCAGCCCTCGGCCGGGGCCGTAATGAGCTACACCGCAGATGACGGGGACTTGGGGGGCACAGCTGCCGCACCCTGCCAGCAACCAGCCAACGATCTGTGGCTGGTGGGGGCGAACACCGCCGTCGGCCGTACCTCTGTCCTCAACCTCAGCAACGCCTCCGGCACGCCGGCCACGGTCAGTCTGGACCTTTTTGGCGCCCAGGGAGCGATCCGCGCGCCGGGCAGCCGCGGCCTGCTCGTGGCCCCGGGCAGCACGCGGTCCATCATCCTCGCCGGGCTGGCGCCCGGTCAGGAGCAGCTGAGCGTGCGCGTGCGGAGCGACGGCGGCCCGGTATCGGCGATCATCCAGCAAAGCGTGCTCCGCGGCCTGGTTCCGGGCGGAGTGGATTTCATTTCTCCCGGCACAGCCCCCGCCACCCGGCAGACAATCTCGGGCCTCGATATCCAGGACCCGGCGGGCCTGGCTGCGCTCACGACCAAAGTCGGCTTCGCCGATGCCAAACCGGCCCTGCAGATTACGGTGCCCGGCGCGGCGGACGCGGTGGTGGAAGTGAAGCTGTTCGGACGTGATGGCCAGAAACCGCTGCCCGGCGGCGGTGTGGTGACGGCCAAGGCAGGCGCGGTCACTGAAGTCTCACTCGCAGGAGTGCCGGCCGGGCACTACACGCTGGCCGCCAGTTCGGATGTGTCCTTCGCCGCCGCGGCCCGCGTGACCCGCGGACTCAAGGCCGACGCCCCCGTCGACTTTGGCTGGGCGCCGTCGTCCGCGCGGCTCGGCAGTCAGCACATCGTTCCGGTGCCCGCCACCGGCGCCCGGTTCCTGATGTTCGGCGCTCCGGAAGGCCGCGCCACCATCTCCTACGCTCCGATCACCGCCGACGGCAAGGTGCGCGCCGCTGCCACGGCCGACATTGCCGGCGGAACCACGGCCACGGTCAAAATCCCCGGTGACGTGGACGGGTCACCGCTGGTGGGCTACCTGGTCTCGGCCGCGGGGGAGGCAGCTTACGGTGCCCTGCTGCTGGAGCAGGACGGCAAGGCGGACGTTGCCAGCATTCCGGTCGCCCCCGGGGCAGCGGGCCGCCAACAGGTTCCGGTCACGCTGGGGTACTAACCGGCGCGGCAGGTCCGGGACCGGTCCCGGTCATGCTGGGGTACTACCTGCTCGGCGGATCCGGGAGCGTCCGGCTGCGTCGATCGAAAAGGCTTTCCAGCGCCTCTGCCGCCCGGCAGTCCAGGCAGGGCCGGGACCAACGGCTCTGGCGGCTTCCCGCGGCGCGGCGCATCGTGGCTTAGGCCCGCCAGGGATGCCTCGCAGTTCGGGAGTTGCCATGACCGGTTCCGGCGCACTGCGCCCGGCCACGGACCGTGCACGGCCGTGCCGCGTAGGCAGCGCGTCGCAATCGTCCCGCCGTCGGTTGGAAGGCCCTGCGTGAGCCGGCCGTACCGCATCGACACCCACCAGCACATCATTCCGCCGGGTTACGCCCGGTGGGTGCGGAAGAAGGGCATCCAATCCGGCGGCGTGGACCTGCCGCCGTGGTCCGAGCGCTCAGCGTTGAAGTTCATGGACAAGCACGGCGTGCAGACCGGCATCTTGTCGCTGCCCACGCCGGGGGTGCACTTCGGGGACCCGGCGGAGGCGAGGCAGCAGGCCCGCGAGGTCAACGAGTTCACGGCTGAGGTGGTGGCGTCGCGGCCGGAACGGTTCGGGTTCTTTGCCACCCTCACCCTGCCGGACGTGGAGGGTGCCCTCGCGGAAGCCCGGTACGCCCTGGACACCCTGCACGCGGACGGAATTGTCTTGTTGGCCAACTACGACGGCCGGTACCTGGGCGATCCCGTCTTTGAGCCACTGCTGCAATTCCTGGACCACCGCGGGGCGGTCGTGTTCGTTCACCCCGGCGACCTGCCGGCTCCGGCGGTGCCGGGCATACCTGCTTTCGCCGCGGACTTCCTGCTCGACACCACCCGCGCCGCGCTCAGCCTGGTCCTGTCCGGAGCGATCGAGACATACTCGGGAATCAAGTTCATTCTGGCGCACGCGGGCGGCTTCGTACCGTTCATTGCGTACCGGATCCTGCTTGCCATGCTCAGCAACAGGGACCAGGCTCTGAGCGCGCTGGCGGCGCTGACCGACGAGAACCGATCCGTCCTGCGGCGGTTCTATTACGACGTCGCCCTGTCCGCCACCCCGTCGGCCCTGCCCAGCCTGCTAGCCGTCGCCGACCCGCGGCGAATCACGTACGGTACCGACTTTCCCTTCGTCCCGTCGCCGGCGGTCGATTTCCTGACCGCGCAGTACGAAAATTACCCGTTGGCGTCTTCCCTGCGGGACGCCATAGATCGGGGCAATGCCGAGGTGCTGTTTCAACGCCTGCGGGGTAGTAGCGGCTAATCCGGGGCCTCAACAGCGGGTAGGAGTTCAGTGTGACGGGGAGGTCCATGCTGAAGGCAATTTAACCGCCAGTGCCACAGGGAACGGTGGATGAGGCCGTCCATTAGGCCTGCCTCCCCAAATGGTGCGGCTATTAATGTCGTAGGTCTACGGCAGGATTAGTTCATGGGAACCAGTGCAGCGGTCACCTTTTCACCGGCTACCCGGCCGGCTGGTGGCGACCGTCGGTTGGCGTCCATCGGGGCCGAACCCCGTGCTGCTGAGCCGGCCGCGGCCGATCATCCTGCCGCAATTATTGTCGTAGGTCTGCGGCAGGATTAGGTCATGGGAACCAGCGCAGCGGTCACCTTTTCACCGGCCACCCGGCCGGACGCTGACGGCCGTTGCGGTGCCGGGCCGACCGCCCCGCCGCTGGAGACCGGGCCGACCGCTGCGTCACTGGATGATGTGCTGGGCCAGCTGCGTGAGCTGACGGCGACCGCTGCCGAAGACACTGCTGGGCTGGGCTTCCGTGACGCGGCGGCGTACGCCGGGCAGATCGAGGAAGCCGGCCGCGCGCTGGAGTACCTGCAGGTTATGGCCGCCGGCGCGGTGGACCGGGCCCGGACGTCCGCCCCGGACGCGGTCCCGGCCGGGGAAGACGGGTACCGCCGGACCGAGGACTTCCTGCGGGACCGGCTGCAGATCAGCGCCGCCGAAGCGCACCGCCGCCTGTCCCTGGCCCGCACCGTGCTGCCGCGCACCGGGATCACCGGGGACCGGCTGCCTGCGGTGCATGAGGAACTCGCCGATGCGTTCGCTGCCGGGGACGTCCCGACCCGGTCAGCGACGATCATCAACCAGGCCCTGGAACGGGTCCGGCCCCTCTGCGATGCGGAGACCGCGGCGCGGATGGAACACTCCCTGACCCGCGCCGCGGCCCAGCATGACCCGGACTTCCTGTCCCGTC
This sequence comes from Arthrobacter sp. B3I4, assembly GCF_030816855.1. Classification (NCBI taxonomy): domain Bacteria; kingdom Bacillati; phylum Actinomycetota; class Actinomycetes; order Micrococcales; family Micrococcaceae; genus Arthrobacter; species Arthrobacter sp. B3I4. Next base: position 3,380,907 of record NZ_JAUSYK010000001.1, on the reverse strand, counting down.
TGGCCCGGCGCTGGGTGGACGGCATCGACCAGGACGGCGGAGAACCTTCCGAGGAGCTCCTGCGCCAGCTTCAGGGCGTGTTCATCCGCCGGCCCAGCCACGGGTTGCAGCACCTGGAAATCTTCGCGACCAACGAACAGTTCGAACACCTCCTCACCGCAATGAACACCGCCACCAACCCCCGCACCCCCAACCCCGCCACCGCCACCAGGGAAGCAGCGGGCACCGGCACCCGGGACGCCACCGCAGAAGGAACCGTGGGAGAAGGCACCGCCGAGACCGCCACCGTGGGAGAAGGCGCCGCCGAGACCGCCACCGTGGGAGCCGGCACCGCTGGCGCCATTGAGGATGGGTCCGCAGGTGACGGGGCCGAGCAGGATGTGTTCGTTCCGGGTCTTGATTGGCGGTCCCGGCCGCAGAAACTCCTCGACGGCCTCGTCGGCGCATCCAAAGTCGCCCTCGCCTCCGGCGGGATGCCCGCCACCGGCGGACTCCGACCCCAGGTCATGGTCACCATCGACTACCGCGACCTCCTCGACCGCCTCCAAAACACCACCACCAACACAGCTGCCGCCACAGCCGGGACAGAAGCCCCCGCCGCCACAACTGAGGCGCCGGGAGCCGGTGACGGTAACGGATTCAGCTTCGGCAACAGCGGCACCGCCAACGCCGGGGGCCGTAACGGGTTCAGCTTCGGCAACAGCGTCACCACTACCAATGTCGGCGGCGGTAACGGATTCAGCTTCGGCCAAGGCTTCAGGTGGGTCACCGGCCAAAGCGCCGAGGGCGGTAAGGAATTCAGCTTCCGCAACGGCGGCAACACCACCGGCTTGGGGCCCCGGATCAGTTGCGGCGGGGCCGGGCCGCTAGGGTTCACCGGAACCGGGACCCTGGCGTTCACCGGACCTGTCACGGCCTCAACCATCCGCAAGATCGCCTGCGACGCGGACATCATCCCCGTCCTGCTCGGCTCCCGGGGCCGGGTCCTGGACATCGGCCGCACCAGCCGGGTCTTCCCGCCCCACATCCGCAAAGCCCTCACCGCCCGCGACCAGGGCTGCACCTTCCCCGGCTGCACCATCCCCGCGTCCTGGTGCGAAGCCCACCACATCACCTACTGGTCCCGCGGCGGCACCACCGGAACCGACAACGGAACACTGCTCTGCTCCCACCACCACCATCTAATCCACAAAGAAGCCTGGACCATCCAGCTGCGTAGCGGCGTCCCCTGGTTCATCCCGCCACCCCACCTCGACCCACGCCAAACACCAAGACAAAACCACTACTTCCGCTCATGACTTGCACGCCGGCCGTGCACTGGCCGCAACGAGATGAGCGCCGGTCGGGGATCGCTGGATGACCTCGTTCCGGCCTAGGTCAACCCGGGGTGCCCAGGTGGCGGCGTCGATTGCGGCTGAAACGCACCGTCGCGGCGCCGTTGCCGAAGCTTGCGGCGGGGTGAGCCCCACTGCGAAAGGGGCAACGGAGCGCTAGTAGCGGCGGCGGTACACCGGGTCCAGCGACTCGGGTGGAACGCCGAGCATCTCCGCCGTGCGTTCCACCACGACGTCGTGCACCAGGTCCTGGATTTCCTCCCGGCTGCCGCAGGCCTGCTCCACCACCCTGCGGTAGAGCGTGATCACGGGTCCTTCGTCGGCAGTGGCCGGGGTGTAAGCGCCCAACGGCGCCGGCGTTCCGTCGGCCACCAACTGCTCAAGGCGGGGTGGAATTTCCTCCACAGCGAAGCGAACGCCGTCCAGCGGCTTGCCCCAGATATCGTGCAGCCGCTGCGCCGAATCCAGAACGAAATCATCGAAGCGGTCGGAGCGTGTTCGGTAGCCAGGCAGCGTGGGCAACATCAACTCGCCGCGCAGGCCGCGGCCGTGCCGGTTTCTCCGGCGTTGCCGGAAACCCCTACCCGCGGCGCTGGTGCCGGCGGCGGGTTCAGCCAACCGGACCGTGAAGCCGGAATCCTGGTGCGATGACTGCATACCTCGACTCTAAACCCGCCGCATGGATTCTGCGATACAGCGCCCACCTTTGGGTGGCATCGTGCCCCCGAATGCTGCAGGACGCGGCCGGCGACCCGGTAAGACCAGCCGGGGACGCGGCCGGCGACCCGGTAAGACCAGCCGGGGACGCGGCCGGCGACCCGGTAAGACCAGCCGGGGACGCGGCCAGCGACCCGGCAAGGCGCGCCCACGTCACGGCCGGCACGTTACTACGTCCGGCCAAGGCGGCGCCCAGCCGCAAAGAATGCCACGTTTGTAATGAGGAGAAGAGTGCGGAGGTCGGGAAGCATTCCGACCGCAACGAGCGCACAGGTCCAGCAGACTCACCGGGGTGATGTCGCCGAACCTCAACGTCCGGCCGGCCCTAGGGCGTTTCAATGCGCCCGCCCGAGGGCAAGGGGAGTAGTCTCTGATGTCGTGGGTGCAATTCGTCTCTGTTCAAGGTCCGCCTGCCGTAATTCCGCGGTGGCGACTTTGACGTACGTGTACGCCGACTCCACTGCTGTCCTTGGCCCGCTCGCCACCTACGCTGAACCGCATTGTTACGACCTTTGCGAACAGCACGCTGGTTCGCTGACAGTGCCGCGGGGCTGGGAAGTTCTGCGGCTTGCGATGCCAGCCACCCCGGCCGGGCCGGGCCCGGATGACTTGCTGGCACTCGCCCACGCGGTCCGCGAGGCCGCGGGCAAGCCGGCGGCACCGGAGCCGGTGCAGGGCCAGCGAGCGGCCCATCCGGCGCTTGAAGCTCCAGCCGGCCCGGAAGGGACCCGGCGTGGGCATCTGCGCGTCCTGCGCGAGCCCTCCTGAGCCGCGAATCGGCGGTAGGCTGGGAAATGAAATTTCTGTACGCCACCGGCGCCTGCTGCGTCGCTCCCAGGGAGCCTTCACCATGCCAGCCATCACCTTGCCTTTGATCAGTCCCGAACTGCTGTCAGTCCTGCGCTGCCCCGTTACGGGCTCGGCCCTGGTGCAGGAGGGCGAAGAACTTGTCGCTGCTGGCCCGGACGCGAACGGCCGGAAGCTGCGGTACAGGATCGAGGACGGCATCCCGCTGCTGCTCCCGCCGGAACTGCTGGCAGCGGCCGCCTCGGCTTCCTCCGATCAGCACGACGGCGGACAGCACGACGCCGGACAGCCCGGCGGAGAGCACGACGCCGGCGAGCACGATGCCGGCGAGCGAGCGGGCGCGAGGTCCGAAGGCGGACCCCGGCACGCCGCAGAATAGCCTGCCCCGCCTAAGTCGCAGCCGCAGCGGAAGTTCCGCCACCGGCCCATCGGCAGACGCTTCGGCGCCGAATTACCCCTAGTCCATCTGCTATGTCCCCGGCTATTTCCAAAGGATTCCTATGACTTTCGACTACAAGATTGCCGACATCTCACTGGCCGAGGCCGGCCGGCACCAGATCCGTCTCGCCGAGCATGAGATGCCCGGCTTGATGTCCCTGCGGGAAGAATTCGGCCCCAGCCAGCCGCTCAAGGGCGCCCGGATCGCCGGCTCCCTGCACATGACGGTGCAGACAGCCGTGCTGATTGAGACGCTCACCGCCCTCGGTGCCGAGGTCCGGTGGGCCTCCTGCAACATCTTCTCCACCCAGAACGAGGCGGCCGCCGCGGTCGTCGTCGGCACTGGCACTGTAGAGGACCCGCAGGGCGTTCCGGTGTTTGCCTGGAAGGGCGAGACGCTCGAGGAATACTGGTGGACGGCCGAGCAGATCCTGACCTGGCCCGGCGCTGACAGCGACCCGGACCTCGGCCCGAATATGATCCTCGACGACGGCGGGGACGCCACGATGCTGGTGCACAAGGGCGCCGAATTCGAAGCCCTGGGTGCCGTGCCGGCCCCGACCGATGCTGAGTCCGAGGAAGGGCGTGTCTTCCTGGAGGTCCTGCGTGCCTCGCTGCAGAAGGACCCGCAGAAGTGGACCCGGATCGGCTCCCGGCTGCTGGGCGTGACCGAGGAGACCACCACCGGCGTCCACCGCCTCTACCAGCTTGCCGAGCAGGGCAAGCTGCTGTTCCCGGCAATCAACGTCAACGACTCCGTCACCAAGAGCAAGTTCGACAACAAGTACGGCATCCGCCACTCGCTGCCGGACGGCATCAACCGCGCCACCGACGTGCTGATGGGCGGCAAGGTTGCCGTCGTATGCGGCTACGGCGACGTCGGCAAGGGCGCGGCGGAAGCGTTCCGCGGCCAGGGCTCGCGTGTCATCGTCACCGAAATCGACCCGATCTGCGCGCTGCAGGCGGCGATGGACGGCTATCAGGTGGCCACGCTCGAGAGCGTCCTGGCCGAGGGCCACATCTTCATCACCACTACCGGCAACAAAGACGTCATCTTGGCCGAACACATGGCCGGGATGCGCGACAAGGCCATTGTGGGCAACATCGGCCACTTCGACAACGAGATCGACATCGCCGGACTGGCCCGTATCCCGGGCGTCAAGAAAGTCGAAATCAAGCCCCAGGTGCACGAGTGGGTCTTCGACGAAGGCACGGACGCGCAACGCTCCATCATCGTCCTGTCCGAGGGCCGGCTGCTGAACCTGGGCAACGCCACCGGCCACCCCTCCTTCGTGATGAGCAACTCGTTTGCTAACCAGACGATCGCGCAGATCGAACTCTTCACCAAGGCCAGCCAGCCCGAGGGTGAGCGGGAGTACCAGAAGCAGGTCTACGTGCTGCCGAAAATCCTCGACGAGAAGGTCGCGCGGCTGCACCTTGATGCCCTGGGCGCGAAGCTCACCGAGCTGAGTAAGGAACAGGCCGAATACCTCGGCCTGGACGCCGCTGGCCCCTTCAAGCCGGAGCACTACCGCTACTAGGCGCAGCTGCAGCAGGGGCCCCGGACCGCCGGTCCGGGGCCCCTGCTGTTGGAACGGTTGTGACCGTATCGTGCCGTGCGCGGCGGCGGGAAGCGGCCGAAATTCACCTATGCTTTCAAGGTGACGTCTGGAAGGACCCTGCTATTGTGATCGCCCTGAAAAGCTGGAGCGCCCGCCGGAAGGCAGCCGCTGTGGCCGCGGTTTGCGTTCTGGCAGCCGGCGGTGGAGTGTTCGCCGCGGCCGGTCCGCTGGCCCACCCATCCTTTGCCTCGGAAGCCGCGTCGCCCGAGCGCTCCACGCAGGGCCTGGCCTTCCCGGTGGTGCCGCCCGTCCAGCTGACTGCCGCGCCGGCGGACGCCGCCACGCAGGTCAACCCTGCCGTGCCCGTGACGCTGAAAGTCGCCAACGGCAGGATCGAACGGGCAGCGTTGACCAGTTCGTCCGGGGCGGCCGTGGACGGCACGCTCAGCGCTGACGGCTCCAGCTGGACCGCTACCGGGCCGTTGAAATTCAACACCCGCTACAGCTACACCTACTCGATCGTGGACGGCGCCGGCCGCACCACGAACAGCACCCGCAGCTTCACCACCGTCTCGACCGCCAATGAGGCCGATGCGGCCATCTACCCGCTGGATGGAATGAAAGTGGGGGTGGCCCAGCCGCTGCAGATTACCTTCAGCGAGCCGGTGCTGAACCGGGACGCCGTCGAGAAGGCCATCAAGATCAGCTCCAGCGCCGGGCAAGTCGGGGACTTCCACTGGTTCAACAACTCCATGGTCCGGTACCGGCCGGAGAACTTCTGGACGGCCAACAGCACCATCACGATGGACATGAAGCTATTTGGCGTCGACCTTGGAAAAGGCCAGATCGGTAACTTCAACAAGAAGGTGACCGTGCACATCGGCGACAAGAAAACCGCCATCGCGGACGCCACCGCGCACACTTTCAAAGCCTTCGTCAACGACCAGCAGGTGGGGGAGTGGCCGACCACTATGGGCGACACCCGCTTCCCGTCCGCACGCGGCTACCTGGTCCTGATGGAGAAATACCGGGTGGAGCACATGAGTGCGGCCTCGATCGGCCTTAAGCCCGGGGACCCGGCTTACTACGGCGAACTTGACGTCAACTTCGCCACCCGGCTGACCCCCAGCGGGGAGTTTATCCACCAGGCCACCGACTCGGCGCTGCCCTTCATCGGCAAAGCCAACCTTTCGCACGGCTGCATCGGCCTGGGACCGTACGGCGCCCAATGGGTCTTCGACAACATGACCGCCGGCGATGTCGTCCAGGTGGTCAACACCGACGGCGATTACGCAGCCTACGACGACGGCTTCGGGGACTGGAACATCCCCTGGGCGCAGTACCCGAACTAGGCCCGCGGAAGTGTCAGGGGGAGCACGATGAACAAACTACCAAGCGGCCGGAAGAACGCGGCCACCGGCCGCAAAACCGGCAAGATGCTGACTGTTGCCGGCATCTGCCTCGCCGTCGGTGCCGGCGGGATAGGCGCAGCCACCGCCCCGGTCTGGGCCGACAGCCCCTTGCCCTCGGAGTCGTCGGCGCCCATGCGCAACGTCGCCGGCCTTGCCGCTCCCGTCGTGAAGGCCGTCGAACTCGGCGTAACACCCGTCGACGGTGCCAAAGACGTCAACCCGGGCTCGCTGCCGTCCGTCAAAGCGGTCAACGGACTGGTCAAGGACGTGCGGCTGCAGCCGGAGCCCGGCGGGACACCGGTGCCCGGGACGACAAGCGCGGACGGTTCCACCTGGACCGCCGCGGAGCCACTGGAGTTCAACACCAGCTACCGGTACAGCTTCACGGTCCTGGACCGGGCCGGCCGGGAAACGAAAAAGAACCAGCGATTCTCCACAGTGGCGACGGCGAACGAAGCTGACGCTGCCGTCTTTCCACTGAACGGCAGCACGATCGGCGCCGGGCAGCCGATCGAGATCGTCTTCAGCGAACCGGTCCTTAACAAGGAAGCCGTGGAGAAGGCGGTGGCGGTCACGTCGACGCCCGGCCAGCCGGTGGCCTGGCGGTGGTACTCCGACCGCCGCGCCCGGATCCGGCCGGAGAACTTCTGGGCGGCGAACAGCCGGATTTCCCTTGACCTGAAGCTGTTCGGGGTGGATTTCGGCAACAAGATGGTCGGTAACTCGGACACGAAAGTCTCCTTCACGGTGGGGCCGCAGCGGATCGCCGTCGTCGATGACGTCACGAAAACCATGAACGTCTACTTCAACGGCCAGCTGGTCAAAACGGCCCCCGTCACCCTTGGCGATGCGGACTGGCTCTCGCCCACCGGCTACGCGGTGATCATGGAGCAGGAACGCAGCTCCAAGTTCAACGCCGGCAGCATCGGCCTGAAACCGGGGGACAAGGGCTACTACCCGCCACTGACCGTGGAGTACGCCAACCGGCTGACGACGTCGGGTGTCTACGTTCACCAGGCACTGGAGTCGGCCTGGGGCGCGGTGGGCAGGTTCAACGTCTCGCACGGCTGTGTGGGGTTGCTTCCGGCGGACGCCGAGTGGTTCTTCAACAATATGGAGACAGGCGACCTCGTGCAGACGCTGAACACTGGTGCGCCGCCGGTCGAACCTCTGGAAGGCTTCGGGGACTGGAACATCCCGTGGGCCCAATATGCCAGACGCTGAACCGGCTCAAAATGCCCGAATCGTTCCGGCCACGGGGTGGCACCTCGCGGGGGTTGAGGCCCTGACGGTAGGCTCGGAGTCAGATATGTGGCGCTGCCGGACCCCAGGTCCGGCAGCGTGGAACCCTACGGAAGCGAAGCTGCAGTGACTGAGAAAAGTCCCACCCCTCCGAACCGGCAGGAACCGCTTTTGGATCCCGCCGAGGACGGCGACGAGCCTGCCTTCGAGTGGATGAAGCCGGCCGTCGGCAAGCGGGCCGACTCGGCCGCCGAAGGTCCCGCCGCCGAAGGTCACGCCGCCGAAGGTCCCGACGCCGACGTTCCGGCCGCCAAAGGTCCCGTTGCCAGAGTTCCGGACGACGGGACCCAGCCCGCCGGGGCCCAGACCGCTGAAGCCCCGGCGACCCGTCAACGTCAGGGACGCCGCGCCGAACGGCTGGCCGCAGGCACAGCCACCGCTGGCAGCACTGAAACCGGTGGCAGCACACGAACGGGCACGGAGGGCCGCTCGTCCGCTGCCGGCGGATCCGGCGGCCACGGCTTCGACGAGCCGCTGCCCACCTCTGCGCTGCAGCTGCGGCCGCCCCAGGAAGAGGTAGAGCGCCGGAACGCCGAGCGAGAGCACGCCGCCAACGCAAAACCGGTGGCCCCGCGGGTCTGGCAGGTCCTCCTCGCGGTCTGTTACCCGGTCATCCTGCTGGTTCTGGCCGTACGTGCCGTGACCAGCCCGCTGTTCCTCTGGGTGGAGTACAACCGTCCCGGTTTTCCAGGCGACGGCTACGGCTTCAACACCGATGACCGAATGACCTATGGCTCCTATGCCGTGGACTACCTGAGCAACTGGTCCGGCCCGCGCTACCTCGGTGACCTCGTCAACCGCAGCGGCGAGAAGCTGTTCAAGGACGGCGAAGTCAGCCACATGGCCGACGTCAAGGCGGTCATCCTGTCCGCCTTCGGCGCAGGCGCCCTGCTGATCCTGCTCAGCCTGATCGCCATCCTCTACCTGCGCCGCCGCAGCACCGGCGGTGTCCGCCGCGGCCTGTTCGCCGGGTCGATCGCCACGCTGGTGATCATCATCGGTCTGGGCGTGCTGGCGGTACTGGGCTGGGAACAGTTCTTTACCGAGTTCCACCGCATCTTCTTCGCCAACGGCACCTGGACGTTCTCCCTTCAGGACACGCTGATCCGGCTGTTCCCGGCCCAGTTCTGGGTGGACGCAGGAATCGTGATCGGCGCCCTCGTGCTGCTCGCGGCCCTCCTGACCCTCATCCTCACCTGGCCGACCCGCAAGCGCCGCGGTCTGCCGCCCCGGCGGGCCACTAGAACCGATGAGTCCGGGGATTCAAAGGCCGGGGCCGGTGACCGGCCGGGGCCCAATGAACGGGATGCGACCGGTGCGCAGGCGGCGACCGGTGAACAGGCGGCGACCGGTGCGCAGGCCGCGCCCAAGGGCCGGCGCTTCAGGCGCCGGAACCGTGCGGGCGAGAGCCCCGCGTCGGCCGGAACGGACGCCGCTCCCGACGGCGGCGCCTCCAGCATTGACTCGCGGCAGGCCAGCGATACACCGGCGGAACCAACAACAGGGTCGACGGCGGTCCGGGACAGCGCTTCCTAGGCTAGGCGTCTCCTAGACGGCCGGCACGCGGCAGTTCAGACACGGCAGTTCAGACACGGCAGCCAGCGGATGGCCGCCGACGGCGAAGCGGCCGGCACGAAGGTGCCGGCCGCTTCGCCGTCCAGCCATCGGGCCGGCCGCTTCGCCGTCCCGACCCGTTAGCCGTAAAGCCGGTCGATGTGCGGCTGGAAGTCGCGCACAACCGCGGAGCGCTTGAGCTTCAGCGACGGGGTGAGGTGGCCGGACTCGACCGTGAAGTCCGCGTCCAGGACTGCGAAGCTCCGGATTGACTCGGCAGTGGAAACCAGCTTGTTGGCCTCGTCCACCGCAGCCTGGATGGCGGCCCTGACCTGCTCATTGACGGCCGCCTCCGCGACGCTCATGGCGGGGATCCGGTGCGCCGCGCACCAGTTCTCAAGGCCCTCGGGGTCCAGGTTGACCAGGGCGGACACGAACGGCCGGCCGTCGCCGACCACCACCGCCTGCGCCACGAGCTGGTGTTCGCGGACCTTTTCCTCCAGCGGCTCGGGCGCCACATTCTTTCCGCCAGCGGTGACCAGAAGGTCTTTTTTCCGGCCGGTAATGGTCAGGAAGCCGTCTTCGTCCAACGACCCCAGATCGCCGGTGCGGAAAAAGCCGTCCACGAAGGCCTCCGCGTTGGCCGCGGCGTTGGCGTGGTAGCCCTTGAAGACGCCGATGCCCTTGACCAGGATCTCACCGTCGTCGGCGATCCTGATGGTGGTCCCCGGCACCGGAATCCCTACCGTTCCCACCTTCGTGCGGGTCGGGGTGTTTGCGGTGCACGGCGCCGTGGTTTCGGTCAGGCCGTAGCCCTCAAGGACTGGAATGCCGGCGCCGCGGAAGAAATGCGCGTCGGTGGAGCTCAGCGGACTGGCTCCGCAGACGGTGTAGCCCAGCCGGCCGCCGAAAGCCCGCCGGAGCTTCGGGTACAGCAGCCGGTTAAAGACGCCGTGCTTGGCGCGCAGCAGCCAGCCCGGTCCCGCGCCCTCGCCGCGGGCGGCCGTGTCGAGGGCTTTCGAATAGTCCACGGCGGCGGCGGTGGCCGCTGCGAAGAGCCGGTCTTTGCCCGCGAGGGAAGCCGTGTGCGCGGCTCCGGCGTAGACCTTCTCGAAGATCCGGGGGACCACCAGCAGGAAGGTCGGCTGGAAGGTGCCGAGGTCATCCAGGAGCTCCTTGGCGTTGGAGGTGTGGCCCAGGGTGGTGCCGGCGCTGAGACAGATCACCTGGACGGCGCGGGCCAGGACGTGGGCCAGCGGCAGGAACATGAGCGTCCGGGTGGAGGGCTGCAGCAGGATTTCCGGCAGGAACAAGACGATGTTCTTTGCCACCAGAGCGAAGTTACCGTGCGTGATTTCGCAGCCCTTGGGCCGTCCGGTGGTGCCTGAGGTGTAGACGAGGGAAGCCACGTCCGCCAGGCCGGCGGAGGTGCGGTGCCGCTCCAGTTCGGCGTCGCTGACCCCGCTGCCGGCGGCGGCGAGGCTGGCCATGTTGGGGGCGGCGCCGTCGTTGTCCATCCGAACGACGCCCAGCAGCCGGTCCCCGAGCAGGGCGGAGCTGTCCAGGACTTCCTGGACCAAGGCGGCTTTGGCCTGGTCCTGGACGAAGACACGCCGGGCTCCGGAGTCATGCAAGATCCACTCGACCTGGCTGGCGGAGGACGTCTCGTACACCGGCACGGTGACGCCGCCGGCGAACCAGATGGCGAAGTCCACCACGGTCCACTCGTAGCGGGTTGCCGACATCACGGCGACCGTCTCGCCGGGCGTGAGGCCGCCGGCAATCAGGCCCTTGGCCAGCGCCCTCACCTGGTCCAGGAACTGCCGGGCCGGAACATCGATCCAGCCTGCGGGACCCTTGCGGGAATAGAGCGCGTGGGCCGGGTTTTTCCCGTGCTGCTCCAGCAGCAGGTCCGTTACGTTGCTGTTCGGTTCCAGCTCCACGAGCAGTCCGGTGCTAGCTTCTCTCACAACCTGCGTCTCCCGTTCCGGTCAGCTGCCCGGCGACCCCGGGGTTCCGCTAGTAATCCTGCCCTAGATCCAGGACGGCATCCACATCCGGAACCGCCAGTCCTGGTATGAGATCAGCTCCGCAGTCCACACCGGGTAGAAGAACGCCGACAGCAGCACGGCCGCCACGACGAACAGCGCCACCACGAGGAAGCCGGAGCGGCGCCGCCATAGCGGGTCCGTGCGGCTGCCCAGCACCAGCCCCAGGCAGTACACGAGAGCGAGCACCAGGAACGGCTCAAAAGAGACAGCGTAGAAGTAGAACATGGTGCGTTCCGGGTACAGGAACCAGGGCAGGTACCCGGCCCCGACGGCGGCCAGCACCGCCCCGGCGCGCCAGTCCCGGCGACCCGCCCACCAGAACAGCAGCACGCCCAGGCAAATGGCGGCGCTCCACCAGATCAGCGGATTGCCCACTGAAAGGATGGCTGAGGTGCAGTTGCCGGGCAGCTCGCAGCCGGCCGTGCCCTGCTTGGGGGATTCGTAGAAGAACGACGTCGGCCGGCCCATCACCAGCCAGCTCCAGGCGCTCGCCTCGTACGGGTGCTCCGCGCTCAGCCCCTGATGGAACTTGTAGGCCTCGAGGTGGTAATGGGCCAGCGAGCGGAGCGAAACGGGAATCCAGCCCCATTCCGCCGAGGGGTTGTTCTGGGCCCAGTGCCGGAAGTAGCCGTTGCTGGAGCGGAACCAGCCGGTCCAGGTGGCCGTGTAGACCAGAGCTGCGACCGGGACCGTGCTCAGGAAGGCGCCGACCCCGTCCTTGAGGATGCCGCCGGCAATCCAGCCGTGGACGCCGGCGATGCGGCGCGCGCTGAGATCCCACAGGACGGTCAGCAGCCCGAACCCGGCCAGGAAGAACAACGCGGACCATTTGGTGCCCACAGCCAACCCGAGGCAGGCGCCCGCGGCCAGCCGCCACCAGCGGATCCCCAGCCACGGGCCGGCGGCGAGCTGCAGCCGGGTCGGGACGCCGCCGGTGGAGGCGGCAGCCTGTCTGCTGAGCCGCGCCGCGAGGCGGCGCCGGCCGTCGTCGCGGTCCATCAGCAGGGCCCCGAAGGCCGCCAGCACCCAGAAGCTCAGGAAGATGTCCAGCAGCGAGGTCCGGGACATGACCAGGTGGTGGCCGTCCACGGCCAGCAGCACGCCGGCAACCGCCCCCAGCGTGAGCGAGCGGAACAGCTTCTGGGCGATCAGCGCCACCAGGAAAATCGATAGGGTGCCGGTCAGTGCGGCGCCGAAGCGCCAGCCGAACGAACTTTCTGGTCCGAACAGCCACATCCCGGCGGCGATCATCCACTTGCCCACCGGCGGGTGGACGACGTATTCCGGGCTGTCCAGCAGGATCCCGGGCTTTCCGGCGATGAAGGAGTCGTTCGCTTTGTCCGGCCAGGCGCGTTCGTAGCCGCTGATCAGGTAGGAGTAGGCGTCCTTGACGTAGTACGTCTCGTCGAAGACCAGATTGTGCGGGGTGTCCAGCCGAACAAAGCGCAGGATGCCGCCGAGCACCGCGGTGAGGGTCGGAACCAGCCAGAACCAGAGGCGCAGCGACGGCGGGTAGTCGCGCCAGCTGCGGAGGTCGCCGATCAGGCGCTGGCGGAGTGCTTCGGCGGTAAACGCCTCTGCCGGCCGGCTTATCCAGCGGTGACCCTCAAGGTTGCGCGCGCTGCGGGCGGGCCGGTCCGCGGCGTGGCCAGCCTGGTCCGGGCGGGCGTCGGCGGGCGCTGCTGCGGTTGAACCGGCCTCGGCAGGCCGCATGGGGGTCTGCGTCACGCTGCCCATGCTACCTGCGACGGCTGGAATCGTCGGACCCGCCGCCCGGCGGCAGTAGGCTGGTCGTGTGGATTCCGAGCAGAGCAACAGCCAAGGCGCACCCCCCGGCGGCGGGCACACCGATCCCGCCGCGGATACCGCAGGGAATGCCTCCGGCGGTGTGGTTCCGTCGACCCGCGCGGCGGCCGACTCGGCGGGGGCGGCGGCCGGCACAGCGACGGCGGCCGGGCCGGGCCGGATCGTGCTGGCAGCCACCCCGATCGGGAACGTCGGCGATGCCTCGGCGCGGCTGATCGGGCTACTGGAGACAGCGGACATCGTTGCCGCTGAAGACACCCGGCGGCTGCACCGGCTCGTGCAGAGCCTTGGCATCACCGTTTCCGGCCGGGTGATCAGCTATCACGAGCACAACGAGGCGGCCAAGACCGGTGAGCTTCTGGAACAGGTCCGTTCCGGCAAGACACTGGTCATGGTCACGGATGCGGGAATGCCGTCGGTGTCGGATCCAGGCTTCCGGCTGGTGGAAGGGGCCGTAGCTGCCGGGCTCACCGTCACGGCGGTCCCGGGACCTTCGGCCGTGCTGACGGCGCTCGCCCTGTCCGGGCTGCCCACAGACCGGTTCTGCTTCGAGGGGTTTCTGCCGCGCAAAGCCGGGGAGAGGTCCTCCCGGCTCGCCGAACTCGACGCCGAACAGCGCACCATGGTCTTCTTCGAAGCGCCGCACCGGCTGGAGCCGATGCTGCGCGCCCTGCACGAACGATTCGGCGCCGACCGCCGGGCTGCGATCTGCCGGGAACTGACCAAGACCTACGAAGAAGTCATCCGGGGCAACCTGCGTGAGCTTCTGGAGTGGGCTGAAACGAGCGAGGTCCGCGGCGAGATCGCCGTCGTGGTGGGCGGCGCGCCTGAACGCGAGCCCGGGAAACCGGAAGACCAGGTAGCCGCCGTGAACGCCCTCATCGCCCAGGGGATCCGGCTCAAGGAAGCTGTCGCCGCCGTCGCCGAGGACGCCCGGGTCAGCAAACGCGAGCTGTATTCCGCGGTGCTGGCCGCCCGCTGAGGCCTGGCTTGCGGTGGCGGTGCCACCCACCGGGTGGCCGCTGAGCCGGTGCCTTCTCGTGGGTGCGGGCGCTGTGCAGCTGCACAGCGCAATCGGCCGGAGCTAGTGCGCGGAAGCGTAGACACTCCGGAGAACCCGGCAGTACCGTGGCAGTAGTCCGGCCCTGCGGCACCCTGCCCGCGCAGGCCGATCGAGAACGTTTTCCCAACCACTGCCGACGAGGGAGTCATTGTGACTGTAACTGCCCAGCCCACCGTTACCGCGGAGCGTGAGGCCGCACTGCTGGCCTCGGTGCCGACCGGCCTGCTGATCGACGGACAGTGGCGTCCGGCCGCTTCCGGAAAGACCTTCGACGTCGAAGATCCCGCCACCGGCAAGGTGCTGCTCAGCATCGCCGACGCCGGACCCGAGGACGGCGCCGCCGCCCTGGACGCCGCCGCCGCCGCGCAGGAGTCCTGGGCCAAGGTCCCGCCGCGGGAACGCGGGGAGATCCTGCGCCGCGCCTTCGACATGGTCACGGAACGGGCGGAGGACTTCGCGCTGCTGATGACCTTGGAGATGGGCAAGCCGCTGGCCGAAGCCCACGGCGAGGTCACCTACGGCGCCGAGTTCCTGCGCTGGTTCTCCGAGGAAGCGGTCCGCGCGTTCGGCCGCTACTCGGTCTCGCCGGACGGCAAGTCCCGGCTCCTGGTAGCCAAGAAGCCGGTAGGACCCTGCCTGCTGATCACGCCGTGGAACTTCCCGCTGGCCATGGCCACCCGTAAAATCGCCCCCGCCGTCGCGGCCGGCTGCACCATGGTGCTCAAGTCCGCCAACCTGACGCCGTTGACCTCGCAGCTGTTCGCCGCCGTCATGCTCGAAGCCGGCCTGCCCGCCGGCGTGCTGAACGTCATCCCGACGTCCACCGCCGGTGCCACCACCGGCCCGCTGATCAAGGACTCACGGCTCCGCAAGCTCTCCTTCACCGGCTCTACCGAGGTGGGCCGCCGGCTGCTCGCCGACGCCTCCGAGAACGTGCTGCGGACCTCGATGGAACTCGGTGGCAATGCTCCCTTCGTGGTCTTCGAGGACGCCGACGTCGATGCCGCCGTCACCGGGGCGATGCTCGCGAAGCTGCGCAACATGGGCGAGGCCTGCACCGCGGCCAACCGGTTCATCGTGCACGAGTCCGTGGCCGACGAATTCGCGGAGAAGTTCGCTGCGAAGATGAAGGACATGACTACGGCCCGCGGGACCGAGGCGGAGTCCAAGGTCGGGCCGCTGATCGACGGCAAGAGCCGGGACAAGGTCCACGAACTGGTTACCGACGCCGTGTCCGCCGGTGCGGTCACCGTGCTCGGCGGCGCCGCCGTCGAGGGCCCGGGTTACTTCTACCAGCCGACCATCCTCAAGGGAGTCGGCGAGGGCGCGCGGATCCTGTCCGAGGAAATCTTCGGCCCCGTCGCCCCGATCATCACGTTCGGCACCGAGGACGAGGCGGTCCGGCTCGCGAACAACACCGAGTACGGCCTGGTGGCCTACGTCTTCACCAAGGACCTGAACCGGGGCCTGCGGATGGGCGAACGCCTCGAAACCGGCATGCTGGGCCTGAACGCCGGCGTGGTGTCCAACGCGGCCGCCCCGTTCGGCGGCGTCAAGCAATCGGGGCTGGGCCGCGAAGGCGGCCTCGAGGGCATTGAGGAATACCTCTACACGCAGTACATCGGCATCGCCGACCCCTACGCCGACCAGCAGCCGGTGGGCTAGCCGCGGCGAAGCCTGCGGACGGCGCCGCGGAACCTGGACCAGGTTGCCGCGGCGCTGTTGCGTGCACGGCCCGCCGGGACGGCGAGTGCACCCAACGGTGCCGAAGCCCCGCGGCGCCATCGTGCCAAGAGGGAGGGCGGCAGCCAGCCGGCGCGGAGCCGCGCCCACCACCCCGCGTGGGCCTGCAGCGTTCCCCTGACCGAGGCAATCCTGTCCAGCGCGACCGTGTCCGGCATGACCCCGTCGGGTCCGGCTCCGCTGGCCGTGACTCCGTCGGCTCCATCGGCGCCGGCCGCTGTTCCGGCGGCAGCGGCGGCGGACCCGCTGGCTCCGTCGGCAGATGTTCCGGCGGGGGAGACCCCGGCGGGGTAGCCGGACCCCGGGCGGCCGTACCGCTCGCGCTCGAAGTCGGCGGTCAGGGCGGCGACGGCGGCATGCGCCGGTGCGTCGGCTCCGCCCGCATCGCCGAACACCGGGGACCTGCGCAGCCGTGCGGCGAAGTGCCGCGGGGATTCGCTGTTGCGTGGCGGGACCCCGTAGTCGGTGGCCAGATCCTGCAGTTCTGCCCAGGCCGGCACGGCCCCGCCGGGTCCGGCGGCCGCCCTAAGCCGTTGCCTGCGGAGCCGGCGGCGTGCCAGCGCCGGGCTCGCCACCAGCAGTACGAGCAGCAGCAGACCGCCGGCGGCTAGGAGCAGCGGAACCAGCAGGTTGCCGGTGCCGGCTCCGCCCTGGGCTGCAGGCAGCGGCAGCGGGACCGGTGCGGGCGCCGTGGTAGCCGCACCGGTGTCGGACGGGATCAGGCCGTCGTTGCTCTCGTTGGTGCTCGCCCCGCTGGGCGCGGCCGGCTCCGCGGCGTAGGCAGGAACGACGCCGCGGGAGGGCGTCGGTTCGAACGCCACCCAGCCGACGCCCTGGAAGTAAAGTTCGGGCCAGGCATGCGCATCGCGGGCATCGACCTCGTACTCCGGAAGCGCCCCCTGGCCCGCGACCGACACGGTGGCTCCGGTGGGACGGCCGGGCGCGTAGCCGACGGCGATCCGGCTGGGGATCCCTTCCAGGCGTGCCATCACCGCCATTGCGGAGGCAAAGTGGATGCAGTAGCCGCTCTTCTGGGCTAGGAAGTCCGCCAGCACCGAAAGGCCGTTGCCGTCATAGCCGCCCTGGACCGGGGACTGGAGCGAGTAGCTGAATTCCGTGGAGCGCAGGTATTTCTGGATCGCCATGGCTTTGGCGTACGCGGTGCTGGTTCCGGCGGTGACGGTGTCCGCTGTCTGGCGGACGATCTGCGGGACATTGGCCGGGACCCGGGTGAACGTTTCGGACACGCCGCGCACCGGACCGGAAGGCCGGGCGGCCAGCACCGCCGGAGTCAGCTTCGGCGCGATAGAGGCCACCAGGTACTGCTGGTTCCGGGAGTTCGCGTCGACGCCCTTGATGCTCAGCGTGGCCGGATCCCAGCTCCACCGGCCCGCCAGTCCGCTGACCGATTCGGGCGCGTACGGGACCGGGAGGTAGGGGCTGGTGAACTGGCCGGTGTTGACTGCTGTGAGCACCCGGACCTGCTCCTCGACAGCAGCGTCGGGCCCCGGGTCCATCTTTCCGGTCCCCAGCCGGCGGCCGGCGTCACGGTCGTCCGGTGACCATGAGTCGCCGTCGAAGCTGTCCACGGTCACTGACCGCAAATAGGGCGCCGCCGGGGCGTTGGTGGCGTAGGTGATCCGGCCGTTTCCGCTGGGGCTGCGCAGGCTGTTGCCGAGGCTGATCATCGGGTTCAGCCCGGTTGTCGTGCCCCAGGGGTTCAGCCGGGAGCCCTGCGGGAAGGTGCCCTGGTCAAAGCCGGGAATGGCGAGCTGGAGCAGCAGCGTCAGGGCCAGCGCCATGGCCCCGGTCAGTCCGGCGCGTTTGAGCTGCCCCGGGCTGCGCGCTGTGTCCGCCCGCAGACCGGACCCGGGGTGGAACCAATGGCTGCAGGCCAGGATTGAGAGGTAGCCGACGGCGGCCCCGGTGAAGCCCAGCCAGCCGACGCTTTGCGGCTTGACCATGGCCGGGACTACCAGGATCGCCAGGATCCCCAGCCCGCTCGTCGCCGGCAGCGCCAGTGGAAGGCAAAGAGTGTCGATCAAGATCACCAGCAGGCCGAGCACGCCGCAGATCAACAGTACGATGCCGGCATTCGGCGCCACCGGGGTGCTCTCGCCCAGGACGGTTTCGCGGGCGCGCTGCAGGTACCGCGGCAGTTGCGCGACCGTGTCGTCGGACGGGATGAAGCCGGCGATGCTGTGTTGCCGGAAGAAGGTGGAGGTCAGCACCAGGGCCAACGCCACGAAGCCGCCGGCGGCGACCAGAACGCCGGGCAGCCGCAGGGCCCGCAACGCGGCCATCGCCAGGGCGACGGTCAGGACGGTGGTGAGCACGGCCGGATACCAGGCCCAGCCGCGCAGCACGCCGTTCAGCCCCAGTGCGGCCCCGGCGACTGCGAGCGCGACGGCGAGCCCCATCGCCCACGGCTCGACGCCGGCCGGTTTCCGCCGGCCTGTTTCGTCCGGAACTGCGCGCTCTCCGCCGTCGGACGCGGTCCCGGACGCCGCGCTGCGTTGCGGGGTAAGTGTCATCGCCGTGCCCCCGCCCCGCGCCGCGCGTCGGCCGCTGCCCCGAGCGCCGGGGTTCCGCCGGAATCAAACGCCGACCAAGCCGCCGGCAGCGGTGTCGCCGGGGAAGCGGCCACCGCCCGCCAGCCGCCACGGCGCAGGATGTCCAGCACCGGGCCGGTGTCAGCCGCGCGGTCGGTGACGACCAGCGCGAAGGCGTTCGCGCCGAAGGCCGCCGCCGGGGCAAGGGCCTGCGCCTCCGCGGCCGTGAGCCGGCCGAGGATGGCAAGGAGCGGCCCGCGCAGCCGGTGGGCTGAGAGCTTGTCCATTAACCGGTCGTCAAAGGACTGCGGGCCGGTGTCGGCGGATGGGTGGTGTGGCCCGGTGAGCTGGATGGCGGCCAGGCTTTCCGCTATGGACTGCAGGCCTCCGGCGCCGACGTATTCGTCGGCTTCCGGGTGGGGTGCCGAGGGTGAATGCAGGAAGGCCGGTTCGCCCGCCGGGTCCAGGCAGCGGAGGGCGTAGCTTCGCTCGGCGAGGTGGGCGCTGATGGACATTCCGGCGGTGACTGCCCACTCGAATTCGTCGCTGGTCACCAGGTCTTGCCCGTCCGCGGCGGTGCCGCCGCTGGAGACGTAGCCGCCGGCGTGGGAGTACGCCAGGAAACGGTGATCCAGAATCACCGTGGCCTCGGGAGTCGTGACGGATTCCTCCTGCCGCACCATAAGTGAGCCGTGCCGCGCCGTCGCCGCCCAGTGCACCCGGCGCATCGGATCGCCGTGCCGGTATTCCCGGGTCATGACGTCGTCGTCGCTGGGGTTCGCGCGGATCCGCGTCGCGGTCACGCCGTCGTGGCCGCGTGCGCCGGCCAGCCCGGTGGCCGGAAGTTCGACGGCGGCCGGGGTTACTGTAAGGACGTCCCCGGCGTCGATTGCGTGCCGGTGGACGGAGAGCCCGAAAGGGTCGGAGAACTCAGCGGTGACGGGACCGATCAGGAACTGGCCGCGTTTGGCGCTCCGCAGCTGGTACTCGTAGCGGCTGGAGCCGGCGGTAACGGCCCGTGCCGGGAAGCGGAAGACCGGGGACTGCCCAAAGCGGGACGGGAGCTGCTCCTCCATCAGCGCCTGGCCGGATCCCGGGCCGGTGCGGGCCACCGCCAGCCGGACCGTCGTCGTGGCGGAGGTTTCGACCGGTGACGGGTTGAACTCGCGGTAAACCCGGAACCGTGGTTTCAGCACCCGCGTCCCGGCGAGGGCCAGCAAAGGCAGGAACAGCAGGAGCAGGGCCAGGACCAGCAGGTCGCGCCGGCCCATGACCTGCGCCGCCAGCAGGGACACTGCACCCGCTGCCAGCAGACCCCAGCCGCGTGAGCTGAAGATCTGCTTCGGAACCCGGTCCAGTAGCCCCACTGCCGCGCCGGCCCTCAGCGCCGAAACGTGGAGTGTTGCGCGGCGGGGTTGTCGCGGCGGCCGGGCGCGGCGCCCTCCTGGCCGACCGGCACCTTCGCCAGGATCGAGCGGATGACGCTTTGCGGCGTCTCGCCGGTGCTGGCCGCCTTGCGGTCCAGGATGATCCGGTGGGCCAGGACCGCCTCGGCGACGCTCACGACGTCGGTCGGGCAGCACGAAGTCCCGGCCCTCCAAAGCGGCGGTGGCCTTCGCCGCGCGGAGCAGCTGCAGCATGGAGCGCGGGCTCGCGCCGAGCCGCAGCATGGCGCTTTCTCGCGTCGCACGGCCCAGCGACACCGTGTATTCCTTGATCGACTGCGACACGTACACCTGCTGGACGGTGGCGATCATGGAGGCCACTTCCTCCGCCGTGACCACCGCGGCAACCCGGGTCAGCGGCGAGCTGGCCTGGTGCGTCTCAAGCATCTCCATCTCGGAGATCCGATCCGGGTAGCCCATGGAGATCCGGGCCATGAAGCGGTCGCGCTGTGCTTCCGGCAGCGGGTAGGTCCCCTCCATCTCGATCGGGTTCTGCGTTGCCACCACCATGAAGGGCTCGTCCAATTTGTAGGAGGTCCCGTCCACGGTGACCTGGTGCTCCTCCATGCACTCCAGCAGCGCGGACTGCGTCTTGGCGGAGGCGCGGTTGATCTCATCGCCGATGACGATGTTGGCGAAAACCGCCCCGGGCCGGAACTCGAACATCCGGGACGCCTGGTTGTAGATGGACACTCCGGTGACATCGGAGGGCAGCAGGTCCGGTGTGAACTGGATCCGGCTGACAGTACAGTCGATGGTGCGGGCCAGCGTCTTGGCCAGCAGGGTCTTGCCCACTCCGGGGACGTCCTCCAGCAGCAGATGGCCCTGGGCCAGGAGCACTGTCAGGGCCAGCTTGGCGGCGTCAGCCTTGCCGTCGATCACGGTGTTGATCGCCCCGAGGATGCGTTCGCTGGCGGCGTGAAACGCGGCAGCCTCCATCGGTGCGGGCAGGCCCGGCCGAGACGGAACCCGCAGACCTGCTTCAGCCGGTGCCGGAGCATCCGGATAGCCCTGCGGCTCGGGCAGCGCTTCGTCTACGGAGGTGCGTCGGTGGTAGTCCATCGGCAGCCTTTCAGCCCTGGTGCGGCCCGGGCGGAGCGGCAGCTGCTGCCGGGACCCGCATCTGGTGCACGCCTGTCTTGGTATCAGCGTACTAACACAACTGACCAAGCTGACAGAGAGTTCCGGCGAATTCTGCGCCGGTGCCGCCGCTAGGGTGGAAGGATGTGCGATCCGCGAACTCCTGCCCCTTTCCGCGCGGCCGGCGGCGACGAGGCCGGCGGCGGCGCGGCCGGCGGCCGGAAGGCCTACCCGCCGGCGCCGGAGCCGCTGCCCGTCCCGGTGATGGACAACCACACCCATCTGGATTTTCCCGACACCGGCTTTGCGGACGGGCGGACCGTCAGTGTCAAGGACGCCCTCGACGCCGCCGCGGCCGTCGGGGTTCAGGGCGCCGTGCAGGTGGGCTGCGACCTCGAGTCGTCCCGCTTCACCGTGCAGGCGGTGGAGGCGGACGCCCGCCTGCTGGGCGCCGTCGCGCTGCATCCCAACGACGCCCCGGCGTACGCGGCCCGCGGCGAGCTGGAGGGGGCGCTGGCGGAGATCGAGGCGCTCGCGGCGCACCCACGGATCCGGGCCATCGGCGAGACCGGGCTGGATTTTTTCCGGACCGAGGGGGAGGGGCTGGTCCAGCAGCGCTACTCCTTCCGCCGCCACATTGACATCGCCAAGCGGCTGGGCCTGACGCTGCAGATCCACGACCGCGATGCGCACGACGACGTCGTCCAGGTACTGCGCGAGGAGGGCGCCCCGGAGCGGGTCGTCTTCCACTGCTTCTCCGGCGGCGAGGAGCTGGCGCGGACCTGCAACGCCGAGGGCTGGTACATGTCCTTCGCCGGGACCGTGACCTTCAAAAACGCCGCGAATCTCCGCGCGGCGCTCGCCCTGGCCGAACCCGGACGGCTGCTGGTCGAGACCGACGCCCCCTTCCTTACGCCGCACCCCCACCGGGGCCGGCCGAACGCCAGTTACATGGTCCCGTACACGGTGCGGGCGATGGCCGAATTGACAGGCCGGGACCTTGCTGAACTGTGCGCCAGACTGGCCGAAAACACCGTGCAGGCGTACGGAAGTTGGGACTGACTCCAGTGCCATGTGCAACTTCCGTAACATACTGAGTATGCACATTTTCTTGGTTGCTTTATAACGCTCCGGTTACAGTGATCAACTATTAGCCGGGGTCGGGGAAGGCCTGCGGATAATTTCACTCCTTTCGGGCGCGCAGCGCGGTAGCCATTCCATGTGCGCGCTCTCGTTTGGAGATATGGCGGTGCTCACGTTTTCCGCAAGCAGCCGGACCCGTTCCGGAGCAGCCCCAGGGGTGTTTGCGGCAGGGAAGCGTGTGCGCTTTTCCCCGTGCCCGGATGGTCCAAAAGATATGGACAATCGTGGTCAAGTTCTTCACATCGGACGGCAAGTTCAGCTTCGTCAAGGTCGGCGCGCAGATCGTGGTGCTTGGAGCACTCGTGCTCGGGCTTGTGGCCTTCGTTGGCAACAACAAGACGGTCACGCTCAACGTTGACGGGAAAGTGAGCTCCGTCCAGACTTTCGGTGGGACCGTCGGCCAGGTGGTCCGGGCCGCCAAAGTTGAACTTCAGTCCGCTGACAAGGTTTCGCCCGCAGCAGACGCCCACGTCCAGGACGGCTCCGTCATCAACATCAACCTCGCCAAGGCCGTAAAGGTCAGCGTGGACGGTGCAGAACGGACCATCAACACCACGGCCCCCACCGTCGCCAGCCTGGTGACCGAACTCGGCGTCGCCAGCGCCTCCGAAGTTTCGGCCCCCAAGGACGCGCAGCTCGCCGTCGCCGGATCTTTTGTCAGCATTTCCACCCCGAAGGCCGTGACCCTCGTCGCCGACGGCAAGGCCACCAAGACCAGCACGACGGCGGCCACCGTCGGGAACCTGCTCGCCGACGCCGGCATCACGCTCGCCGCGAGCGACCGCCTCTCCCAGCCGGCCAACGCGCCGGTCGTCAATGACATGGTGGTCAAGGTGTCGCGCGTGGACACCACCAAGACCGCGGAAACCACCGAGGCCGTTCCGTTCGAAACCCTGACCGAAGACGACGCGGCCCTGCCCAAGGGTGAGAAGAAGGTCGTCCAGGCCGGGGTCGCCGGCAGCATCAGCAAGAGCTTCAAGCTGGTCCTCGTGGACGGCCGTGAAGCCTCCCGCACCCTCGTGTCGCAGAACATCACCCTGCAGCCCGTGACCGAGAAGGTCTCCATCGGCACCAAGGAAAAGCCCAAGCCAGAGGCGGCGGCCGCTCCGGCGGCCGCTCCGGCAGCAGCCAAGGCCAACACCGGCGCCGCAGCCCCGGCCATGATGAACGAGGCCATGTGGGACAAGATCGCCCAGTGCGAGTCCGGCGGCAACTGGTCGATCAACTCCGGCAACGGCTACTACGGCGGACTGCAGTTCGACATCCGCACCTGGATCGGCTCCGGCGGCGGGGCCTACGCGCCCAACGCTGCCGGCGCTTCCAAGGCCCAGCAGATCGACATCGCCAACCGGGTCTACGCACAGCGCGGCCTGCAGCCGTGGGGCTGCGGCTGGGCCGCTTCCCGCTAAAACCCGCACGGCTCCCGCGGCAGCAGACCACTGCCCTGTGACGCCCCCGAAGGCCGGTCCCGGTACTGAACTGCTCAGTATCCCGGACCGGCCTTCGGCGTAACAGCCGCGGGATAGGATACCTAGGTGACTGAACCGACCCCCTCCGCCGCCGTCGAGCCGTCCGGGCTGCAGCCCGAAAGCGACCTGCGCAGAAGCGCGCCGGCGCCGCTCCTGGGCGCCACCGACATCCGCAGGCTGGCGGAGGAAATCGGAGTCCGCCCCACCAAGACCCTGGGCCAGAACTTCGTCATCGACGGCAACACCATCCGCCGGATCGTCGCCGTGGCGGACATCGCCGCCGACGAAACCGTCCTGGAGGTCGGGCCCGGGCTCGGCTCGCTGACGCTCGGCCTGCTGGACGCCGCCAAGACGGTCGTCGCCGTCGAAATCGACCCGGTCCTCGCCGCCAAGCTTCCGGCGACCGTCGAACGCTGGCGCCCCGATGCCGCGCCGGACTTCCACCTCGTCCTCGCCGACGCCATGAAGGTGACCGAACTGCCGGTGCAGCCGACTGCCCTGGTGGCGAACCTTCCCTATAACGTGGCCGTTCCGGTGGTGCTGCACCTGCTGCAGCACTTCCCGACCCTGCGGCACGGGCTGGTGATGGTCCAGGACGAGGTTGCCGACCGGCTCGCGGCGCCTCCGGGGTCGAAGACCTACGGTGTCCCTTCGGTCAAGGCGGCCTGGTACAGCGGCATGCGCAAGGCCGGCGTCATCGGGATGAACGTCTTCTGGCCCGCGCCCAAGATCCATTCCGGGCTCGTCGCCTTCACCCGGCGGGAGCCGCCGGCCACCACGGCCAGCCGGGAAGAGGTGTTCGCCGTCATCGACGCCGCGTTCGCCCAACGGCGCAAGACCCTCCGGGCCGCGCTGGCAGGGTGGGCCGGCAGTGCAGCCGAGGCCGAACGCTGCCTCCGGGCCGCCGGCGTCGACCCGACCGCCCGCGGCGAAGTTCTCGACATTGCCGCCTTTGCCCGGATCGCCGAGGCGCACGCCCGCCCGGCCTCCTGAGCGCTCCTTCGGGTCCCTTCCTGGAGCCTTTCCGGCTGCCTTTCTGAGGGCCGCTGCGCGGGGTGCCTGCCGGGAACTTTCTTGGAGCCCCGGCGTGCCATGTCATAGCGTGGAGCCATGAACGCAGTGAGAGGGCGCTTTCCCGCAAGGACTGTCCGGGCCAAGGCGCCCGGCAAAGTAAACGTCTCACTGAACGTGGGGCCGCTGCGCGCGGACGGGTACCACTCGGTGGCCAGCGTCTATCTGGCCGTGTCGCTGTACGAAGAGGTGGCGGCCACCAGCACGGACACCGGGGAGATCACGGTCAGCATCAGCCCGGCCAGCCCGCTGGGCCTTGACGGCGTCGACATCCCGCTCGACGAGCGCAACCTCGCCTACAAGGCGGCAGCGATCATGACCGATGTCTCGGAGCATTCCACCGGAGTGCACCTGGAGATCACCAAGAGGGTCCCCGTGGCCGGCGGCATGGGCGGCGGTTCGGCCGACGCCGCTGCCACCCTGCTGGCCTGCGACGCCCTCTGGAACAGCGGTCTTTCACGTGACGAGCTCGCCCAGCTCGCCGCGGAGCTCGGTGCGGACGTGCCGTTCTCGCTGCTCGGCGGCACCGCCGTCGGGCTGGGGGTGGGCGACGAGCTCTCCCCGGCGTTGGTCAAAGCGCAGACCGACTGGGTCCTGGTGACCGCCGACTTCGGCCTGTCCACCCCGGAGGTCTTCCGCACCCTGGACCGGCTGCGCGCAGCAGCCGGGACCGACGTTGAGGAGCCCACCGCGGTGGATCCGCGGGTCCTCGCGGCGCTCCTGAGCGGCGATGCCGACGCACTCAGCAGGGTCCTCGTCAACGACCTGCAGCGGGCCTCGATCGAGCTGGCGCCCGGGCTGCGCGACGTCCTGGGACGCGGCGAGGCGTGCGGCGCAATCGCCGGGATCGTCTCCGGCTCCGGACCCACCGTGGCGCTGCTGACCCACAGCCCGGCCGCGGCGGAGGGGCTCGCCGGAGACCTGCGGCACCACGGCCTCGACGCCATGGCGGTCCACGGGCCGGTGCACGGTGCGCGCATCATCTCCGATACGCTCCTCTAATAGGAAAGCCGTGGTTGTCCCTACGGCGTAGCGGCTTGGTCCCTCCAGTCCGGGCCGGCCTGTTCGACATCTTCACTGACATTTATTTCTAGGAAAGCAGTTCTCAGTGGCACACCTGCTCGGCGGCGAGAACCTCACGGTTTCGTATGCAACCCGTACCGTCCTTGACGGCATCACTCTCGGAATCGAAGAGGGCGATCGGATCGGCATGGTTGGCCGCAACGGCGACGGCAAGTCGACCCTGATGCGCCTGCTGGCCATGCGCGCCACCCCGGATTCCGGCCGGGTGACCAAACGCGGCGAAGTCAACATCGGCTACCTGGACCAGAGCGACGTGCTCGACGGCGACCTCACGGTCGGCGCGGCGATCGTCGGTGACCAGGCCGACTACGAATGGGCCCGCAACCCGCAGATCCGCGAAATCATGGGCGGCCTAGTGTCCGACGTCGACTGGCACGCCAACGTCCATGCCCTCTCGGGCGGGCAGAAGCGGCGGGTGGCGCTGGCCAAGCTGCTGATCGAGGACCACGACGTCATCATGCTCGACGAGCCGACCAACCACCTCGACGTCGAAGGCGTCGCATGGCTGTCCCGGCACCTGAAGACCCGCTGGCGGCCCAACCAGGGCGCGTTCCTCGTCGTCACCCACGACCGCTGGTTCCTCGACGAGGTTTGCACTAAGACCTGGGAAATCCACGACGGCATCATGGACCCATTCGACGGCGGCTACGCGGCCTACGTGCTGGCCCGCGCCGAACGTGACCGCTCGGCGTCTGTGATGGAAAGCAAGCGCCAGCAGCTGGTCAAGAAAGAACTGGCCTGGCTGCGCCGTGGCGCCCCCGCGCGGACGGCCAAGCCGAAGTTCCGCATTGAAGCCGCGAACGCCTTGATCGCCGACGTTCCGGAGCCGCGCGACTCGACCGCGCTGAGCAAAATGGCCACTGCCCGGCTCGGCAAAGACGTGCTGGACCTGGAAAACGTGTCGCTGGACTTCCGCGGCGGCGAACCGGGCCAGAAGCTCTTCGACAACATCACACTGAGGCTCGCCCCCGGGGAGCGGCTGGGCCTTGTCGGCGTGAACGGCGCCGGGAAAACGACCCTGCTGAAACTGCTTAACGGCGAAATCGAACCCTCATCCGGGAAGTTCAAGCGCGGCAAGACCGTCGTCACCGCGGTCCTGACCCAGGAAGTCAAGGAACTCGACGACGTCTCCGACCTGCGGGTCATCGAAGTGATCGAACGCGAGAAGCGCTCCTTCAACGTCGGCGGCAAGGAATTCACCGCCGGCCAGCTCGTGGAGCAGCTGGGCTTCACCAACGAGAAGCAGTGGACGCCGGTCAAGGACCTCTCCGGCGGTGAGCGCCGGCGGCTGCAGCTCCTGCGCCTGCTCGTGGGGGAGCCCAACGTCCTGATGCTCGACGAACCCACGAACGACCTCGATACCGACACCCTCGCCGCCGTCGAAGACGTGCTGGACGGCTGGCCCGGCACCCTCGTCGTCGTGAGCCACGACCGCTACCTGCTGGAACGTGTCACGGACCACCAGATGGCGCTGCTGGGCGACGGCAAGATCCGGGCCCTGCCCCGCGGCGTGGACCAGTACCTGGAACTGCGCGAAGCGGCGCTGGCCGGCTCCACCATCACCGGCGGCGGCAACCCGGTCACCGGTTCGGGCGGCGCCGGGGGAGCAGCGGCCGCGGCGGGCGGCCCGTCCGAGGCCGAGAAGCGCGACGCCCGCAAAGCCAAAAACCGGATTGACCGCCAGCTGGGCAAGCTGCAGCAGCAGGAAGACAAGGTCCACGCCCAAATGACGGCCGGCGCCGGCGACGCCTCCAAGTTCGACGAGCTCGCCGGGCTCAACAAGAAGCTCCAAGAACTCGCCGCCGAGCGCGAAGCCCTCGAACTCGAATGGCTCGAAGCCCTCGAAGTCCTCGGCGAGTAACCCCGCTAGGTTCCGCGTCCGCTGGGTTGGGTGCCGGAGCCGGCCCTTCCGCGGCGGCTGGCTTGGGTGCCGGAGCCGGCCCTTCCGCGTCGCTTAGCGCTTAGTCCCTTCCCAACACTCGCAAGCTCGCGTCGGGGCCCTCGGGACACGCTACAGCGCATCGGGGCCCTCCGGTCGCTGGGCGACCTCCGGACCCCGAAGCGCCGCGATGCGCTCCTTTCGGAAGGCCCGCCTCCGTCGACGCGCCTCACCCCGGCGCGTGGCACCTGAAAACGCGACGTACCGTCGGCGCCCCAAAGCGACGCGGCTCACCTTCGCCAGTCCTGCTAGCGCCCGCAAAGCGGAGCGGCGAACCTTCGCCAGTCCTGCTAGCGCCCGCTAAGCGGCACGGGGAACCTTCGATTCGTTCTGTCGGCAAAAAGCGGGGCGGGGGTCCTTCGCGTAGTCGCGCATCGCGGTGCAACTGGTCCCGGAGGTCGCCCAGCGACCGCAGGGGCCTGTTGCATCGTGTCTAAGCGACGGCGAAGGGCCACTGCTCCGCGGTGATGACCACTAGCGACCGCGAAGGGCAACCGGGACAGCGAAGGGGACCACAGACAGCGACGGACTAGCCGTCGCTCATGAGTTCCGGGTCCTTGCGCAGGCCGGTGAGGCCGTTCCAGGCGAGGTTCACGAGGTGGGCGGCGACTTCGCGCTTGTCCGGGGTGCGGCTGTCCTGCCACCACTGCCCGGTCATCGCCACCATGCCCACCAGCATCTGCGCATACATGGCGCCGTCCGCGGAACTTAGCCCGCGGCGGTCGAACTCGTCGGCCAGGATGTGTTCGACCTTGGCGGTCACCTGCGAAAGCAGGGTGGAGAATGCGCCTTCGGGCTGCGACGGGGGAGCATCGCGCATCAGGATGCGGAAGCCGTCGGTCCGGTCCTCGATATAGCCCAGCAGTGCCAGGGCAGCCCGCTCAACCAGGACGCGGGGTTTGGCCTCGGCGGAGAGCGCGTCACTGATGGAGCCAAGGAGGATCCAGAACTCGGACTCCACGACCTGGGTGTAGAGACCTTCCTTGGAGCCGAAGTGCTCATAAATCACCGGCTTGGACACACCCGCCGCGGTGGCGACCTCTTCGATGGTTGTGCCGTCCAGTCCCCGAAGGGCGAAGAGTCCCCGGCCGACGTCGATGAGCTGGGAGCGGCGCTGGGGTCCGGTCATGCGGGCCCTGGGGATGTAGCCGGGGGACCGTACCGGCCTGCCGGTACGGGGCTCCGCCCCTCCGGACCCGCCTGCGCTCTTGCTCACAGCACCATCATGCCCTAGCTCCACCCGGCTCGCCGGGCATTGAGTCGCACGAGCAACATCCTTCATGGCAGAATTGATTCTTGTGCCAGAGGCTCGACGCCCCGGCATGGTCCGCTCTGGTGTAATGGCAGCACCCCGGCCTTTGGAGCCGTGGAGTATAGGTTCGAGTCCTATGGGCGGAACTGGAACGGGTTGCCGGATCCCCGGGGCAGCCGGCGGCGGAACCGGCTGCGGCGGGTGGGGGGCCCGCGGGAGTCCAGTAGGATGAAAAGGATCCCGCGACCTGCATGTGGTCCGGCCCTTCATGTGGTCGGGCCCGGCCGTGCGGAGCCGGCAACGAGGTAGCAGACCTCCTGGCTGTCGTCCGCGGGTCCACCTATCGACCGAGCAGCGGCCCCGAGTCAGGCCGCTGAGCAAGGAGAGCCCGTACGTGAGCCCCGAGAACACCGGCCCCGCCGCCGTTATTGTCCTTGCTGCAGGTGCCGGTACCCGGATGAAGTCCCGTACCCCCAAGATTCTCCACGAAATCGGCGGCCGGTCCCTCGTCGGGCACGCCCTGAACGCCGCACGCGCGCTTCAGCCACGAGAACTGGCCCTCGTGGTCCGGCACGAACGCGACCAGGTCGCCGCGCACATCGCGGCGCTTGATCCGCAGGCACTGATCGTTGACCAGGACGATGTCCCCGGCACCGGCCGCGCCGTCGAAGCCGCGCTTGAGGCGCTGGATGCGTCCCACCCTGACCGCCAGCTCAGCGGCACCGTCGTCGTCACCTACGGCGACGTGCCGCTGCTTACCGGCGCCCTGCTCGCCGACCTTGTCGCCGCGCACGAAGCGGACGGCAACGCCGTCACCGTCCTGACGGCCGTCCTCGACGACGCCACCGGCTACGGCCGCATTCTCCGCGCCGAGGACGGAACCGTCACCGGCATCCGCGAGCACAAGGACGCGACCGACGCCGAACGGCAGATCCGGGAGATCAACTCCGGCATCTACGCCTTCGACGCCGCCGTGCTCCGCGACGCCCTGGCCCACGTCACCACGGACAACGCGCAGGGCGAGAAGTACCTCACCGACGTCCTCGCCCTGGCCCGTGCCGCCGGCGGCCGCGTCGCCGCCGTCGTGACACAGGACCGCTGGCAGGTCGAGGGCGCCAATGACCGCGTCCAGCTCTCGGCCCTCGGCGCCGAGCACAACCGCCGCACCGTCGAGGCGTGGATGCGCGCCGGTGTCACCGTCGTCGACCCCGCAACCACCTGGATCGACGCCACCGTGACGCTCGAAGAAGATGTCCGGCTGTTGCCCAACACGCAGCTGCACGGCGCTACCTCGGTGGCGCGCGACGCCGTCGTCGGCCCCGACACGACCCTCACCGATGTGTCCGTGGGGGAGGGGGCCAAGGTGATCCGCACCCACGGTTCCGGCTCCAGCATCGGTGCCCGCGCCAGCGTCGGCCCCTTCACCTACCTGCGTCCCGGCACCGTCCTGGGCGAGACCGGCAAAATCGGTGCGTTCTACGAAACCAAGAACGTCACGATCGGCCGCGGCTCGAAGCTCTCCCACCTCGGCTACGCCGGCGACGCCGAAATCGGTGAAGACACCAACATCGGCTGCGGCAACATCACCGCCAACTACGACGGCGAGAAGAAGCACCGCACCGTGATCGGCTCCGGCGTGCGAACCGGGTCCAACACCGTGTTCGTCGCTCCCGTCCGGGTCGGCGACGGCGCGTACAGCGGCGCCGGTGCCGTGATTCGCAACGATGTCCCGGCAGGCGCCCTGGCCCTGACCGTGGCCAAGCAGCGCAACGCCGAAGGATGGGTCACGGCCAACCGGCCCGGCTCCATCTCCGCCGAGCTGGCCGACGCCGCCGGCGCCACTACAACTTCCTCCACTACTCCGGCACCGACAGAAGAGGGCTAGCAATCATGAGCGAAATTACGGCACACGGCGAGAAGAAGTTGGTGCTGGCCGCCGGGCGCGCACACCCGGAGCTGGCGCGCGAGATCGCCAAGGAGCTCGGCACCGAGCTGCTGCCGCTGGACGCCTACGACTTCGCCAACGGCGAGATCTACGTCCGGGCCGGTGAAAGCGTCCGCGGCACGGACGCCTTCGTCATCCAGGCGCATCCGGCCCCGCTGAACAACTGGCTCATGGAGCAGCTGATCATGATCGATTCGCTCAAGCGTGCCTCCGCCAAGCGCATCACCGTGGTGTCGCCGTTCTACCCGTACGCCCGCCAGGACAAGAAGGGCCGAGGCCGCGAGCCGATCTCGGCCCGCCTCGTCGCGGACCTGTACAAGACCGCCGGCGCCGACCGCATCATGAGCGTTGACCTGCACACCTCGCAGATCCAGGGTTTCTTCGACGGTCCAGTCGACCACCTGATGGCGATCCCGCTGCTGGCCGACTACATCCGCACCCGCGTCGGATCGGACAACATCACCGTCGTCTCGCCGGACACCGGCCGCGTCCGCGTCGCCGAGCAGTGGGCCGAACGCCTTGGCGGCGCCCCCCTGGCGTTCGTCCACAAGAGCCGGGACCTCACGGTACCCAACCAAGCGGTCTCCAAGACCGTTGTGGGCCAGATCGAAGGCCGCACCTGCGTGCTCATCGACGACATGATCGACACCGGCGGAACCATTTCCGGCGCCGTCCAGGTGCTCAAGAACGCCGGCGCCAAGGATGTCATCATCGCCGCGACCCACGCCGTGTTCTCCGACCCCGCCTCCCAGCGGCTCTCGGAGTCCGGAGCCCGCGAGGTCGTCGTCACCAACACGCTCCCGATCGCCGCGAACAAGCATTTCCCGCAGCTCACCGTGCTGTCCATCGCGCCGCTGATCGCCCGCGCGATCCGCGAAGTGTTCGACGACGGTTCGGTCACCAGCCTCTTCGACGGCAACGCGTAGTCCAGGTGCCCTGCCCGGCAAGACCGGGCCCCGTTTAGGAAAACGGGGCCCGGCCTTGCTAAACTCATTGCGATACCTTGGCGAGGGAGAGCGCCGGTGCCGTCCGCACACACCGTGTGCGCGGTAACCGCCAGCTGGTCTCCGTTATCGACTGGGTCTGAATCTCCTTCTGAGGTGGGCCACCGGCCCGGCGTTGAAGGTCGCTGACAGACCTCCGCCCTTGCTGAACAACCGTTCTTTCCAGAGGAGACACCCATGTCTGAGCAGAAGCTCGCAGCAGAAGTACGCACCGAATTCGGCAAGGGCTTCGCCCGGCGCGCCCGCATGGCCAACCTGATCCCGGCCGTCATCTACGGCCACGGCGCCGAGCCGATCCACGTCACCCTGCCAGCCAAGGCCACCACCCTGGCTGTCCGCACCCCCAACGCCCTGCTGTCCCTGGACATCAACGGCGAAAACCACCTCGCCCTGGTCAAGGACATCCAGCGCAACCCGATCAAGCAGATCATCGAGCACCTCGACCTGCTGACCGTCCGCCAGGGCGAAAAGGTCACCGTCGACGTCCCCGTCCACGCCACCGGCGAGGTCGCACCGGGCAACGTCTCCAACCTGGAGATGACCACCGTCTCGCTCGAAGCCGAGGCCACCCACGTCCCGACCGCCGTCGAGGTCAGCGTCGAAGGCCGCACAGCCGGCGAGCACGTCCACGCCTCCGACCTCGTGCTGCCCAAGGGCACCGTCCTGCTGACCGACGCTGAGGCGCTGGTCGTCAACGTCTCCGAGGCCGTCGAAATCGCCCTCGAAGAAGAGACCGGCGAAGAGGCCGCCCCGGCCGCCGAAGAAGCAGCAACCGAAGAAGGAGCAGCCGCCGAGGAGTCCTCCGAAGCCGCTGCCGAGTAACTTCCCGCAGAGTGGCAGGCGGCCGGGTCCCGACGGGGCCCGGCCGCCGTCGTCTCCGCTCCGCCGCCCTGGCCTGACCCTGACTCCGACCCCGCCGGACGTTCCCGGAAGGATGCACCCATGACTGACACCTGGCTCATCGTAGGCCTTGGCAACCCCGGGGCCGAGTATGCCCACAACCGGCACAACGTCGGCCAGATGGTGCTCGACGAACTGGCCGCGCGGGTAGGCGGCGGTTTCAAAGCGCACAAGTCACGGGCGCAGGTCCTCGAAGGCAGGCTGGGCATCGGCGGTCCGCGGGTGGTGCTGGCCAAGCCCTCGAGCTACATGAACGTCTCCGGCGGCCCGGTGTCCTCGTTGTCCCGGTTCTACGACATCGCGCCCGGCTCCGTCATCGCCGTCCACGACGAGATCGATATTCCTTTTAATACTGTCAAACTCAAACTCGGCGGCGGCGAGGGCGGGCACAACGGCCTCCGCGACATCTCCAAGGCGCTGGCCACCAAGGACTACCTGCGGGTTCGGGTAGGTGTCGGCAGGCCGCCGGGCCGGATGGACACCGCTGATTTCGTCCTGCGCGACTTCGCTGCCGCGGAACGAAAGGAACTGCCGTTCCTGCTGGATACGGCAGCCGACGCGGTCGAGTGCCTGGTGCGGGAAGGCCTCCAGCAGGCGCAGCAAAAGTTCCACCCTGCCAAGGCGCAGTAACCGCCCGCCCCGAACTAGGGTCTTAATCTCCTTTTCCGCCGCTCCGCCGTGCCGTTATGATCGCTCTACTTGCTTGTCGGGGGATAGGGCTACGCTACTGCTAGGCACACGGTGTGGTAGGCCGTCCGCAAAGCGGTGCAAAGGAAACTAGATGTCGAGGGATTCGCTGGGCTGGGTGAATGTTTCCGTGACATTGGCGCCAGCCGAAGATCAGCACGCTGCAGGGCCTGTCAGTAAGCACGGGTGGTCAGGCCTGGCCCGCGGCGCGGACGCCGAGCGCGTCCGGAGCGCCCTCAACGCGCCCGACGGCATGGGCGTAGTCATCACCGGGGACCGGGGCGTCGGAAAATCCCTTGTGGGCCGTAGCGCTGTGGCCGGTTTGGGCCCGGACGTTTACACTCTGCAGTTGCGCAGCTCCGGAGCCGGTTCCACGACCCCCTACGGCTGCCTCGCGTTCACCCTTGCCCGGCTCCCGCAGAGTTCCCTCGGCTCGCCCACCGCAATCCTGCACGGCATCACCTCCCTAATCCGCGACGACGCGGCGGGACGACAATGCGTCATCCTGCTCGACAACGCGGGTTGCCTGGATGAGCAGAGCACCGGCGTACTGCTGAACCTGCTGCACACCGGCACCGCCCGGCTTGTTGCCATCGCGCAGCGCACCACCGACCTGCCGCCGGACTTTTACTGGCTCATCACCTCCGGACAGCTCGCTGAAGTCCGGCTCGACAACATGACCGAGGTGGAAACCCAGAAGGTGCTCCAGGCTGCGCTGGGGCACCGCGTCTCGACGGCGCTGGCGACCCAGCTGCAGGAACTTGTCGGCGGAAGCCCCACGCTCCTGCAGGCAGTGGTGACGGAGCAGATTGAGCGAGGCAACCTCGTGCTCGCCGGCTCGATCTGGACCCTCGTCGACGAGGTGGTCCTGGACGGCAAGACGGCGCTGGAGGACATCGTCCGGGCGCGCTACGCCCGGGAATCTGCCGAGGCGCGGGAAGTCATCGAGGTGCTGTCCTGCGCCCGCAGCATGTCCTTGTCCCGGCTGGCGAGGATGTACGGGCCTGCGCTGATTGCGGATATGGAGGAGGCCGGTCAGATCATCGTCGACCGCACGGACCAGCATTTCGTCACCCTCGGGGACCGGTATCTGGGCGACATCGTCCGGAACTGGCTTAGCGTGGAGCGACGGCTGGAACTGCGCGACAAGGTGCCGGGCCACCAGGAGCACGAGCTGGGCGAGCTAACCGTGGAGGATCTGCTGGCATACGCCGCGTGGACGCATGATTGCGACGGCCGGCTGCTACCGTCCCACGCCCTGGCGGCCGCGCAGGCCGCCGTGCGCCTGTTCGACCCCAAATTCGCGCTGAAGTGTGCCGCAGACCTCAGCCCAAACCACCCGGAATGGCCGGAGGGGCAGATGCAGAAAGCCGCGGCGTACCTGCAGCTGGGGCTTCCGCTCCAGGCGGTGTCTGCACTCGACGACGTCTCCGAGGCGCAGGCCGACCGGCTTCCGCCGGAGGCTTTTGCTGACTTCATGGCAGCCAAGGCCGACTGCATGGCGTGGCTGGAAGACCGCAGCGCGATGGTTCCTGAACTCATCCGCCGGGCCCGGCTGCGGCTGCTGGAGTTCCCTGCTGACGCCCCGGCAGCCGGCGCCGCCCTTGCCCGGGCCCGCCGATGCCTAGACCTGTGCGAGTTTAACTACCTGTCCTTCGTCGGCGAGTTTGAGCCGATGATGGACCGGCTGCGGGACGCGGCCGCGGACGGCGCAACCGGTGCGGTTGACCCGGTGCACCGGCTTCGGGTGTCCATTATCCTGATGGAAGCCCTGGGCCTGACGGGCCGGGAACTCGAAGCCCGTCAGCTGATGCGGGAAATTGGCGGGAAACTCGGCGAGTGGTCCAGCGTGCCCCGGGTCCGGGAAAATTATGCCTGGCGCTCCTTTAACGTCCTGCTCCTCTCCGGCCGATGGCGCCAGAGCATTGACATGCTCAAAGACGCGAGCGGACGCGCCGGTCACGGACTGCACTCCGGCAGCGCCGCCACAGACCTCGCCGTCGGCCTCGCCTATGTCTATGCGGGCCGCGGCCACCTGGCGCTGGATCCGCTTCTGGCCTCAATCGCCCAGCTCGAAGTCCGGCCGAGCCTTCACTCACTCCGGCAGGCTTACGCCGCCACAGCTTTTGCCTATGCGCAGATGGGCAACTCCGTCCAGTCGACCGTCTACCTCGACCGTGCGCGTTCCGCTGACGGTCCGGCGCGGTTCGTGATCAGCAGCTCGACGGAGTTCTGCATGGACATGGCCTCCCGCTGGCTGGGAGACCCGGATGCAAAGGACCGGCTGGTCCGGGCCGCGGAAAGGCACTTCCAACGCGGTCTCTACACGCTGGCCGGCATCTGCATGCTCGGGGCGACCGTCAACGGCACGGTGCGGGATTTTGAGTTCATGGAAGAAATCGCCGGGTTGCGGCAGGGTCCGCTCGCGGAGTTGTCCCGCGTGATCGCGGCCGGCAGCCGGAAGAAGGACGCCGGAACCATGCTCGAGGCGGCCGAACTCGCGGCCGCGTTGGAGCTCGATGCCGTCCGGGCCAGGTGTGCCGCGCTTGCTTTCGACTTCGCCAAGAGCGCCGGGATGACCGGTATCGCCACAGCCGCGCACAGCATGCTGGAGTCGCTGTCCGCCTCCGTGCCGGCGCTTCCTGTCGTGCCCCGCAGCAAGGGGCCGCTGCTCACCGATCGCGAGCGGCAGATTGCGACGCTCGCCGGCAACGGAGTCTCCAACAAGGACATCGCTCTAGAAGTGGGCATCTCGGTTCGGACAGTGGAGGGGCACCTGTACCAGGTATTCACCAAGCTCGGAGTGTCCTCGCGAAGTGATCTGCTTGGCCTCATCTAAGGCGCGCCCGGCCGCCCCGCCCGAGGAGGAGCCGCTGGTCCTGACCGGTCGAACGGAGGACCTGCGGTCAGCGGCGGAAACGCTCAAGAGCGGCATGCATGCCGCTGTGCTTCTGGTGGGGGACCACGGGATCGGCAAGTCCACGCTGATGGCGGCCGTTGCCGCCGAACTGCAGAACGACGTCACCCCGGTACGGCTGCACGGCAGCCAGGCCTTGAGCCAGGTGCCCTACGGAGTCCTGGCGCCGTTCATCGTGGACCTTCCCGTGGAGGATGCCACGTCGCAGCTGGCGGTCTTAAGGACCTTCTGGAGCTACCTGGAAGAGCAGCGGCGCGCGACCCGCAAGCCGCTCCTGCTGATCGTCGACGACGCCCACGACCTGGATGAGGCAACAGCCGGGATCCTGGTGGAACTCGCCGCAGCCGGCTGGACCAAGCTGCTGGTCAGTTCCGCGGCTCGTCCCGGTTTGCCGGAGCCGCTCCTCGAGCTATGGTTCGAGGGCATCGCGGAGCGGCACGACCTGCGCCCGCTCACCCGCGAGCAAACTGCCGAGCTCCTGGCCCAGAAACTGGGTTCCCAGGTCCTGCCCAGCGTCGCCGAGGTGCTGTGGGCCGCCTCGGCCGGCAACCCGCTGCTGCTCAGCTGCCTGCTCGATGACGCCAAGGGCGACGGAACGCTGATCCAGCGCAACGGCGTGTGGCTGCTGACCCGGCCGCTGAACAGCCACGGCGAACGGTTGACCGACGTTGTCCGGCGCCAGTTGCTTCGGCGCTCGGCGGAGGAGCGCACGGCTCTGAATCTCGTGGCATTGTCTGAACCCGTGCCCAGGGCGCTGATCGAAGCCATGGTCGGCGGAACCGCCGTAGCGGGGTTGATCGAACAGGAACTCCTCCGCGTCACCGGTGGCGCGGAGCCCGAACTGCGGCTCTGGCATGCCGTTTACGGGGATGCCCTGCGCAACCTGGTTTCGCCGGCGCGCAGCCTGCAACTGCGCCAGGACCTGCTGCGGCTGATGGACCGCGAACCGGCGTCCGCCGAAGCGCTGCTGCGCCAGGTGAGCTGGTCGTTGGAGTGCGGGCTGGAGGTCGATGACCGGCAACTGCTGAGGGCCGCTGGGCTGGCGGCCAGACTGTCCGAAGACGAGCTGGCTCGCAAGGCCGCTTCCCAGGTCAAGGACCCGGAACTGCAAATCTCGGCGCGGTGTGTGACTGCCCAGACTTACTACAACACCTCCAACCATGCGGCGGCCCTCGACATCCTTGACGGCGATTTCGGCAAGGGCCGCACGGTTTCGAGCCTGCTGAGCGGCTCCCTGCTGTGGGCGGCGGTCCTGTCCGCGCTGGGGCATCCTCCGGCGGAAATTGTGCACCGCTCCCAAGCGCTGCTGCTGGCCGGGGACCGGCTGGCCCGGGACAACCCGGAGGACGCAGACGCCATCCTGACCGCGACCAGGGACCGGGTGCGCACTATCCACAGCATGGTCCTGGCCCTGGCCGGCGACGAGGAAGCGGCCGGGAACCCGACCGGCGAGGTCTTCGACGGGCAGCGGGCCAGCGGCCTGGAACAGGCGTTCAGGCTGGTGTTGGAAGCGGAAAGACTTCTCATTCAGGGGAAGCCGGACAGTGCCTACAAGGTGGCGGGAGCAGCACTGCAGGCGGCCAGAACTGAGGACGAGGAGCTGCACTTCCTATCGGACTACCTGATGGTCCGCGCCGTCACGGCAGTGATCCATGGCGGGAACTGGAGTGCCGTGGAGACGCTGCTGGGAGAATTTGCCGCGTCGTTCGGGCCAAGCCTGATCTCCCTAGGGGGCGCGGTTCACACGGCTGCCGGCATCATGATGCTCTACCAGGGCCGGGCGGTGGAAGCCAAAAAGACGCTGCGGGCGGCCCTGGAAGCACTGCGGCTGGCGGACCCCCAGCAACTGTTTTCCCTTACGGCGGCGATGGCATTTTCCGCTGCCGCGGAGATTGGCGCGAAAGCGAAGGCCGCCCAGCTGCTGGCCGACTACGAGTCATCCCGGCCACCGGCGTCGCGCTACCTGCGCGCCCTGGCGGCCATGGCCGTGGTGTACGGCAAGGCGCGCCTGGACGGCCATCGCGGCGCGGTGGAGGAACTGCAAAGGCTCGGAACGCCCGGCGGCAAAGCCGCGGCGGGACTCGAGTTCAACGCCTTGACGTTCCGGCTCGCCCTTGGTGATAGGGCCGCTGCGGCGCGGCTGCGGGAACTGCAGCCGGAGCTGGAAGGACGCCGGGCTGCGGCGGTCTGCGGTTACGCCGTGGCACTCGAGCGGGAACAGGCGGGCGAGCTGCTCGAAGCGGCGAAAGTCTGCGAGGAGTCCGAACTGTGGGGTTTCGCCGCCCAGGCATACGGAGCCGCGGCCGCTGCTTACCGTGAGGCGGGCGACACGTTGCGTGAGCGCATGGCCAAGGCCCAGCAGCAGCGCTGCCGCGACGTGGCTGAAAGCGCGGCCGGCGAGGAGCCGGACGGTCAGCACGGTGCGCTCGATCTGCTCACCCGCCGGGAGCGTGATATCGTGGCGCTGGCCGTCCGGGGCCTGAGTGACCGGCAGATAGCGGCCGAACTGCACGTATCGGTCCGCACGGTGGAAGGGCACCTTTACCGCAGCTACGCCAAGCTGAACATCAAGGGCCGCGAAGACCTTCGCCGGATTGCCGCGGACTGAGTACTCCTGCTTGAATCTGAGGCCCTAGAGCTGGAACACCCGGGGGAGCCGGGAAACTACTTGGTTCCGAACACGGCCCTCACCGGTGGGTATGAGTACAGCCGCGTAGGCAGGGCGTTTTCTACCCGCCCGCAATCGAGTACCACTTACGGGTGCCTTTCCGAAGACCGGTCCATACGGTGGAGCTATCACTGGCTAACCATTGATTGCGAAGGTCTCTCTCATGTTTCAGCAAGAAGCCGGCGTGCCCGCTGGCAGCGGTAAAACCGATGTGATTTCACCAGCGCAGCGCCCAGCCCAGAGGCGGTATGACAAACAACTAACTCGGCAACACATCATTGACGACGTCGTGGAAACCCTGACCTCAGAGTCCGGCTGCGGCGTCGTTTTGGTTGGGGAGCACGGTGCCGGAAAGTCTTTCGTGGCGCAGCGTGCCCTGGAACAACTCGGCGGGGAGTACCTGGTCGTCCAGGTCCGTGGCAGCTCGATTTCCTCGAAACTTCCGTACGGAGCGTTGAGCGTGCTGCTCAACGACCTTGATTCCTCGCACCTGGAACACCCTCTCATGGTGCTGCGGGGACTTATCCATCTGCTCCACGCGAAGGCCCAGGGACGCGGCATCGTTCTGTTCGTGGACAACGCCCACGACCTGGATGACCTGTCCTGCATGATGGTTGCCCAGCTCAGCGCCGGGGGCCACGTGACGTTGCTCGCCGCTTGCGTTGACCTTCCCCATGTCGGCGGCGACATCATGGGTCTCTGGAAGGACGACCTGCTGCGCCGGGTGGACCTGGAGCCGTTTGACTTTGCCGAGACGGCCGCGACGCTGAACCAGGAGTATGGCGGCCATTTCTCCCACACCGCGGTCCGGGCCCTGTGGACCGCCAGCGGCGGTAACGCTCTCTTCCTGCACTCCCTGGCCAGGGAGCAGATCAAACTGGGCGCGATCACGCGTCAGGACGGGGCCTGGGTGCTCGGCAGCCGCCCGATCTCCCTGACCGGGGAAGTCCGTGATGTCGTCAAGGCCAGGATGAACCGGCTCAGTGCGGGACAACGCGATGTCTTCGAGATGCTGGCGCTGGCCGGCGCCTTGCCCCTGCAGACGCTGATGAGCATCTTCAACCCGCACGACATGGACACCCTGCAGGAACGGGGACTTATCCAGGTCAGCCACGATCACACGCCGACCGTCTGTGTCGCGAACACGGTAACAGCCGCCATCGTGGCAAGCGTCGTGCCACCGGGCCGCAGTGCCGAGCTGCGACGCCGGCTTACCGCAGTACTGGGCGGCGACGAGGAACTGGAGCCGGGCGGCCCCACCGGCGTCGCATGGGCACTGGACTGCGGGGAACGGATCAGCCCGGTTCTGGCCCTCGCCGCAGCGCAGCGTGCTAATAACGCCTCGGATTCGGCGGCCGCGCTGCGGTTCCTGCAGGCAGTCGGCGGGTTTGAGGCGGTTCCTGCCGGCGCCATCGAGGCTGCCCGCGCCCACCTCAGCCTCGGCAATGAGGAGGCCGCACGCCGGATCCTGCAGAAGCTGGTCGAGACGGCTGACGACACGCTGCCGGTCGCTGAGTGGGTCACCGTCAACCTTCTCCTGGCAGACATCGACCAGCGCGGCGCCGTCCCTGCCGTCGCGTCGCGGCTGCAGGAACTCAGCCAGCGGCTCGAGGCCCGGGCCGAAGTGGACAGCGCCGCCGCAGTATCGGCGCGCACGCAGCTGCTCCTTGCCGAAGCCCGGTTCGCCGTCCACGAAGGACGCTACGCGGATGTACTCGCCATGCGGGGCGAACTCGACGTCGCTGACCTGAACACGGAAGCCGGCATCGTGGCCGGAGGCCTGCTGTGTGAGGCGATGACTGTCACCGGCAACGTCCTGGGAGCCATCGCGCTGGGCAAGCAGGTTTTGTCGTCTGCCGCTGCAGTCCAGCTGCCGGACCAGTCCATGCGGGAACTTCGGGGCCGCTTCCTGCTCCTGATGCTGCTGACGTCAAGGTTCCGGGAGGCCGCGGAGTTCCTTGCACTGACTTCCGAGACCTCCGATTCCCAGTCGCGTCTGGGCGGAATGTTCGAAATCGGACAGGGCCTGATCGATCTGCACGCCGGACGGTTGGACGAGGCCCTGTCCGGACTGGACGCCGGCCTTTGGCAACTGCGGACCCATGACAGGGACTCCCTGGCACCCTTGGCAGTGGCTGCCGCCGCCTACGCGGCGGGACTGCACGGGGACACGGAGGAAGCCGGGCTGCTGCTCGCTGAACTTGGCGGGCAGGAGTTGCCCGGGTCCTGGCTGGTCGGCAGGATGACCCGGTATTTCCAGCTGGGTGCCGAGGCTGAACTTGGCCAGCGTGCAGCAGCCATCCGCGCGCTTGCGGCCGAAGCGGAAAAGGATGTGGAGCGCGGTTCAACCACTGTTGGGCTGTTGTTCCAGTCCGCCGCCGCCAGGTTGGGTGACCGGCAGATGAGCCAGAAGCTCGGAAGCCTCGCCGAGCAGGTGACGGGGCAGTTCGCGATGCTGTGCCAGCGGCTGGCCACCGGCGTGAGGGAGGCTGCAAGCGAGGCACTTCTGACGGTCGCAAAGGACGCCGACGCGGCCGGGGACGCGGTCTTCGCCAGGGATGTGGCAAGGAAAGCCGTTACCTGCGCGAACGAAGCCGGCAACCGGATCGCGCTCAGGGTCGCGCAGCGGACGGAACACACCCTGGATGACCGGTTCGGCGGCCCCAAGAACGGGTTGCAGGCGTTGACGTCGTCCATTCTCACCGCCAGGGAGTGCGAGGTGGCCGTTCGGGCTGCGGCCGGGACCTCCAACCGCAAAATCGCGGAGCAGATGCAGGTTTCCGTACGCACCGTGGAAGGCCACCTGTACCAGGTGTACGCGAAACTGCACCTGGCAAGCCGGTCGGAGCTCAAAGAGGCTATCGCCGGTCCAACCGGCAACGCACGCATCGGGTGATCAAGGGGAGCCGGCCGTCGCGACCACGGGGCCAGCGGCCGCCGGGGAAAGGATCTGAGTGGAGAGCCTAACGGACGGGATGGCGCTTATCGGCCGGTCCGGCGTCGTTAGGGATGCGGCGGCCTGCCTGAGGGACGAAAGCCGTTCCGGCGCTATCGTCGTGGGCGGCGTCGGGTCAGGCAAGACCGCCGTCATCAGGGAAGTGCTGCGCGAGGTGCAGCCCCGCGGCGCCGTCATCCGGCTTGCCCCGACCCCGATGCTGTCCGCCGTGCCTTTCGGTGTTCTGGCACCCTACCTGGACAGTCTCCCGGCCCATGACCTGGACTCAGCCGCAGCCATCTCGCGGGCCGTCACCGCGAGACTGAAGGCAGAGCCGATACCGCCGCTTTTCGTGGTCGACGATGCCCACTCCCTGGACCGGGGGACCGTCCAGCTGGTCGCCCAGGCCGTGGCCACCGGGGCGGCGAGACTGCTCGCGGCG
The DNA here is from genome assembly GCF_030816855.1 of Arthrobacter sp. B3I4. Lineage (NCBI taxonomy): Bacteria > Bacillati > Actinomycetota > Actinomycetes > Micrococcales > Micrococcaceae > Arthrobacter > Arthrobacter sp. B3I4. The sequence continues at coordinate 3,338,586 of NZ_JAUSYK010000001.1, read as the reverse complement.
TGCAGTCCCGGACCGTCAATGCCGGAAGAGTTCTTGGCGCTGTGGGATGACGGTCTTATTGCCAAGTACGACCTCCCTCCTCTGACCCGCTCTGAAATCCATCAGTTCTGTGAACAGGCGTTGCGGGCTGAAGCGTCGCCGTGGGTGAGCGAGCTGTTCGGCAAAGTGACCGCGGGAAATCCGTACATGCTGAAGTCCCTGGTCGAGTATGCGCGAAAGACCGGTGTCATCGCGCCGCGCAAGGGCACCTGGTACTTGATCAGCCCTCCGGTCCTGAGCAAGGTCCCGGCGGCGGACCTGGTCGACCACCGGGTGCGATCGATGCCGGCCGAGGAACAAAGCGTGGCAGCGATCGTTTCCCTGGCAGGGCCGCTTTCGCTGGGACAAGTCCTGCAATTCAGCAACCCCAAGACCGTCGACGCTTTGGAGATGGCAGGGATTATCACCGTCTCCCGGGACCAGGACCGCACAGTCCGGCCGGCAAGCCCGCTCGTCGGAGAAATCCTCCGGGACCGTGTCCCCGCCGGTCGCAGCGCCAGCCTGCGGGCCAGCCTGCTGGCTCTTCCCGGGGCCGGCACCGCCCATCCGGAGGCTTTCCTGAACCGGTTTCGCTGGGCATTGGACTGCGGGGCCCTGCTTTCCCCTGCGGAGCTGCTGCAAGCTGCGACGGCGGCCAACGCCGCCTTGGATACGGCGACGGCGCGCAGGGCCGGCAGCGCCGTTCCGGACGGGCCGTTGCTACCGGAAGCGAGGGTCCAGCTCGCTTATTCGGACTACCTCCTCGGACGGCGGGAGACAGCAGCCAGCCACCTCAGCTCGGCCAGGTCGCTGGAGTACGGGCGTCCCGCCATACTCGCGGCGCTCCTCGCAGCCAGGCTCCGGGTAGCCGCACCGGCGGTCGGACCGCCGGCAGGAGCAGCCTCACCACGGGATGCGAACGCCGATCCCGCATGCCGGCTTTGGACGGAATCGGCCGCTCCGGGCCTGGCCTTGTCGCTGCTGGCGGCCCGCGACGAGGGGGCGGGGCCGGACTTTTCCGAGCGCCTGCACGAACTTGTGGATGAGGCCACGGGCATCGCCGAGATCCAGGTGCCCGCGATCTCCCGGCTTGCCGAGCTGCAGTCCGCCCAAGGGAGGGTCGTGGCCGCGCTGGAGGCCGACCGCCACGCGTGGCCGGATGCCCCCGACGCGACCCGATGGCTGCCGCTGGTCTACGAAGACGTGCTGGCGAACCACTGCCTGAATCTGATCAGGGCCGGGGAGTGGGACGAACTCGCGTCGACCGTGGATGATTACGCCGCTGGCCTGCCGTCCCGGCTGTTGTACGGGGGCGGCCTGCTGCACCTGATGCGGGGCTACTCCAGGGTGAGGCAGGGCCGCTTTCCCGAGAGCCTGGCGGAACTGCTGCTAGCGGTCGAGGAACTGGCCATCGCGGATCCTTGGAACATGGGCCCCTTCGCGCACGCCCTGGCCGCGTACGCCGCCGCCACGGTCGGACGCCAAGACGAGGCCGAGGAGAACGCCCGGGCGTTCCGCAGCGCACCCTTGCGGGATCCAGAAACCCTGCGGCTACTCGCCGATGCCTACTGCACGGCCGCCGAGTTGTCCTTTCACAGTGTGGAGGACACTTCGGAACGGCTGGAACAGTTGGCCGAGCTGGCTCGGGGGGAGGGGTTGAGGGGTGTGGAGACAGAGATCCTGCGGCTTGCCCTGCGCAACGGTGACACCACCGCAGCCCAAGCGCTGGAAGGCAGCACTTCAGCAGTGGAAGGGCACGAGGGGCAGCTGCTCAGGATCTACGCCCGCGGCGTCGCGGCTTCGGACACCGCCGCGCTGACGGCAGTCAGCGACGAGGCGATGAACGCCGGCTATCTGTTGTTAGCCCTGGAGGCGGCCCAGCAGGCTGCGCGCTGCCTGGAAAACGACCCGCATAAGTGGAGGCTGACGGTGGTCCAGCGCAAGGTCCATCACCGGATGGTCGCGGCCGGAATGTCGGAAAGCATCAACATCGTGCACGGCGGCCAACAAGCGGACCTGACCGCGCGGGAAGCCGAGATTCTGAAGCTGGTGGCCCGCGGCGCGAGCAACATGGAGATCGCAACGGCGTTGACGTTATCCACCCGGACCGTTGAGGGGCACCTGTACCGGATCTTCGGGAAACTCGGCGTCAGCCGCCGGTCGGAGCTGGTCGACATTGGCCTTGAGGATGATCCGCCACCGTCCTAGGGCGCCGCAACCGAGGGCGCAACCTTGTTTAGCCGCGCAGGCCCGGGCTTTTGCGTAGTCTGCATGGGGCTGCGGGGACGTTGGAGGGTATGCCTAAGTAGTGCGGGACCGTAGCCTTGAAAGGAAGTCGGGTAAGTCCTACTCGTGTCTAGACCCGGCAGACTTGATTGACTTAAGTCAGTCGAAGGGAACGCCACCGCCGGGAGACAGCACCACCAGGCAGCACCGGCAGACGGCCCCAACAGACAGCACAGCAGCAAAACCCCATTCGTTAACCGAACTCCTTCACTGGAATCGTACGGTGCCGTGTCCGGCAGCCGTACCCCACAGACGGAGCCGGCGGCGTCAGAGCCTTCTGAGACCGAGGCTCTCCCCCCAGCCGCCGCCGGCTCCCTAAAATCGACGCCCCGCCCGGGAACCCAAGGCCCGCAGGCGGGGCGTTCGATTGCGTCCGAAGGCCTCCACCAGGGGCCCGCAGCGGGCCCCGGCGGATTCCGGCCGCAACCATGGGATAATTAGGCTAAATCTGCGTGACGTAATAGACCCGGCGATCCTCCCGGGGCGCAGCTCAGTCGATCCAGGAGTTTCTGCACATGGTTGCCACACCTGCCCACCTCCTCAGCACAGCCGTTGCGCTGGACAACGAGATGGTCCTGAGAATCCGCAACGACTTTCCAATCCTGCACCGCTCCGTGAACGGCCGCCCGCTGGTCTACCTGGACTCCGGCGCAACCTCGCAAAACCCCCTCAGCGTGCTGGAAGCAGAGCAGGAATTCTACGAGCAGCGGAACTCCGCAGTGCACCGGGGCGCGCATCACCTTGCAGTGGAAGCCACCGAGGCCTTCGAAGATGCCCGTGAGACTGTCGCGGCCTTCGTAGGCGCCGACCCGGATGAGCTCATCTGGACGTCGAACGCCACCGAGGGGCTGAACCTGCTCAGTTACTCCTTCCTGAACGCGTCCCTGCCCGGCGCGCCGGCGGACGCCGCCCGCTTCGCACTCGCCCCCGGCGACGAAATCGTCGTCACCGAGATGGAACACCATGCCAACCTGATCCCCTGGCAGCAGCTGGCCGACCGGACCGGGGCCGCGCTGAAGTTCATTCCGGTCGACGACGCCGGGGCCCTGGACCTCGACGCCGCCGCCGGGCTGATCGGCAGCCGCACCCGCGTCCTCGCCTTCACGCACGCCTCGAACGTCCTCGGCACCATCAACCCGGTGCAGACGCTCGTCTCGCTCGCCCGTGCCGTCGGCGCGCTCGTGGTCCTGGACGCCTGCCAGTCAGCCCCGCACCTGGCTCTTGACGTCAAAGCCCTGGACGTCGACTTCGCCGTCTTCTCCGGCCACAAGATGCTGGGCCCTACCGGGATCGGCGGCCTGTACGGCCGTTCCGAACTGCTCAACGCCATGCCCCCGTTCCTGACCGGCGGTTCCATGATCACCACCGTGACCATGGAACGCGCCGGCTTCCTGCCCAGTCCGCAACGCTTTGAGGCAGGCACGCAGAAGATTTCCCAGGCCGTGGCGCTCGCCGCCGCCGCCAATTACCTGAGTGAAACAGGGCTCTCCCGGATCCATGCCTGGGAGGCGGAGCTGGGCCGCCGGCTGGTGGAAGGGCTCGAGGCGATCCCCGGGGTGCGCGTGCTCGGCCCGGGCGCCGGGCAGGAACGGATCGGGCTGGCCGCTTTCGACGTCGCCGGAGTGCACGCCCACGACGTCGGACAGTTCCTCGACAGCCGCGGCATCGCTGTCCGGGTGGGACACCACTGCGCCCAGCCCCTGCACCGACGGCTGGGACTCACGGCCAGCACCCGGGCCAGCACCTACCTCTACAACACCACGGACGACGTCGACGCGTTTCTGGACGCCGTCTCCGGTGTCCGTTCATACTTCCAAGCCTGAGGACGGCACTGCATGAGCCTTGACCAGCTGTATCAACAAATCATCCTGGAGCACTCCAAAGCACGGCACGGCAGCGGCCTCGCCGCCGCCGGCGAGCCGGAGGGCGCCACCGTCGGCCAGTCGCACCAGCTGAACCCCGTCTGCGGCGACGAAATCACTATGCGGGTCGCAGTGGCCGGAGGCAAGGTTAGCGAGCTGCGGTGGGACGGAGAAGGATGCTCCATCTCGATGGCCGCCGCCTCGGTGCTCACCGACCTCGCCGAGGGCCTGGACCCCGACGAATTGCGCCGGGTCATTGACAGCTTCCGGGAAGTGCTGCGCTCCCGCGGGAAAGTGCCGGCCGATCCGGAGCTCCTGGGCGACGCGGCCGCTTTCGAAGGTGTATCGCGTTACGCCGCGCGGGTGAAGTGCGCCATGCTCTCCTGGGTTGCCGCCGAGGATGCCCTCGGCCAGGCGCTCGCCCAGCAGTCGGGGCAGTAGCCGCAACGGCACCATTCCGGCGAAACGGGGCCCCGCTCTCGGCCCCGGAATGCCGTGTCCTAGAGTACCGAGCGAGTGGTGCGGCTGAGGCTTAATGGGTATTTCCTCGCGGCCGGTGTGCCCTCAGGGCGGTAAAGACGCGTAGAGCACACTCGTGCTGGCAGTAGGACTCGGTTCCTACGCTGAAATCAGGTCCCGGGAACTGCGCTGCGGATTCCCGGCCACAGGGGCCGTCAAGCAAAGCCCCTTGCACCCGGTGCCCTCGGCACCGATTCGACCGGGAGCTGAGAACGCTCCTGCGCTTTTGTCGAGCGGGGAGCTTCTGTACCCGGACTCCTTCGCCGTCGACCCTTCAGCGGCATACAAAAATCAGGGCCCGGCGGCATATAACTACCAGCAGGACCGTGGGGATACCGGGAGGTCTCAGAACCATGACGCCCAACACCAAGATCAAGAACCGCCGGAACACGGCCGCGGCAGTTCAGCCAGGGACGGAGGCGGCGCACCAGTGGCCGGAGCAGCTCTCCGGAGACGGGCCGCCGGTTCAGACCGCGACGGCGGCGCCGGCCCGGGAAAGCGCCGAGACGGAGCAGGCCTTTAGCTTCGATGTGGCCATCGTGGGCCTGGGCTACGTGGGGCTTCCCACCGCGCTGGCCATCAACGCCTCCGGGAGGCGGGTTCTTGGGCTCGATGCCTCCGAGGCCCGGCTGGCCGTCATCCGCTCCCAGGAGGCTGATCTTCTGGACTCGGATAAAGCCAGGCTGGATGTGGCTCTCCACGATCCTTCGTTCCTGATCAGCACCGACCTCTCGCTGCTCGCCCGGGCCGCAGCGGTGATCGTCTGCGTCCCGACCCCCGTGGACGCCTACCTCGTCCCTGACCTTCGGATTCTTCGCGCGGCGTGCGCGTCCGTGGTCGAGTTTGCCGTCCCCGGCCAGCTGCTGATGCTGACCTCAACAAGTTACGTCGGCTGCACCCGGGACCTGCTGGCAGTGCCCTTGGCCGCCAGAGGACTGATTCCGGGCAGGGACATCTTTGTGGCCTTCTCGCCCGAGCGGATCAACCCGGGGGTTGACGCCTTCGCCCACGAAGACGTCCCGAGGGTCGTCGGCGGGGTGACCCAGAGCTGCGGCGATGCTGCCGAAGCTCTGTTGAAACTGAGCACGAAACTGGTGCACAAAGTCCCCTCGGCTGACGTTGCGGAGATGACAAAACTGGCGGAAAACATCTTCCGTGCCGTGAACATCGCCTTGGCCAATGAATTTGCCGACATCTGCCAGACGCTGGATATGGATGTCATGGATGTCATCAATGCGGCGTCGACAAAGCCGTACGGCTTTATGGCGTTCACCCCCGGCCCCGGGGTTGGTGGCCACTGCATCCCGTGCGACCCGCACTATCTGCTCTGGCAGCTGCGTAAGGCACGCATCACCGCCCCGGTCATCGAACATGCCATGGAGGACATCGCCGGCCGGCCGCACCAGGTTGTTGCGAAGGCCAGGACGATTCTCTCCGAGCGCAGCCACGGCCTCACCGGCGCCCGGATTCTCGTGCTCGGCGTGGCCTACAAGCCCGACGTCGAAGATCTGAGGGAATCCCCGGCGCTGCAAATCATCGCTGAGCTGCTCGCCGACGGCGCCGAGGTGGCCTACCACGATCCCTGGTGCCCCACTGCACCCGACGGGCACGGCGGACAACTTCAGTCACTGGAGGATCCGAAGCTTTGGCAGACGGATCTGGTGATCCTGCATACCAAGCACACAGCCATGGATGCCGGCTGGCTGGCGGAAGCCCCTGCCGTGCTCGATACCACCTATCGACTTCCCCGCCGCTCCAACGTGACGCGGCTGTGAGCCGATGCTCCATAGACACCAGAAAGGATCGTCGGAGCAATGAAGACCGCAATTACGGGGGGCGCCGGCTTCATTGGAAGTCATCTCGTCCAGTATCTGCTGGCTGCCGGTGACGAGGTCACCGCCCTGGACAACCTTTCCACCGGCAGGCTTGAGAACCTGCGGGACGTGATTGGACACCCCAGGTTCCATTTCGTCGAAGGGGACATCCTCGACAGGTCCGCCGTGGACAAAGTGGCCGTCGGGGCAACCCGCGTGTTCCACCTCGCAGCCGCCGTCGGGGTCAACCTCATCGTCGAGCACCCCCTGGAGAGTCTGCGCACGAACATTCACGGCACGGAGGTTGTCTTGGATTCCGTCCTGGCGAACGGCGCGTCACTTCTCCTGGCCTCGACCAGTGAGATCTACGGGAAGAACACCTCGGACAGGCTGAGCGAGGAAGCAGACCGGATCCTCGGATCCACGCTCAAGTCGCGGTGGACCTATGCCGCCGCTAAAGGGATCGACGAGGCGTTCGCGCATGCCTACTGGCGCGAATTCGGGCTTCGGGTCGCGATCGTGAGGCTGTTCAACACCGTGGGACCACGGCAGACCGGACGCTACGGGATGGTTGTGCCGCGACTGGTGAAACAGGCCATTGCGGGAGAGCCGCTCACGGTCTACGGTGACGGCAAGCAGACGCGGTGTTTTTCGTACGTGGGGGACATCGTGCCCGCGATCACCGGCATTTCAGAGAAAACTTCGGCATACGGCAACGCCTACAACCTCGGGGGAAGTCATGAGGTCTCCATCCTCGCGCTTGCGGAGCGCATTGTGGAGCTTCTCGGCAGCGACAGCGACATCAGGTTTGTCCCCTACCAGGAGGCCTACGCCGATGGCTACGAGGATATGCGCCGGCGCGTCCCTGACAACAGCAAAGCCCGCGAGCTCGTCGGATTCGATCCGCAGACGACACTGGACCAGATCATCCGGAGCGTCGCCGCAGATTACCGTCCGAACGGGAAACCGGACCCGGTCCAGTGGAAGGGCACGATGGTGGCCAACTAGGCCGGAAAGCGGCGCCGCATCACGAGAGAGTGGAGTAGATGGCACGACGGCCCAGTAAATCTGTCCTCAAGCGGTGTGCGGCGACCGGCCTGGTGGCGGTGCTGGCGACCTCGTGTTCCGGGCCCAAGCCTGCCCCCGGGCCGCCAACGCAACAGGAATATCCGTGGCACACCGGCATCGTGGCGACCACGTTCTGGGTCGGGGAAGTGTTCGATCCCAAGGCGGAGGACGGAAGCCAGGTGATGTCCACCTACGACAGCCAGTGGATGCAGAGCTATGGCGGTTGCGACGGGGTGGTGGGCAGGGACGGCTGCCAGACCGAACCCAGAAGCAGCGCCAACGGTTATTTCCCGAGCAGCATGACACCCCGCGAAAACCCCTTCTACCTTGATCTGCCATACGACGACGTCAATAACGCCGCCGCGTTCGCTGAGCGTGCTTCCGTCATTCCCTGGGCGAAGGAGCCAGGCCTCGCGCGCCAGTCCAACGCTCCGGGGGTCAGCTTCATGAAGAACCGCTGGGTCAAGATCCGCAAAAACGGGCGGGAGTGCTACGGGCAGATTGAGGATGCCGGTCCGGGCCAGTACCAGGACAAGGAGTACGTCTTTGGCAAGGATGACGCCCGGCCCAAGAACAAGGACTTCAACGGTGCAGGCATGGATGTTTCTCCTGCCCTCAACGGTTGCCTCGGCTTCCAGGAACTGAACGGGCAGGACGACAAGGTTGACTGGCAGTTTGTGGACAGAAAGGACGTGCCGGACGGACCGTGGCTGAAGCTGGAGACGCGGACGCCCGTTCAGTAACCCTGCCCTATCCCATCCGCCCGTTGAGGCCGTTCCCCAGGATCTCGGCGAACTGCCCGGGCCGCTGGCTGACGCCGCTGCATACGTGGCTGGCTGTGGCAGGAAGAGACCCTTCGGGGCACGAAACGTCGCGGTTCAAAGACCACATCGAAAGACGCTGGACGCCCTTGTCGAGAGCAAAGGCACGGAGCTTCTGGGCGGCAGCCAGCGCAAAAACCTCGCCGGGAAGATCGTTCTGGCCGATCATTGGTGTGAGGCCCAGCTTCTGCCAGACCTCGTCGCTGCTAAGGCCAAGTCCTTGGCGCTCGTAGAGGGCGCTGAGCTGGTCATGAGCGGCGTTCGCCGCGGAGATGGAGGACTCCAACATGTCCTCGGCAGCAGGACGGCTCGCTCCATAGTTCATGGTCATGACGTTAACGCCCGCCAGCTCGACCCCGGCCGCGAGCATCTGTTCGACCGCGTTGACGCCAGCGTCCGTCAGTCCCTTCGGGGACGCCGGAAGCGTCACCCAGACCTCAAGCTTCCGGCCCAGCGCCGTTTCCTCGCGCTGGAGCCTGCTGACGACGTTGGCCCTCCGTACGCCGGCCGCGGCATCCAGCAGGTTGTCACCTTCGATATCGAAGTCCAGGGCGACCGGGTTGTAGCTGTCTAGGACCTGCCGGTACGCCAAAGCCACGGCGCCCTCATCCAGGCACGCATTCGCGAGTTCCAGGTTCAGCGAACCGCCGAAGGAAACGGCCACACGGCCGCCACGGGCGCGGTGCTCCGCCAACCGGTTATCCAAGTCCACCGCCTGCGCAGCGCCATCGAAGCTGTAGCGGCTTCCCCAACTGGGCAAACAATAGTCTGCGGGTGAGGCGACGACGAACGCAAGAATAACGTCCTTCTCCGGACCGGTTTCGAAGGAGTATCCAGGGTCTAAAGTCACATCGACATAGCCGGCGAACCACGTCGGGCTGCCGGCCTCACGTTCTCCGCCGAGACTAGCCACCAAGACGAATGCCCCCAATGCGATCAGTCCGACTGAAGCGAGGATGACACCGCGCCGCCCCAGGGTGTGCTTCCGGCCCGGCCGAAGGCGACGGCGATGCCGGTCCCCTCGACGGGCGGAAGCGGTGGTTTCCACGACCCGGTCCGCCCCGCTGTCCGCTGTCATTGGGCCCTTCCATCCCCTGAAGTCCCGTCATAAAACACCATTTCACCATGCCGCGGGGGGCCACGGAACGGTTTGTGCTGCCCGTTTTCGCCCCCTCCGAACCACCTGTGAACGCTTGCGCCATGGTCGAACGGCTACTGAGTACTGGCGCGTTCACTACCCGGAATCTGGGCACGCTAAAAACGAGTAGAGGTCACTCGTGCCGCCTAAATGGCCGGTCCCTACGCTTTTGGTATCGGTTCCAAGCATTTTGGGGAAGAAGCAGGTCTCAAGATGGGCACAGCGACCCACGACCGGAGACGCGTCCTGCGAGAAGCTCCGGCGGCAAAACTTTCGAGCTGTAGTCGAACAGCCTCTTGTGGGCAGATCGCGCCTGCTGATTCAAGTCCGTACGGGGGAGTGCCCGCCAAGGTTCAGACGCCTGCGCCCGCGGCCCATCGCGAGATATTGAAAACCGGCAACGCCTGGTTCGCGCCAGCCGGAATGAAGCCCAGCCAGCTGCTCGCCGCAGCCGAAGGAATGGAGCAGTACTGATGAACGCGACCGAGCGAACGATTCCAGCCGGGCGGACCGATCAGCGCTGGCGGACGGCCGCCAGCCATTGGGCCGGCGGCACTTTTTGGTCCAAGGCCACCACGGCTGTTGCGGTCTTCGCCCTGACCGTGGCAGGGCTGGCAGCCGGCACCGCGCCGGCAGTGGCTGCTTCACCCACCGTTGTGACCCTCACGTTCGATGACGCCAACGCCGACCAGCTGAACGCGGCGCAGGTCCTGAACGCTAAAGGGCTAAAAGGGACGTTCTTCGTCCCCTCCGGTGTGGTTGGAACACCGAATTACATGACCGTTGCCAACCTCCAAGGCCTGGCCGCCGCTGGCCACGAAATCGCCGGCCACACTGTTACCCACCCGGACCTCACGACGCTGACAACGGATGAAGCCACCCGGCAGATCTGCAACGACCGGGTGAACCTGACGAAGTGGGGCTTCCGGGTCACCAACTTCGCGTATCCTTTCGCGGCCGAGAATGCCGCCGTTGAGGCCATCGCCAAGAATTGCGGGTACAACAGTGCCAGGGGTCTTGGTGATATCAAGACCCGGTTCAGCTGTGCGGACTGTCCGCTGGCAGAGAGCATCCCGCCGGGAAACGCGTTCAACACGGCCGCGCCGGACGAAGAGGACTCGTCCTGGACCCTTGCTGACCTGCAGAAATCCGTTACCCAGGCCGAGACCGGGGGAGGCGGATGGGTGCAGCTGACGTTCCACCATGTCGCGGCGTCCAGCGCCGACCCACTGAACATCACGCCTACCCTGCTGTCGCAGTTCGCGACGTGGCTTAAGGCCAGGCCCTCAACGACCTCGGTGAAAACGGTGAACCAGGTTATTGGCGGCACGGTCAAGCCCGTGGTCGCCGGGCCCGCGGTACCGCCCCCGGCCACCAACGGAAACCTGGTAAAGAACCCGGATCTGGAGACTCTCGTCAGCGGGGTCCCGCAGTGCTGGCAGCAGGGTGGTTACGGGACGAACACGGCCGCCTTCAACGTCGTGGCGCCGGGACACGCGGGCGCGGTTGCCGAGCGCCTGGTCGTGACGGGTTACGCCAGCGGGGATGCGAAGTTCCTGCCTGCGCTCGACCTTGGCGGGTGCTCGCCCGGTGCGACAGCCGGGCATACCTACACCATTTCCGCCTGGTATAAGTCAACGGCCGTGACGCAGTTCGCCCTCTACTACCGGACCGGCATCGGGTCGTGGGCCTACTGGACCTCCAGCCCCTGGTTCGCCCCCGCGACCGCCTTCCAGAAGGCGAGCTGGACGACGCCGCCCCTCCCGGCCGGTGCGAGCGGCATCAGCTTCGGATTGAACCTGTTTGCGAACGGAACCCTGATCACCGACGACTATGCCATGTATGACACCGCGGGAGCGCCAGCGCCGTGACCATTGTCTACATGGTTCTGGTCCTGGGGGTCAGCACGATCTTCTGGGCACTGGTCGGCTTGGGAAGGGCCGTGACGGAAGAAGTCGAACAGCACCTTGCGGCGAGTACCCACCGCCCCCGTCAGCTCGGGACCGAGCCGGCGGGGGTTGTGCCGTCCGGTGTGGCGGTCCTCATTGCAGCTCACAACGAGGAACTCGTGATCGGCGACACCATACGAGCTGCCGCCACGCTTGTTCCGTTGGGGAACATCCACGTCATCTCGGACATGTCCTCCGACGAAACGGCGCAGATCGCCCGCAGAGCCGGAGCGAAGGTGCTCGAACTCGACCGCAACCAGGGCAAGGCAGGGGCTCTCGCCGCCGGAATCACCCACTTCGAATTGTGCAGGTATTTCGACGTGGTGATGCTCCTGGACGCGGACACCCGCCCTGCCCCCGACTATCTGGAAACGGGCCTGCCGCTGTTCGCTGACCCCACCGTGGCGGCCGTGGCGGGCCGTGCCAGATCAGTAATGACGCCAATGCCCCCGACCGCACTCGGCCGCTTCCTGGTCCTCTACCGGGAACGCCTGTACATCGCGGTGCAGTTGCTCCTGAAATACGGGCAGGCCGCGAAAGGCGCCAACGTTGTGTCGATTGTGCCGGGTTTCGCCAGCATGTACCGGATCAAGGCGCTTGAAAAGGTGGACGTGCGGGCTCCCGGGCTCGTCATCGAGGACTTCAATATGACCTTCGAGCTGCACGCCAAAAAGTTGGGCAGGATCGCTTTTCACCCGTCAGCCGCGACCGCGTACACACAGGATCCGGACACGTTCCGGGACTACGTCAGCCAGATGCGGCGCTGGGTCCTCGGATTCTGGCAGACCGTCCGCCGCCATAAAATCCAGATGGGCAAGTTCTGGCTCGCCCTCATCGTCTATGTCCTCGAACTCATGGTCAGCTGCCTGTTCTTCGTTCTGCTCATCCCGTTGTTTCTGGTTTCTCTGGTGGCCGCGGTCCAGCTGCAGGACGGCAGCACCTCTCCGGAAATCGTGGCGGTGGCGGGCTTGGTACGCCCGCAGGACGTCCTGCTCGGCGTATTCGTGCCGGACCTGCTGCTGACAGTCATGGCCGCGGTCTCCCTGCGGCGGCCCGCCATCTTGTTGATGGCCCCATTGTTTCCGCTGATGAGGATTGTCGACTCAGCCATCTGTCTGACGGTCCTGCCCCGGGGATTGTTTTCACATTCCACCGGGGTCTGGACCAGCCCGCCCCGCCGGATAGAACATCACCCGCCCAGCGCCGGCGCGCTCCCGAGTTCGCCCGGCACGGCTCACGGGTAACGGCTGGCGGGCCTAACCGACGCCGGAGGTCGTCTGCACGGCGAGCCACGGTCCCGCCGGCACACTTGCGCGGTCCGCAAAGGCCCAGCTGACGCGGTCGTGGGTCCGTTCAACTCAGCGAAGCCCAGGCAGCCGTTCAACGCGGGGGAGACGTCCAGGCCGGCGCCCTGGCCGACGTCGGCGGAGTAGTTCGGATTGGCCGGACGGGCGTCGTTGGCGCCGAAAACGTACGCGGCGTCGTGGTAGGCAGTGCCGCTTGAAGGACCGGCGTCCTCGTTCTGGCCGTAGCAAACCCTGCCCCCGGGTCCGGTCAGCTTGACCCAGCGGTTCTTCATATAGCTGTACCCCGGGTCGGCGCAGTGGTTGATGCCGGTGGCCGCGTTGTCGGCGGCAGCCCACGGAATCACCTGGCAGCGCTGCTGGAAGGCGATCGGGTCGTGTACGTCGTCGAAGGGAAGGTCCAGGTAGAACGGGTTTTCCTTCGGCGGGGGCTGGTGCTGGGGAAAGTACCCGTCGGCGGCGGTCCGGGCTTCGGTCGAGCAGGTGAAGCTGCCTGCCGTGCCGCTGCTGACTCCGTCGCAGCCGCCGTAAATGCTGCCGGCGCACGCGGACGCGGAGGGCGGTACGGCGCCGAGGTTGACCCCGGTGTGCCGGAAGGCCCACTGGCGGTTGTAGGTGGAGCAGACCTGCGACCCATCGGCCGCACTGGCGTTGAAGACCTCTCCAACCCAGAACGTCGTGCTGACGATGTTGGTGTGAACCGGGTAAACGCCGGCGGCGGGTACCGCTGCCAGGGCCGGAAGCCGTGTTGATGCGGACTCGACCACGGCGGCCGTGTGAGCCAGGGCCGGCGAGGCGCGGAGACCGGCCGCGTAACCGCCACCCGGTGCACCGAGGAGGAGGACCAGCACTGCCAGGGCGACCGAGCTGAACTTGTTCACTGTTGGAGCGCGTGTTTCTGCCAGCGGAATGCAGACCCGACTAATGCGGATAAGTGATAATAATGCCGAAAACCATCATGAGCATTGCCGCCGCGGAATACAGCGACCAGTTTGGGCCGCCGGACTTCCGGTGGCTGCCATGCCACACCCGTTCCATTCCATCCATGTCCATAGAACAATTCAACGGCGGGCGCAGCCGGGGCAGACAGCGTGATTTTTACTCCATTAATCGGCCGCCGGCTCCGGCCCCTACCCGGTCCTGTTACCTACTTGTTGCCGGGCCGGCAGTTCCCTGGTGCCGCTACAGCAGGGCCGCAATTCCGATAGCCGCCGTCGCCGCGCCCAAGAGCATGGAGATGCTCACCAGGACCACGTGGACAGTGAGGAACCGGGTGGCCTTGCCAGCGGCGTCCCGGGCGCGGGGGTCGTTGCGTACCCGTTTCAGGAACTGCGGCCAGACAGCCAGGGACCATACGCCGGCGATGATCAGGACGACAGCCAGGAAAGCGGGCAACTCCACCGGCTAGTGGCTTTCGAGCCAGGCCTGGGCCTGGGTCGACTGGATGTTGAGTGCCTTGCCTACCATCGGCTCCGCGGCGTCGGCAATCTTCCCGCCCAGGAACGGCACCGACGAGGTGACCGTGCCCTCAAGCTCGATCCGGGTGTTGCCGCCGTCGGCGACGAGGCGCTGCACGGCGTTGACGTCCAGCGGGGCGCCTGCGACCTTCAAAGAAATGTTGCTCTGCCGTGAACCGTCAGCCTCCGGCGCGCCCCAGCTGTCGAGCTGCGTCACCTTCAGGCTTTCGCCGACGAATTTGCGGGCCACTTCCGGCATCCGAGTGGTTGGGATAGTGCGGACGGTCGTGGTGTTGAACGCACCGGCCGGGTCGCCGTCGACGGTGAACGATTCCAGGGTTCCGCCGACCAGTTCGCTGGTGTGGCGCAGGAAGTCCTCATTGGCGAAAACTGCCGTGACGCTCTCAACGCTGTGCGGAAGGCTGGTGGATGCACTCAGGGCCATTGGGGGTCCTCCATGGATGTAAGTGGACGATTCGGGCTCCCAACATCCTACGCGGTGGGTCCTGCCGGTTCCGATTCGGCCAGCTCCAACTGCTGCGCGGCCGCTGCGATGTTGCGCGACATGGCGGGAAAGATCAGGCTGTGGAACGGCAGGACCGCCAGCCAGTACAGCTTGCCGCTGAGTCCCTTCGGGAAGAAGATCGCGCGCTGCCGGTAGCGGCTGCCGCTGCCTTCCGGTTCAACCGACAGCTCCAGCCAGGCCCGGCCCGGGGCGCGCATCTCGGCCCTGAGCCGGAGCAGCCGGCCGCGGTCGATCCGCTCGACCCGCCACCAGTCCACCACTTCACCCTCGGCCAGCAGGTGCGGGTGCCGCCGGCCGCGTGCCAGCCCCGCGCCGCCGGTGAGTTTATCCAGCCAGCCGCGTACGCTCCACGCCAGCGGAAGGGAGTACCAGCCGTTGCGGCCGCCGATGCCCTCGATGATGGTCCAGACGTGCTTGGGGTCCACCGCGCTGGAGTAGGAGCGCTCGTCCATGTAGACGCGGTGCCCGGCCCAGTCCGGGTCGCTGGGCAGCGGGTCCGCGTCGGCCCCGGCGCTGGCCCAAGTGGTCTCCACCTGGCCGTCCCGTTCCTTCCCCAGCGCCAGCGCCACCGCACGGCGGTACGTTGTCAGGCCGCCGTCGGGCAGCGGGATGTAGGAGTCGATGTCATGTTCGTGGGCGACGGCGTCGTGCTGCAGCGACTCCACCAGCGGCAGCGACATGGACAGCGGGATCGGCGTCGTCAGCGCAACCCACATGCCGGCCAGCTTGGGCGCGGGAACCGGCAGCGCCAGTACCACGCGGTGCGGCAGCCCCGCTTCGGCGGCGTATTCCTGCATCATGCCCGCGTAGCTGAGGATCTCCCGGGAGCCGATGTCGAAGGTGCGGTTGATCCGTCCCTCCAGCGACGCGGCCCCGACGAGGTAGTGCAGCACGTCACGCACGGCGATCGCCTCGATCTTGTTCCGCACCCAGCTGGGCGCGGGCATCACAGGCAGTGTGTCGGACAGGTGCCGGATCATCTCGAAGGACGCCGAGCCGGAGCCGATCACGACGCCGGCCTGGAACACGATCGCGTCCACGGGCCCGTCCAGGAAGACCTTGCCAACGGCCTCGCGGGAGCGCATGTGCGTGGAGAGTTCCGCCCCGGACGGGTGCAGCCCGCCCAGATAGACGATCCGGTCGACGCCGGCGGCTGCGGCTGCCTTCGCCGCCGTTTCGGCCATCGCCTTCTCTTTCGCCTCAAACCCGGTACCGCTGGCCATCGAATGGACCAGATAGTAGAAGACATCGACGCCGTCCAGCGCCGCCTGCAGCGCCGTGTCGTCGTCGAGGCTGCTCTGCACCACTTCCACCTGTTCCAGCCACGGCACGCCGGCGATCTTGGCCGGGGTGCGGACCAGGACCTTCACCCGGTGCCCGGCTTCCAGCAGCCGGGGGACCAGCCGGCCGCCGATGTAGCCGGTAGCGCCGGTCACCAGCACGGTCTTCGGGGCTGTGGCCTGGGGGGTGCCGTTCATGGGTGGCTCCTTCATCGATGCGGATATAAGCCATTCGGAGCGCCGGATGTGCCGGACTGTTGCCAGTCCCCGGGGCGGCCGGGTGCTGTCGGAATTCGTCCCGCAAGCTTAGCCCCGGGTGCCACCCCGCCGCCGGGGAGCGGTAGGCTGGAAGTACCCGGGATTCTTGCGAATTTCGGGTATTCGTGTTGCCTGCATGCCCGCGATCATCCCAGGAGTTTCAGCCATGAGCCTCAACGGCCCCTCACTCACCGGCCTGCGGCGTGTCCTCGCCGAGGACAAAACCTTCGCCCGGGTGCAGGCAGAAGCGGCACGCCCGTTCACGACCCGCAGCGAGGGCTACCAGCTCAGTGCGCCGGCCGGGCTGCGAGCCGCCCTGCTCGCGGAGACCGCCGAGGGTCTGGCCGCGGGGGCCGGCCGACCGGCATCAGCCGACGCCGGCACCTCGGACGGTCGCACGCCGGTGGTGCTCGCCGTCACCGCCACCGGCCGCGAAGCTGAAGACCTGGCTGCGGCGCTCGGCGCCTTCCTGCCGGCCCACACCGTCGCCGAGTTCCCCAGCTGGGAAACCCTGCCGCACGAACGCCTTTCGCCACGCTCGGACACCGTTGGCCGCAGGCTGTCCGTGCTGCGCCGGCTCGCCCACCCCGAGAGCACCGCCGAGCCCCTGCGCATCGTCGTCGCTCCGGTCCGCGCCGTCGTGCAGCCGATCGTCGCCGGACTGGGGGAACTGGTGCCGGTGACCCTCACGGTCGGCCAGGAGGCGCCGTTTGGTGACGTGGTGAAGAGCCTCGCGGCCGCCGCCTACGCCCGGGTGGACATGGTCACCCGGCGCGGCGAGTTCGCGGTCCGCGGCGGGATGCTGGACGTCTTCCCGCCCACCGAGGACCACCCGATCCGGGTGGAGTTCTTCGGCGACGAGGTCGAGCAGATGCGCTGGTTCGCCGTCGCCGACCAGCGCTCGCTGAGTGCTCCCGGCGTCCATCACCCCACCGAACTGCACGCCCCGCCGTGCCGCGAAATACTGATCACTCCGTCGGTCATGTCCCGGGCCGCGACGCTGAAGTCCCAGCTGCCGGCCGCGGCGGACATGCTGGAAAAGATCGCCGGCGGCATTACGGTCGAAGGCATGGAGTCCCTGGCGCCGGTGCTGGTCGATTCCATGGTGCCGTTCCTGGACCAGTTCCCCGAAGGCTCCATAGCCGTCGTCATCGAGCCCGAGAAGGTGCGCACCCGCGCGCACGACCTAGCTGCAACCAACGAGGAATTCCTTGAGGCAGCCTGGTCCACGGCTTCCGACGGCGGCACGGCACCGCTGGATTTGAGCGCGGCGGCCTCCGAGGCGCTGCATTCGGCCAGCTTCCGCTCCCTGGCGGAGACCCGTTCCACCGCGCTGGCGCACGGGGTGTCCTGGTGGTCCATCAGCTCGCTGGCCAGCGACGAGGAACTGCTGCCGGACATCGACGTGCTGAACCTGCGCGCCCGCGAACCGCGCGGCTACCAGGGCGACGTGGCCGAGATGATGGACTTCATCGGCTCGCACGTGCGCGAGCAGTGGCGGATCGTCGTCGCCACCGAAGGCCCCGGCCCGGCGCAGCGCCTCGCCGAACTCTTCCACGACAACGACATCCCGTGCGCCCGGGTCGAAACGCTGGAAGCGGAGCCGCAGCCGGGCCTGATCGAGGTGACCACCGCCCGCGTCGGCCGCGGCTTCGTTCTGGACGGGCTGAAGCTGGCCCTGCTGACCGAGGCGGACCTGCTGGGCCGGACCTCCGCCGGCTCCACCAAGGACATGCGGAAGATGCCGTCCAAGCGGCGCAACGCCGTCGACCCGCTGCAGCTGCTGGCCGGCGACTTCGTGGTGCACGAACAGCACGGCATCGGCCGGTTCGTGGAACTCATCCAGCGCAAGGTCGCGGGTGGAGGCGACGGTGTGCGCGAATATCTCGTGCTCGAATACGCGCCGTCCAAGCGCGGCGCCCCGGGGGACCGGCTCTTCGTCCCCACCGACCAGCTGGACCAGGTCACCCGATACGTCGGCGGCGACACCCCGGTGCTGAGCAAGATGGGCGGCTCGGACTGGGCCAGCACCAAATCCAAGGCCCGCAGGGCCGTCAAGGAGATCGCCGGGGAACTGATCCGGCTCTACTCGGCCCGGATGGCCTCCCGCGGCCACGCCTTCGGCCCGGACACCCCCTGGCAGCGCGAACTCGAGGAAGCCTTCCCTTACGTGGAGACGCCCGACCAGCTGACCACCATCAACGAGGTCAAGGCGGACATGGAGCGGGAAATCCCGATGGACCGCCTGGTCTCCGGCGACGTCGGCTACGGCAAGACCGAAATCGCGGTCCGCGCGGCGTTCAAGGCGGTGCAGGACGGCAAGCAGGTTGCCGTGCTGGTGCCCACCACGCTGCTCGCGCAGCAGCACTACGAGACCTTCACGGAACGGTTCTCCGGCTTCCCGCTGCGGGTCAAGCCGCTGTCCCGCTTCCAGGGCGCGAAGGAGACCAAGGAGACAGTCGAGGGCGTCAAGAGCGGCGCCGTCGACGTCGTCATCGGCACACACCGGCTGCTGTCCAAGGACTTCGCGTTCAAGGACCTGGGCCTGGTGATCGTGGACGAGGAGCAGCGCTTCGGCGTCGAACACAAGGAAGCGCTGAAGAAGATGCGCACCAATGTGGACGTCCTGGCCATGAGCGCCACGCCGATCCCGCGCACCCTGGAAATGTCCCTGACCGGCATCCGGGAAACGTCCACGCTGGCCACCCCGCCGGAGGAGCGCCACCCGGTGCTGACCTACGTCGGCCCGTACACGGACAAGCAGACCTCCGCCGCGGTCCGCCGCGAGCTGATGCGCGAGGGGCAGGTGTTCTTCGTGCACAACCGGGTCTCCACCATCGAACGGACCGCGGCGAAAATCCGCGAACTGGTTCCGGAGGCCCGTGTCGAGGTCGCGCACGGCAAGATGTCCGAGGGCCGGCTGGAACAGATCATCGTCGACTTCTGGGAGAAGCGCTTCGACGTGCTGGTCTGCACCACCATCATCGAAACCGGGCTGGACATCTCCAACGCCAACACCCTGATCGTGGACGGCGCGGACAAGTACGGGCTCTCCCAGCTGCACCAGCTCCGCGGCCGGGTGGGCCGCGGCCGGGAACGCGCCTACGCCTACTTTCTCTACCCCTCGGAAAAGCCGCTGGGCGAGGTGGCGCTGGAACGGCTCAAGGCGGTCGCGACGCACAACGAACTCGGCGCAGGTATGCAGCTGGCCATGAAGGACCTCGAAATCCGCGGTGCTGGCAACCTGCTGGGCGGGGAACAGTCCGGCCACATTCAGGGCGTCGGCTTCGACCTCTACATCCGGCTGGTCGGCGAGGCGGTGGCGGACTACCGCGGTGAGGCCGAGGAGAAAGCCGCCGAGATGAAGATCGAACTGCCGGTCAACGCGCACCTGCCGCACGACTACGTGCCCGGCGAGCGGTTGCGTCTGGAGGCCTACCGGAAGCTCGCCGCAGCGCTGACCAACGAGGCGATCGAGGAGGTCGAGGCCGAGCTCGTGGACCGCTACGGGGAGCTGCCGCTGCCGGCCAAGAACCTGGTGGCCGTGGCCCGTTTCCGGGTGGGCGCGCGCGAGGCGGGCCTGACCGACGTCGCCCTGCAGGGCAACTTCATCAAGTTCTCGCCGGCGCAGCTGCCCGAGTCCAAGCTGATGCGGCTGGCCCGGATGTACCCCGGCTCGCAGGCGAAGCCGGCGCTGGACGCGGTGCTGATCCCGAAGCCGAAGACGGCACGGATCGGCGGCCGCGACCTGCAGGACGCCGAGATCCTGGCCTGGGCCAACACCGTGATCGAGGCGATCTTCTCCGACGTCCCGCTCTCGGTGGGCTAGCCGTGATGGGAGGACACCACGCCGCGTCCGGGGCCGCGGCGTGGGTGGCTGTTGCCTCGACCGGGCCCTACACCTTGGGCTGGTACCCGCTGGATGCCACCGGAATCGTGATCGGCGGGATGGCAACCGCGGGCACGGCGCTGGTCTGCGACTGGGACCACCGTTCGTCCACCGTGGCGCACGCCCTGCCGCCGCTGTCGAACCTGATCGCCGTGGGGATTGAAAATGCCTCCGGCGGCCACCGCCAGGGCACCCATTCGGTGCTCGGCGCGGCGTTCTTCGTGCTGCTCGCAGCACTGGCCGGCCGCATCCAGCTGCAGACAGACTGGGGCCTGCTGTCGGTGGGCGCCGGGTTGCTGTGTATGTTCATGATCAACATTGCCGCCAAGGCGCTGAAGCTGTTTCCCAAGTACGGCTGGATCAGCAACTGGATCTTCGCCCTGGCCATGGCCGGGCTCGTGACCTGGTTCGCGCCGCACCAGTGGTCCTGGCTGCCGGTGTCCATGCTCACCGGCGTCCTGGTGCATATCGTCGGCGACATGATCACCACCGGGGGAGTGCCGCTGCTGTGGCCGCTCGTGGCGAAGCCGCCGAAGTTCCTGCGGAAGCTGCCGCTGATTAGGGACATCTGGAAAGCGAACGGGGCGTTTTCGATCCCGCTGCTGGGCCGGGCCGGTTCGCGGCGGGAATGGCTGGTGCTGATTCCGGTCAGCGCCTACGCCATGGTCGGCATGTTTTCCGCCGCTCTCGGTGTGGCCAAGGGGCACTTCCCGGCCGCCGTCGCGTTCGGGACCGCGCTGGCCAGGCGCCTGCTCGGCGTCGGCGTCTAGCTCCGGAGGCTAGGGCCGGTTAAACGACTGAAGCCCCGGAAAACCGGGGCTTCAGGTGGGGTGCTTTAGCTTTCGCCGGCGGAATCCGAGCGGCCGGTGATGGTCTGCGGAATCCAGAACGCCAGGGCGAACAGGATCAGGCAGACGGCCATCGGCCAGGGGTTGCCCAGGGTGAGGAACGACAGCGAGTACAGGGAGCCGAAGAACAGGGCCATCATCAGGACAAACAGCACGACGCTGGATCCCAGATGGTTTTCGGACCTCGGGGTCCTGGCGGTCTTGGTGATGTTGCTGGACATTCGTTCCTCCTCGGCCCCGCGGGGCTGTAAAAACTGTGGCGGCAGCGGCTGTGGCCGGAACCGGGATCAGTACGCGGACGAACCCTGTTCGCCTTTGACGATCGCAATTCCGGAGCTGGCGCCAATACGTGTTGCACCTGCAGCAATCATAGCCTGCGCGTCGGCGAGGGAACGCACGCCGCCGGAGGCCTTGACGCCGAGCCGGGGGCCCACCGTGCGTCGCATCAGGGTGACGTCCTCGACCGTGGCGCCGCCGCCGTTGAAGCCGGTGGAGGTCTTCACGTAGTCGGCTCCGGCCTCGACGGCGGCTTCGCAGGCCAGGACTTTCTGCGCGTCGTCGAGCAGCGCGGTCTCGATGATGACCTTCAGGATGGCCTCGCCGGCGTGGACGGTCTCCGCCACGGCACTGATGTCATCGATCAGGGCGCCCTTGTCCTGGGCGCGGGCCGCGGCGATGTTGATGACCATGTCGATCTCGTCCGCACCATCCAGCACCGCCCCGCGGGCCTCGAACACCTTCACGTCAGTGGGGGTGGCGCCCAGCGGGAAACCGATCACCGAACAGGTCAGCACTCCTGAACCCCGGAGGGCGGTCTTCACGGTCTTGACCCAGACAGGGTTCACGCAGACGGACTTGAACTGGTACTCGACCGCCTCGGCGCACACCTTTAGGATGTCCGCCTCGCTGGCCTCCGGCTTGAGCAGGGTGTGGTCGATGAACGCGGCCATGCTGCCCGCGCCGCCCTGGTCCGGGCTGGCGGAGCCGGTGGCCGTGCCAGCCGTGGAGGCGTCGTTGCTCATGGTGGTCCCTTTCCTAGCGGGCCAGGTTTTCGGCCGGCCCGGCCTGCTGACACGACGTGCGCCGTGATTCGTCAGTGCACCATCTTGCCACAACAGGCCCAGCGGCTCGGGGAGCTACGCCGCCTGTCCGAGGGGTGCGGACAGCGAGGCCTGCAGCAGCTGCCCGGCGCAGACCTCGGCGGCGGAACCGGCCGCCACCAGCAGTCCCAGCCGGACGCCGTCGAGCGCGGCGGCGTCACCGATGGCCCAGATGCCGGGCACCGGAGTGCGGTAGCCCGGCCCCACCAGGATGCCGCCGTGCAGCGCGGTGGGCAGCCCGGCGGTGCGGGCGAGGGTGTCACGCGAAATCCGCTCCTCGGCAAGGATCACAAGATCGCCGTTCATCCTCGAACCGTCCTCGAAGACGACGCCGGCCGCCGGTAACGCGGAGCCGGCCAGGGCGGGGACGACGGCGGAGGGTCTCAGCGTGGTGCGGACCGGACGCAGGCCACGGGCCCGGAGCACGGCCTCCGCCTGCCCCGCGGCTGTGCCGGTGCCCACCAGAATGCCCAGCGGCCTGCGGCCAAGGACCCGGGTGGCGTCCCTGACAGCGTCGCCAAGCCGCGCGGCGTCGTCGACCGTGGCGTAGCTCAGGCAGCGGCCCGCGCCCTCGATCGGTGGCAGGGCCGGTGCCGACCCCGTGGCGATCACCAACTGGTCGAAGCTGAACTCAAGCCCGTCGGCTGTGGTGACCCGGCGTTCGGCGGCATCGATGAAGCTGGCGGGCTGCCCGAAGCGGACCGAGACCCCGGCCAGCGCGGCGAGGTCCAGGAGTTCCGCCGGGGCGTCGTCACGGTTGCTGAGCAGCGTGACGACGCCGGCAAACGGCGTGCGGGTGAGCTGGCGGACCAGTGCCTGTGCGGCCGGTCCGGCACCGGCAATGACGATCCGCGGCCGGGAGTGGTTCGTGGCTGCGGACGTTTCGGTCTGGGACATGTCGTGGCCCTTTCGCTGGTGGGCCGGTGGATGTGGCCCTGTTGCTGATGCTCCCCAGCGTAGGAGGACGTTTTTTCGCGCAGGTTTCCGGGGTGTTGCAGTATTTTTCCGCGCTGTTCGCCAGTTTTTACCGGCCGGTAACAGTCTTAGAGCCCCAGCGCCTCGCGCACGTCGGCCAACACGGCGTCCAGGGCCGTCCGCGCCTCAAGCCGGGCCTGAGGCAGTTCGGCGGCGGATTCCACGTCGCGAATCACCTCGAGGTAGCACTTGAGTTTCGGTTCGGTGCCGCTGGGGCGGATGATGACGCGGCTGCGGTCCCTGGTCAGGTAGAGCAGGCCGTCGGTGGGCGGGAGCTGCTCGCTGCCCTCGGCGAGGTCTGCGGCGGTTTCGACGGCGGAGCCACCGAAGGACTCCGGCGGGTTGACCCGCAGCCGGTTCATCATGGCGTCCAGCAGCCCGAGGTCCGCGACGCGGATGCTGAGCTGGTCGCTGGCGTGCAGACCGTGCATCAGGTAGAGCTCGTCCAAGGTGTCGAAGACCGTCTTGCCGGCGGCCTTCGCTGCCGCGGCGAGTTCGGCGATCAGTACGGCGGCGGAGATGCCGTCCTTGTCGCGCACCAGCGACGGCGCGACGCAGTAGCCCAGGGCTTCCTCGTACCCGTACAGCAGGCCCGGGACCCTGGCGATCCACTTGAACCCGGTCAGGGTCTCCTCGTGGCCGTAGCCCGCGGCCGTGGCGATCCGGGACAGCAGCCGGGAGGAGACGATCGAGTTGGCGAAGACGCCCGGGGAGACGCCCGCCCCGACCGGGCCGTCGAAGACGCCGGCCGCCGCGAGCCGGGCCACGACGTGCGCGCCCAGCAGTGCGCCGACCTCATCGCCGCGCAGCATCCGCCAGGCGCCGGTGTCGGGGTCCTTGGCGGCAACCGCCGCGCGGTCGGCGTCGGGGTCGTTGGCGATCACGATGTCGGCGTCCAGCCGGGCGGCGGTTTCCAGCGCGAGGTTCAGGGCACCGGGTTCCTCCGGGTTGGGGAAGTTCACGGTGGGGAAGTCGGGGTCCGGTTCGGCCTGCTCGGTCACCAGGGCGACGTCGTCGAAACCGGCGGCCTTGAGCACGGCGACCGCTGTCTGACCGCCCACGCCGTGCATCGGGGTCAGGACAATCTTGAGGTCCCGGGCCGGGAAGTGCTCCGGCAGGGCAAGCGCGGCGACGGCGGTCTCATAGTCGGTGGCGATCGAGGGCTCCAGCACGGTCCAGCCGGCATCGGCCAAAGCGATCGAGTCCAGAGCGCCGACGGCTTCGATCTCGGCGGCGATCAGCGCGTCGTACGGGGCCACGATCTGGGCGCCCCGTCCGTTTTCCTCCACGGCGTGGCGGCCCAGGTAGACCTTGTAGCCGTTGTCCTGCGGCGGATTGTGGCTCGCCGTCACCATGACTCCGCCGTCGCACTCCAGGGCACGGACCGCGTAGGCGAGCAGCGGGGTGGGCAGCGCGGAGGGCATCAGGTAGGTCTCGATGCCGGCGGCGGTGAAGATCGCGGCGGTTTCTTCCGCGAAGATGTCCGAGTTGTAGCGGGCGTCGTAGCCGACGACGGCGCGCGGCCGCGTCCCCGGCGCGGCCTGCGCGACGGTCCCGGTGAGGAACGCGGCGAGGCCGGCGGCCGCGCGGCGCACCACCACCCGGTTCATCCGGTTCGGCCCCGGGCCGAGTGCTGCCCGCAGCCCCGCGGTGCCGAACTGGAGCGTGCCGCTGAAGCTGTCGGCGAGTTCCTGCCCTGCAGCCGCCGAGCCGTCCTCGGAGAGGCGGATCAGCTCGGTGAGGGCGGCGGCGGTGGCGGGATCCGGGTCCTGCGCCGCCCAGGTGCGGGCGTCGGTTAACAGGTGGTCCAGTGCGGCATCGGAAGACGTCATGGGTACCAAACTAGCGTCAACGGCAAGCCCGGCGCGCCCCGACAGGCGCAGGCCCGGGTTACGGTTCCGTTCCATCCGGCCCTTCGCGGTGCCGCCGAGTTCGCCCTTCGCGGCAATGTTTCCGGCGGGCACTGCCGCGAAGTGCCGACTCGGCGCAGGGCTTCCGCAGGATCCGCTCAAGACCCCGGCGACGGTGCCGTGAGTCGTTGACACCCGATTTTCCGGACACGTAACGTCTCGAATATGAAGATGGGGCGGGGAGTGGAATGGGCCGTGCACTCGTGCGTCAACATGTCCTGGACGCCGCCGGGGGAGGCCGTGAACAGCGCCCGGCTGGCGGAGCTCTACAAGCTGCCCGCTGCCTACCTGAACAAACAACTCCAGGCCCTGGTCCGGGCCGGCATCCTCACCTCGGTCTCCGGCCCGCGCGGCGGCTTCCGCCTGGCGCGCCGGCCGGAAAGCATCACGGTGCTCGACGTCGTCCTGGCCGTGGAAGGACCGGAGCCGGCCTTCCGCTGCGAAGGCATCCTCGGCGTAGTTCCCGACGCGGACCGGGAAGAGAACTTTGTCCGGACCTGCCTGATCTCCCAGACCATGCGGCAGGCTGAACTGGCCTGGCGGCAGGCGCTGGCGCGGCAGACGATCGCCGGTGTCGCCGGCTCCATGGAGCGCCGGTTTCCCGGGGACCGGGACAAAACCGTCCGGCACCTGGCCGCCGGGCCGCCCTAGAGTTTGGCGATGATCTCCGCGAGCAGTTTGGAGATCCGCGGCCCCGCCTCCTGGCCGGCTTCGAGGACCTCCGCGTGGCTCAGCGGTACCGGGCTGATGCCCGCGGCGAGGTTCGTCACAAGC
Organism: Arthrobacter sp. B3I4; assembly: GCF_030816855.1. Taxonomy (NCBI): domain Bacteria; kingdom Bacillati; phylum Actinomycetota; class Actinomycetes; order Micrococcales; family Micrococcaceae; genus Arthrobacter; species Arthrobacter sp. B3I4. The sequence goes on along the minus strand of NZ_JAUSYK010000001.1, from coordinate 3,312,790 downwards.
GAGATGCCGAAGACCTCCATGCCGGCATGGCGGCCGGCGATGGCCTCGAGTGCAGTGGACATGCCCACCAGGTCGGCGCCGATGCGCTTGGCGTACTGCACCTCCGCCGGGGTTTCGTAGTGCGGGCCGGTGAACTGGGCGTAGACGCCTTCATCCAGGCTCGGGTCCACCTCGCGGGCCAGGCCGCGGATCCGGGACGAGTACAGGTCGGTGAGGTCCACGAAGGTGGCGCCTTCAAGCGGTGAAGTGGCAGTGAGGTTGATGTGGTCGCTGATGAGCACAGGTGTGCCCGGCGCCCAGGCCTCGTTCAGTCCGCCGCAGCCGTTCGTCAGCACCAGCGTCTTGCAGCCGGCTGCGGCGGCGGTGCGCACGCCGTGCACGACCGCGCGGACGCCTTTGCCCTCGTAGTAGTGCGTGCGGGCGCCCAGCACCAGGGCGCGTTTGCCCTCCCGGGTCAGGACGGAGCGGATGGTGCCGACGTGGCCGACGACGGCGGGGGAGGAGAAGCCGGGGACCTCCTCGGCGGAGAGCGTGGCGGTGGTCTCGCCGATCAGCTCGGCGGCGTCGGCCCAGCCCGAACCGAGCACCAGCGCCACGTCGTGGCTGTCCACGCCGGTCTCCTCGGCAATGTAGTCGGCGGCGGCGCGGGCGGCGTCGAAGGGGTCCGTGTTCAGGAATTCTGTATTACTCACTGGTACAAGCTACCGTGCCCGTAGCACACTGCCCAGCATCCTTATTGGTGGCGCCGGTCCGGATGATGGACAATGGATGATTGTGACTACGCATCCCGATTTCAGCGCACCCCGGATCGCAATTCTCGGCGGAGGGCCCGGTGGCTACGAAGCCGCCATGGTCGCCGCGTCGCTGGGGGCGCAGGTCACCATTGTTGAGCGTGCGGGGCTCGGCGGATCCGCGGTGCTGACCGACGTCGTACCGTCCAAGACCCTGATCGCGACGGCGGACCTGATGACCCGCGTGGGCGAGGCCGGCGAACTGGGCGTGAAGTTCGACCTCGACGGCGGCGACTGCAGCCCAACGATGCGCGCGGACCTCAAGCACATCAACGACCGGCTGCTGGGCCTGGCCCGGCAGCAGTCCACCGACATCCGCAAGGGCCTTGAGAACCAGGGTGTCCGCATCCTGATCGGCTCCGGCAAGATGCTGGACAGCCACACCATCGAAGTCCTCACGGCAGAGGGTACCGAGACCATCGAAGCAGACGCCGTGCTGCTCGCCGTCGGCGCGCACCCGCGTGAGCTGCCCACCGCCCGGCCCGACGGGGTGCGGATCCTGAACTGGGCGCAGATCTACAACCTGGACGAGCTTCCCGAGGAACTGATCGTCGTGGGTTCCGGCGTCACCGGCGCCGAATTCGCCTCCGCGTACAACGGCCTGGGTTCCAAGGTCACGCTGATCTCCAGCCGGGACCGGGTGCTGCCCGGCTCGGACGCCGACGCGGCGGAGGTCCTGGAAGCCGTCTTCGAGCGCCGTGGCGTCAAGGTGCTGTCCCGGGCACGGGCCGAAACCGTGGAGCGCACGGATGACGGCGTCGTCGTCACCCTCGCCGACGGGTCTAAGGTGAACGGCAGCCACTGCCTGGTGGCCGTGGGCTCCATCCCGAACACCGCGGGGATCGGCCTTGAGGAGGCCGGCGTCGCGCTGACCGAGAGCGGCCACATCAAGGTCGACGGCGTCTCCCGCACCACCGCGCCGAACATCTACGCCGCCGGCGACTGCACCGGCGTGCTGGCCCTGGCATCCGTCGCTGCCATGCAGGGCCGCATCGCGATCGCCCACTTCCTGGGCGACAGTGTTACTCCACTCAAGCTGCACCAGGTGGCCTCGAACATCTTCACCTCGCCCGAAATCGCGAACGTGGGCGTCTCGGAGGCAGAAATTGACTCCGGCAAGTACCAGGGCGACGTAATCAAGCTGTCGCTGCGCAGCAACGCCCGCGCCAAGATGCGCAACCACAGGGACGGCTTCATTAAGATCTTCGCCCGCAAGGGTTCCGGCACGGTCATAGGCGGGGTCGTTGTGGGCCCGAACGCATCCGAGCTGATTTTCCCGATTTCCCTCGCCGTCACGCAAAAAATGCATGTCGACGACGTCGCCAGCACCTTTACGGTGTACCCCTCGCTGAGCGGCTCCATCTCCGAAGCAGCACGGCGGCTTCACGTCCATATGTAACCTTTACGGAGGCCTAGCCATGCAGAGCCCTCGCACCCTTGCCGAGTCCGCGGAACGCAACCCGGTGCTGCCTTCCGGTCCGGATGAGCGGTTCGCCGGCTACGGCGTGATGGGCGTTCCGTTTAGCTCCGGTTACGTCCTGGCTTTGCGGCATTTTGCCGCCTCCTCGGTGGGCCCGGGCTACACCTCTGTGTGGATCCGCGATCCGGCCGGCGCCTGGACGATGCACAGCACGACCGCCCCGGCGTTCTCCTGTCCGCGCTACTTCGGCAGCGTCCTCGCGTCTGCGTCGACGTCGGGGATCACCGTCCGCTGGCGTAATGACTATTCCTTCACCGTGGAGGGCGGAGACGGGCTCGACCTCAGCTGGGACGTGACGCTGCATGCCACGCCGGTCACCCGGCTCATGTCGGCCGTGGCCGGGTCGGTGCCGGAGGGGCTGTGGCGCAGCCCGACGTTCCTGCGGGCGATGGGCGCCGTCGCCGGCCCTGCGCTGGGCGCCGGACACATCGGACTGACCGGCAGGGTGCCCAACGGCCAGGCCTTCGGCGCCCGGCCCCGGCAGATGTGGTTTGTGCAGGGGAGCAAGGCGCACCTGCGGGGAAAGGACCTCGGGCAGGTTGCCTCGCTGCCGGTCCAGGACCGGCTGGGGGACTTTTGGATCCCGCAGCGCGGCATCTTCATGATCGGCTCGTCCGTGTTCGAGCCAGTCGCCCGCCCGGCCTAGAACGGGTACGGCGCGATGTCCGGGCGCACGGTGAGCCACTGGATCTCCGTGAAGGACTCCATGTTGGCGTGGTGGCCGCCGATGCGTGAACCGTTGCCGGAGTTCTTCATTCCGCCGAACGGCGAGTTCGCCTCGTCGGAGACCGTTTGCTCGTTGATGTGCACCTTGCCGGAGTCGAGCCGGTCAGCGATTGTCATAGCCATCCCGACGTCACCCAGGATGCCGATGGACAGGCCGTATTCGTTGTCATTGGCCAGCGCCACGGCCTCGTCCACGGTGGAGAACTTCATCACCGGCGCCACGGGGCCGAAAATTTCGTCCTTCCAGGCCGGGCTGGCTTCATTCAGATCCACCAGCACAGTGGGCTGGTAGAAGCGGCCGTCGTGGCTGCCGCCGGCGGCCAGCCGTGCGCCTGCGAGCACAGCCTCCTGCACGATCCCGTCCACCCGCAGCAGCTGCCGCTCGTCAATCACCGGTCCCAGTGCAACGGTGCCGCTCTTCGGGTCTCCGACCGGCAGGTGCCCGGCCTTCTCGGCCAGCGCCGCCACGTAGTCATCATGAATGTCCTCGTGCACAATGTGCCGGCCGGCTGCCATGCAGATCTGGCCCTGGTGCATAAAGGACCCGAACGCGGCCGCGGAGGCCGCCTTGGCCAGATCCGCGCCCGGCAGCACGATCAGCGCGTTGTTGCCGCCCAGCTCAAGGTGCGCGCGCTTGAGCAGCCGGCCGGCTGTTTCGCCGATCTTCCGGCCCGCCGCCGTCGAGCCGGTAAAGGCGATCACCCGCACCTCGGGGGCTTCGACGACGGCGGCACCGATGTCCGCGCCGCCGGGCAGCAGTGACAGCAGCCCCTGCGGGAGTCCGGCTTCCTCGAAGATCCGCATGAGGGTCACGCCGCCGCAAACCGCGGTACGGGGGTCGGGCTTG